>NZ_JAERKU010000002.1:0-502383 GCF_018256955.1 Acetobacter persici
ACCGAGCAGCCATGGCGCATTATGTCCCTCGGATTGCGCGACTGGGCTCATGGGTCATAGCAAAAACAAATTGGTATAAGTCTTTTGGAAGAGTCACAGTCAGGCAGCGTCGTTCCGGGTTAAAAACCGGGCGGCAGCCGTGGAGAAATATTTTAACCTTTCCATGGATAAGGTCGCATAAAGAGTATTTTTTATAAGTCTCCGTAAACTCCGGCCCAAGAGTGATGTTTAAAGGAAAAATCTCCCCATTGATGACGAATTTTCGATAGCAGTTTACAAAATAATATCCTTTTGCGGACCCTTTGGTAAGTTTTCCATCACCGTGAATAATTTTACCATCCCAGTCAAAAGTATCTAAATTGTAGTCGTTATTATCTATTGAATTAAAGTTTTCACTATAACTTCTGTTAACATCGTTTATTGTCAGAAATTCCTTTCGTCTTTCCGCGAAGGACAGGGATGACCAGGCGTCAGCAACAGCCTCTAGTGTTCCCTGCACCAGAACTGGCAGTTTTTGTGCTCTGGCAATGAGGGCCGCAAGCTCGGCAGGGTCTGGCCGCCCGATACGGGGGATGCGTTTTATTTTTCCCAAAAAATTTGGAATGAGAAGAGGCTGGTCTATGGGATCACCGGCTTTCGGTGTGCTCGTCCCTGTCGCTTCCGTTGGCTCTTTGTGATAGCGGCAGTTAGTGTCGTGCAAAATTTTTAGCGCACGGAAAAAATAATTGTGTTTGCACGAGCGGGCAGGCGTGACGAGGATATGGCACTTCGGACAGTAAAACGTATCTTTTTGATGCAGGTGCGCTGTCCGGGCCGCCTCAAACCGGTCTGTTTCAAGACAATAGGCAATAGAAAGAACAGGATTTTTATCAGACATTATTCCCGCCCGGAATAGAGTGATCTTCTAAAAAACTATTCTCTACAAGAGGGTCAGAGCAACTGATTTTAAGGGGCTGGTTTCTACAGATTTTGGTGAGGCCGGGGCATGGCCCGCAGTCCGTTTCCCCACCAGAATTCGGAAACATCCCGGCGTTAAAAGGCAGACGCTGCCCTTAACGCCGGATCAGGATGTAATTGATCGTCAGATCAATATCGAAGTGGTTGCCCTTCATATCCGGCGGGACTGGTGGAAGCTGGGAGCCGCGGAACATGCCGGAGGTTGCGGCATCCAGATAGTAAGACCCGGCAGAGCCTGTCTGATAGACGGACTTCACGCGGCCTGTGCGGTCCAGCACCACATGCACGGAGGAACTGCCTTCTTCCCCGTTTCGGGCCGCTTCTTCCGGGTAGTACATGTGGCGCTGAATCCACTCGTTAATCTGCTCACCATAATCATCGCTCACACCGCGCACGGAGGTGCGGGAAGTGTAGTGCGCGTTAATCTGGCCGTTTTCCACCACAGGGCCGACGGACAGATCAATCGGGCCGCCGGAGCCGCCCGGTCTGCCGTGACGGGAGCGGCGGGGAGCCGGGGCCTCGTTAAAGGAGAGGTCCATCGGGTTATCAAAAGGTGACGCCGCACGGTGGTTCGGGTTGGGGGTGGGCCGGGTGTGCTGCGTCGGGCGCGGGATGGCATGCGCCTGCGGTTTGTGGCCGGACGGCGGATGCGCGGCCTTAACCGGCTTGGGCGGCTGCGGGGAGGACTTGGTCAGCCCGTCATCCGCTTCTGGCAGCGGCGGGGTGGCCGGTGTTTCCTCAGAGGGCACGGTGGGGGAGGGCGGGCCTTCCGCCGGGCTGGGTTCAGCCTGCCCGGCCTTGCTCGGGGCCTTGCCGGAATTGCCGCCCCCGGCTTCATCCGAATGTGGGCCAACCATACCGCTGGTGGATTCCGGCTGAGCAAACACCATTTCCACCGGGGAAGGCTGCTGGCCGTCCGGCGTGCCGTGCGGCGGGTGGTGCGTGGCCTGCCAGAGCAGCGCGCCCAGCAGCAGGAAATGCGCAAGGGCGGAGGCTGTCAGCACCGGGCCGATTGTCGGCTCGGCGTAGACTTCCCTGCGGATAATGGGGGTGGCGGTGCCTTTAACGCGGCGGTAGCCGCTGGCCGGGCGGGCGACGGGCGTGGGGGATGCGGTCAGCCGGTCCCGTTCACCATCCTGCGGGGCAGGCGGCGGGCTGGCGGGGGTTGCTGTGCCGGGTGGGGAAGGAGGAACCAGTCGCGGTTCCTGCCCATCCCGCCTGCGCGAAGAAGGGCTGAGCTTCGCCGTCATAAAGTGCCGGATCTCTCCTCCGCAAGAACCGCGCCAGAAGCTGACCGGTTGAAGCGGCTATTTTGCCATTGCTTCTGCATTGTTGCCACCCTGAATCCGAATTTGCCTTACATAGCAGGGTGCGCAGTTTCCTGCGAGGGATCCTGTGCGGGCCGCTGCGGAATGGCATCGGCCCGGACGGGGGCCGGGTCAACCGGGGTTGGCGGCGCGCTTTGCAGTGTGTCGGGCGTGAGGGTCTTGCGCAGATGCGCGACGTCTGTGTCCGCCACAGCCGGAGCCGTATTGCCCCATGCCTGACGGATAAAGGTGACAACAGTGGCCACCTGCGCATCTGTCAGCCGCGCGCCAAAGCCGGGCATGGTAAAGGCGGAAGGCGCTGCGGCCGTGCCGTGCAGGGTCGCGCCCGTCAGCACAATATGAATGAGGGAGTCGCCTGACCTGTTCTGCACCACCGGATTACCTGCCAGCGGCGGGAAGGCCGGAGCATAGCCCGCGCCGTTGCTGCGGTGGCAGGCCGCGCAGTTATCCAGATAAAGCTGCTGCCCCGGTGTCAGCCTGCCGCCTGCCTGAAGGGCATGGGTGGCGGCAGGGTCTGGCTCCCAGCCAGCTTGCGTGGCGTCAGCCGGGGGCAGGCTTTTCAGGTAGCGCGCCATGGCTGTCAGATCTTCATCCGTCAGATATTGCGTGCCGTGATGCACTGCGGTGTCCATGTTGCCAAAGGCGCTGCCGCGTTTATTCCGCCCTGAGCGCAGGAAGGCCGTGAGGTCTGCCACACTCCATGCGCCCAGACCCGTGCGGGGTTCCCCGCGCAGGGAGGGTGGGGTCCAGCCATCAACTGCCGCCCCCCCGGCCAGATAGTGCGGGCCGTCCTGTGCCGTCAGGGCGGTTTCCTGCATGGCGAGGCCGCGTCTGGTATGGCACGCGCCGCAATGGCCGGGGCCTTCCACCAGATAAGCGCCGCGTGCCAGTTCAGGCGTGGGGAACGGGCGTTCCGCCGATTTGCGTGCGGCGTCCGGTGAGGGCGCGAAGACCCAGCGCCACACCGTCAGCGGGAAGCGCATGGAAAGGGGCCAGGGAATACTGTTAGGCCGCACGGCCTGCGCGACAGGCTGCACCCCCTGCATGAAATAGACATACAGCGCATGCAGATCCGCGTCCGTCATGCGGGCATAGGAGGGGAAGGGCATGGCCGGGTAAAGCGAGGCACCATCGGGCCGCACGCCTTCCCGGATGGCGCGGACAAACTGCGCTTCCGTCCAGCGGCCAATGCCGTGGGCTTTGTCCGGCGTGATGTTGGAGGAATACAGCGTGCCGATCGGGAGTTGAAAGGCATAGCCCCCGGCATAGGGGGCCGAGCCGGGCATGCTGTGGCAGGCCGCGCAGTCCGCTGCGGCGGCGATGTAGCGGCCTTTGGCAATCAGCGCTTGTGCAGGCGTAGTCTTGCCATCAGACGCAGAGTGAGAGGCCGGGGGTGTCGTGCCTGATGGCAGGGCCTCCGGTGTGGCGGTAGGCGGCGCAATGGCACGCGACGCTGCATCTTCCGGGCTGGCAGGAGCGGGCAGGGATGTGCCCGGCTGTGGGGCGTGCTGGTCTGCCGCCAGAGCCGGGGCGGTGAGGCTAGAGAGGAGGGCCGCGCCGCAGAGAAGGAGATACTTCATAGCGCCACCAGCGGGCCGCCATTGCCCTTCAGCCATTGGGTGCGGATATGGTGGGCGGACCAGTAGGCGAGGGCGGCGACCAGCCCCGTCGGGTTATACCCCATTCCCTGCGGGAAGGCGTTGGCCCCGACCACAAACACGTTGGGTACGTCCCAGCTTTGCAGATAGCGGTTGAGGGCAGAGGTTTTCGGGTCGTCCCCCATGACGGCACCCCCGCACAGATGCGTGGTCTGATACTCGCGCACGTCAAACGGTTTACCCGGCTCCCGCATGCCATACTGCACATCCTGCGCGCCGAGGGCCTTCACCACGTTGGCAAGCTGGCTGATGACGTAACGGTTCATGCGGATATCATTATCTTTCCAGTCAAACGTCATGCGCAGCATCGGCTGGCCGTAGCTGGTGCGCCATGTGGGGTCGAGGTCCAGATAGACATCGCGGTAGGCCATGTTGGAGCCCTGCGCGTTGATGGTGAAGGAATGGCGGTAGGTCTCAATGGCTGCTTTTTTCCACGCACTCCCCCAACGCGGCACGCCCGGCGTATGGGCTTTTGCGCCGGCAATGGGTTTGACGCCCGCCTGATTGACCCAGAGCGGGGAGCCACCAATAAAACCAAGGGGGCCGTGGTCAAAATTGTCGCTGTTGAAATCATCGATCGCAACACCGCCAGCGGAGCCGATAAACTGGTCCGTGCTGCGGGTGGGCGGCATCCAGACAGTGCTGTTGGTAATGTTCTGATAGGTAAAGTTCCGCCCCACTGTGCCGGTGTTGCTGACAGGGTCATAGGCTTTGCCAATACCGGAGAGCAGCATGAGGTGGACGTTATGGAACTGGAAGGCCGCCAGAATGACCAGACCGGCGGGCTGGGTGATCTGGTTACCCTCGGCATCCTGATAGACAACACCGGTCGCTTTTTTGCCGGTGGAATCCAGCAGGACTTTCAGCACATGCGCGTTGCTGCGGAGCGTGAAATTTTCATGCCGCCGCAGGGCGGGCATGATGTTTACGTTCGGTGAGGCCTTGGCGTACATGTAGCAGGCATAATCACTGCAATAGCCGCAGAAGTTACACGGACCCATCTGCGCGCCATACGGGTTTGTATAGGGCTGGGACGCATTGGCGGCGGGCATGGCGTAAGGATGATACCCGGCCTCTGCTGCGGCATGGCGGAACAGATGCGCGGTATACACATCCCGCAGGGCGGGAAGCGGAAAATCATCCGAGCGGTCAGGCGCAAACACATTGCCCTTGCCAGTGGTTTTTCCGTTTACGGTATAGGCTTCCCCGGATGTGCCGAAGACTTTCTCCGCTTTGTCAAAAAACGGTTCCAGTTCGGCATAGGTGACGCCGTAATCCTGAAGGTTCATGCCTTCGGGGATGAAGGTGCGGCCATAGCGTTCCGTAATATGGCTGCGCAGACGGAGGTCCTGCGGGGGAGCGCGGAAATGCACGCCTGTCCAGTGCAGCCCCGCTCCGCCCACGCCTGCTCCCGGCAGAAACGCCGCCAGCCGACGATACGGCACAGCCTCCTGATCCATCCGGTTGCGCACGGTCACTGTTGTTTGCGCGGGGTTTTGAAAAAGCTTGTAGCGCACAGCGCCTTCCAGCTCATCCAGAGAGGACGGGTAAGCACCGTCCCGCGCGGTTGAGCGCCGCTGCCCGCGTTCCAGCATCACAACGGAAAGACCGGCTTCACACAGTTCCTTGGCCATGATGCTGCCAGCCCAGCCGCTGCCAACCACTACAACATCCACGGGGGGAAGTGTTTTGTCAGTCATGCTCAGCACGCTCCCCGGCAATGGAGACGGGGCCGTAGGGGTATGGGGTGTCATACCGGTCGACCCAGTCCATATAGTCACCCCGTGCACCGGGGAAGCCCATCATCACCCAGCCCGCCAGATGTCTGTTGCCACCGTGGAGAGGGTCGGCAAATGCGCCTTCAATCGTATCCGAGCGGAGCTGCTCGAAAAATGTAGAGGCGGGTAAAGGGACGGGCGATAGGGCGGGCGGGCCTGCAAACTGTGTGGCGTTCTGTTCCAGTGCGGTCAGAATGGTGTCCTGCACGTCTGGCGTCAGTGTTTCAAACGCCGCCTGATGTGTCTGCCGCACCCATGCAATGACGCCTGTCAGACCGATTTTGTAAATCTGCTGCGGGCTGTAAGGAAGCTGATAGCCCAGATTGGCAGGTGCGTCTGTACGGTGTGGGCCTTGCATATACCAGAGTTCTCCACGGCCCCACGGTGTGTCCATCTGCTGGTCAATAAAGTGGGGCACACCAAGGGCCAGAGCGCCGGGGCCGCTGGCATCGGCAGGGAAAATCCGCTCACACGCGGCGCAGAGAAAAGCGAACTGCTCCGGGCTGAAAAAACGCGGTGCATCGGGTGCAGAGGATGAACCGGGACGGGCAGGTGTCGCTGCGTCGTGCGTGCGGGGTGCCGCGCCAGTCTGGTCCGCGGCGGCCTGTGCGGGCGTTATGCTGCTGACGGCAAGGGCTGCGGCTCCGGTGCCTAACCCCTGCACAACATGGCGGCGGGTGGGAGAGGCGGCAGCGGGATGAGGGCGGTGCGGTGTGTGGGGCATCGGCGGCTCTTTTCCGTGGACGGGGGGTGACCTGTGGCGGTCCCCGGCCCCGCTCCAGCAGCTCTGTTGCGCGACCGTTCTTGCCTTATGGTTAGCGGACGGGGGGGCGGGAAACAAGGCAGGGGCCGGTCCGGGGCCGGTTTCGGTCGGTCCCTGCGGCGGGTATGGGGCGTTGCCGGAGCGGCTGGTTGCGCGGCAGGAGGTGTCCGGTCTGACCAGATCCGGGCGGCCAGAAATGGCCTCTGTCGGCGGAGGCAGGGTGCGGAAAATCCGTGTGCTGGCGGCACGTTGCGCGGCTGTGTTCGGGGTGCGGGTGGCATGGGGATGGGCCGCCCGGTGGCTGAGAGGGCAGGCAAAAAAAGGGCGGCCCCCGCAAGGAGCCGCCCTCTCTTCAGGCGTGTTTAAAAACGGGTTTATTACCAGATTTTTACGCGCTGCTTCGGTGTCAGATACAGAGCCTGGCCCGGTTTGACATCCCATGCCTTGTACCAGGCATCGATATTGTGCATCGGGATGTTCACACGCGCCTGCGGGGGGGAGTGCGGGTCAGTCACGATCAGGTTTTTGACCGTATCGTCACGCAGCTTCTCACGCCAGACCTGCGCCCAGCCGAGGAACACGCGCTGATCACCCGTCAGGCCATCAATCACCGGCGCAGGCTGGCCGTTGAGGGAGGCATGATACGCATCCAGAGCCAGTGTCAGGCCGCCAAGGTCCGCAATGTTCTCACCCATGGTCAGCTTGCCGTTCACATGCACGCCCGGCAGCACCTCAAACGCATCATACTGTGCGCCAAGGCGGTCAGCCAGCTTCTGGAAGCGGGCGGCGTCGGCCTTGGTCCACCAGTCACGCAGGCGGCCATGTTCGTCAAACTGACGGCCTTCATCATCGAAGGAGTGGGTCATTTCATGACCAATCACCCCGCCAATGGCCCCGTAATTGACGGCGGCATCGGCCTGCGGGTTGAAGAACGGCGGCTGAAGGATGGCGGCGGGGAACACGACCTGATCAAACAGCGGGTTGTTGTAGGCGTTGACCGTCTGGGGCGTCATGTCCCATTCGTTCCGGTCAACTGGCTTGTCCAGACGGGCCAGCCAGTAATCCCACTCAAATGCCACGCCGTTTTTGGCATTGCCGTACACGTCACCCTTTTTCACGTTCAGGCTGGAATAATCCCGCCATTCGTTCGGGTAGCCCACCTGCACTTCAAAGTTTTCAAGTTTGCGCAGGGCGGCTTCCCGCGTTTCCTTGCTCATCCATGTGTTGTGCTGGAGGCGGATGCGGAAGGCGTCTTTCAGGTCGCCCGTCAGCTTCTGCATGGCCGTACGGTTTTCCGCGGGGAAGTACCGCTCCACATAGACCTTGCCCAAAGCCATGCCCATGGCGGCACTGGTGGCCTGAACACCGCGCTTCCAGCGTACGGGCAGTGCGGGCTGGCCGGACAGGGCCTTGCTGAAGGTAAAGCGGGCCTGCACAAAGGCATCCGGCAGGTAGGGGGTGGCGTTTTCAACCGTATGGAACGCCTGCCATGCCTGAAGCAGGCCGATATCGGCTTTGGCCAGAATTGCGGCCTCACCCGTAATGGCGGTGGGTTCCCCCACAATCACGGTGCGGTTTGCAAGCCCTTCTGTCGGCAGGCCAGCGGCCGTCAGCCAGGCAACCCAGTCAAAACCCGGAGCGGCTTTGCTCAGGGCGTCCACCGTCATGGGGTTGTAGGTTTTCTGCGGGTCACGCAGGTCCGCGCGGGCCCAGTGGACTTCCGCCAGCTTTGTTTCAAACGCCACAATGGCGGCGGCGGCATTGGCCGGTTCCGGCCATTTGATCAGCGTCAGCGCCTGCGTGATGTAGGTCTGATAGGCGGCGCGCTTGGCGGCGAATTCCGGCTTCAGGTAATAATCACGGTCCGGCAGGCCCAGACCAGCCTGATCCACACCCAGCGCGTAGTGGGTCGGGTCCTTGGCGTCCGGGTTGATGCCCAGAGAGAAGGGGGACGTCATGAAGTTGGCGGACGCTGTGCCGGAAAGCGTTGCAAACGCCTTGGCGTCCAGCATTTTCTGGATGCTTTCCAGATCATCCTTCATGGGCTTGATGCCCTGCTTTTCGATGGATTTTTCATCCATGAAAGAGGCGTAGAAGGTGCCCAGCTTTTCCTCAATGCTCTTGGGGTGCTTGACCGGGTGAGCGGAGAGATCATTCAGGATGGTCTGCACCCGCGTGCGGGAGAGTTCAGCCAGCGCATTGAACGGGCCATAGCTGGTCATGTCTGACGGGATGGTCAGGTGGTCCAGATAGGTGCCGTTAGCGTATTTGAAGAAGTTGTTGCCCGGCTTTTCTGCGGTGTCGCGCCCGGCGAGGTCCACACCCCAGGTGCCGAAGGAGGCCTGCGGAACGGCGGCGGGGGCAGCAGCCTGCGGGGCGGTTTCTGCGCGGGCAATGCCTGCAACGCTGCTCAGGCCGAGGCCTGCGGACAGCAGCAGAGCCACCCGGCGTGACAGTTTGGCATGACGGCGAACGGTCATGAGGTCTTCCTATTATCCAGTACGGGCGGTGCGGGCCTGAACCCTCCCCCCGTTATATTTGTGGAACAGACTGTTCCGGTGTGAGGATAAAAGCATGCCATGCCGGAAATGCCTACCCTCTGAAACCATGGACTTTCCGGGGGCTGCGCCAGCCTGACCACGCTTGCCTCCGGGCCGTGCGGGCGGGGAGGCGAGGGTGTGGGGCCGGGAGCATGAGAACGGTGGGTGTGAGAGCAATTGCCGCCGGGCCGCGCGGGGGGCGTGAGAACAATGGGGGTGAGGCAAGGGGATAAGAGAGGAGCGCGGGACAAGCGTACGGCACAGGGGCACAGCACCGGGGGAGCGGATGATGGCAAACCCGACGTCTAGGAGCGTGGCGGAAGGACTGCCCCGAATGAACGTGCCCGAAAGAACTGGCCTCAAAGGAACGGGTTCAAAGCGCAGAACTGCTGGAACTGGACGGGACTGAGGGAGGTGGCACGGGGACGTTGGATGTCGAGAGCGAAAAAGGAGGCGTGAGGAAAGTCTGTCCCGCCGGTCCGGGGCGCGGAAGACGAAGGGCCGGTGTGCCTGAGAATCAGATTGGGTACGATTCGTGAAAGAGTGCCGGATTAACAAACTGTTTTGAGTTCAATAGTGTTGAATTTTTTAAGAATTCAGACTGTTCCCACTGAAAAAAAATCTCGATGAAAAACGATGGTCTGTGTGAGCTGCGGGCTACGTGCGGCTGGAACAGAACTCTGATAGTTTCACCACAGATAAACAAATTTCATATAATAGGCGTTTGTTTCCGGTGTGTTCCGGCCTTCCACACTGTGGGAATAGCGTGTGGTCAGGCTGATGGATTGGGTGAGGGTAAACATGGCCCCGACCCCCATTGCGACTTCCCTGCTGCTGGAATTATCAATCCAGTTCTGCACGGTTCTGTCCCGCGTGGCGGCGGTATTCTGCCAGTCAAACGCCAGAAACGGTTCCACGACGCGGTGGGCTTTCCAGCTAAAGCGCAGGTTACTGTGGAAGGTGGTGCCGGGCTTATAACTATGCTGCTCGTCAACATGTTTTGTCATGTTGACAATCGCGCCGAGGTCTCCATCAAAGCTGAAATGTTTCCATTCATAGTCAAACATGAAGCTGGACAGGTTGGACCAGTAATGCGTGGCCAGTGAGTCCCGCGTGCCGCTTGGGGTTTGTAAAAAGGTCTGAATACCGAAGGTGCTGTTTTTATTGGGTTTGAACCACACAGCCGGACCGCTGATGGTGCCGCCAAGGCCGCCATAATTGGTCCCGTTGGCCAGTGTGTAGGATTCGGTCTGAATGACCTCAAACGCAAAGCCCACATGCGGGATTGCGTCAAAACTCCTGAAATGCACGTATTTTGTCATGCCCGCCCATGTGTGGCTGCCGCCCACCGGCTTGCGCGCGCCCTGACTATTATAGCTCAGCCCCGCGGCATTGCCGTCCCCATACTGGACCAGCACGTTAAAAGGCTTGAAATCAACAGGAAGATCGTATTCATGCGGGCCGATAATGGCCAGAGGGATATCCGCCGCCTGCGCATGAGGTAGTGCGGAAAGACTGGTAAGACCCAGAAAAAATACGGCCGGGCGAATACGGAAAAGACTTGTGAAGGAAAGGTTTTTACGAAAGATTTCTGACCTGAACAGGTGGGGCAGAGGGGAGCTGATCATGCAGGCGGCACTTTTTATCTGGTCATGGTTTCAAACAGGTCTTACACAGCGCGGCCTGTGCCTTGGGCCAGCGCAGTGGAATGACAGCCCCACTCATGAAGTTTTTTTGAAGAGAGAGCGTGTCACAAACCTGTGATTCTTTCATTAGTCACATGAATGTTATTTAAGACTTGTCTGAATGAATGATCAGTAGCAAGGGATATCAGAACGCAAAAAAGAGAGGGAAGAGGGCACGCATATCACAGAAGTTTTTCCAAGAGTCTGACGTTCATTTCTGAAAATTGTGAGGTTAACATGAAGCCGACCTTATCCAGGTCATTAGGGCTGATAACCGGTGTAGCGCTGGGGCTGGTGGGGCTGTACCTCGCCATTGCCGGTGGGCAGCTTGCAGTCCTTGGTGGCTCGCTGTTCTACGTTCTGGCCGGTCTTGTCCTGATTATCACGGGCGTTCTGGGCGTTGCGCGCCCGAAAGCGGCCCCCCTTGTCTATTCCGCCCTGATGCTGGTGACCCTTGTGTGGGCGCTGGCCGAAACGGGTCTGGATATCTGGGGGCTTGAAGTCCGCCTGATCACCTTTCTGGTGTTTGGCGTGTGGCTGCTGGTACCGGCCGTATGGGCCACGGGCCGCGGCTGGCTGGCCGATAAAGCCGCTCTGCTGGGCAGCGTTGCCGTAACGGGCGTGGTGCTGCTGGCAAGCTGCTTTACGTCCTACTCCATCAACGGCACGCTGGCCCCCGAGCGGATGGCGGCATCAGACCCGGCTGCCGAGACGGATAATAATATTGCCGATGCAGACTGGCATTATTATGGCCGCACCGCACACGGGGACCGGTATTCTCCGCTGGGGCAGATCACCCCGCAGAATGTGTCTCACCTGAAACTGGCATGGCAGACCCAGACGGGTGATACCGCCCGTGTGGGTGAGGCCGCTGTGGCCGGGCCTGATCAGGGGCATGAGTTCAACCTTGAGGTAACCCCCATCAAGGTGGACGATACCCTGTATATGTGCACCCCCCACAGCTGGATTGTGGCGATGGACGCCGCAACGGGTAAGATCAAATGGACGTATGATCCGCATCCCGACAAAAAGGATGTTGCGGCCAACGTGTATCTGGCCTGCCGTGGTGTGTCTTTCTACAAGGCGCCCGAAGGCACGCAGACATCCTGCCCGAAGCGGATTTTCTCCCCGACGGCGGACGTGCGTCTGGTGGCGGTCAATGCCGAAACCGGCAAGCCGTGTGATGACTTTGGGGATCACGGGTCCATTTCCCTGCGCACCTATCTGGGCAATGTGCCGCTTGGCTTCCACTTCGTCACCTCTCCGCCGCTGGTGGTGAAGGACCGCGTGGTGCTGGGTGGCTGGGTGATGGATAACCAGGCCAACTTTGAACCCTCTGGCGCGGTGCGCGCGTTTGACCCGCTGACGGGTGAGCTCGCATGGGCATGGGATGCTGGCCATACGCCGGAAAACTGGAAGCCCGGCCCGAATGATGAACTGACGCGTGATACCCCCAACGCATGGGGCGTTTACACGGCGGACCCGGAACTCGGCCTGCTCTATATCCCGACCGGTAACTCCCCGCCCGACAACTGGGGTGGCTCACGCCGTCCGTTTGATGAAGCAACGTCCAGCGCCACAATCGCTCTGGATATTGAAACCGGCGAACGGAAATGGACTTTTCAGACCGTACACCATGACCTGTGGGACATGGATATTCCGGCTGGTCCCTCTCTGGTTGATCTGCCCGGCCCGAATGGCGAGACCATTCCCGCACTGGTGCAGAGCACCAAGCGCGGTGAATTCTTTGTGCTCGACCGCCGGACCGGCCAGCCTGTTCCGGGCTATCCGGTTGAAGAAAAGCCGGTTCCGACTGCGGGTGTTGCGCCGGATGACCATGTGTCTCCCACCCAGCCGTACCCGGTTGCCATGCCGTCTCTCACCCCGCCGGATCTGAAAGAGACGGATATGTGGGGGGCAACATTGCTGGACCAGCTTATCTGCCGTATCCAGTTCAAATCCTCCGCGTATGAGGGGCAGTTCACGCCGCCGCATGTTGGGAAAACCACCATTGTTTATCCGGCTTTCTACGGTATTGTAGACTGGCAGGGTGCGACGGTTGACCCTGTGCGCAAGGTTCTGCTTGCCAACGCCAGCTATCTGCCGTTCCGCATCAAGCTGGACCACCGGAAATCTCTGGAAGAAAGCGGTGCTCTGCCCAAATGGAATGGTGAAGGCAATGAGCCCACACCGAAAGGCAACGCTCTGGCAATCTCGCCAGATTACGGCACCCCGTATGTGGCCTACACCAACCCGTGGCTGAACCCGCTTCAGATCCCCTGCAAAGGACCTGTGTGGGGCACCATGACGGCGATTGATCTGGTGACGAAGAAAATCATCTGGCAGCACCCGATTGGTACCACTCGGGATACCGGGCCTTTCCGCACGCACAATAACCTGCCGCTGCCTACGGGCATGTATAACATTGGCGGCAGCATTGTGACCAAGGGCGGCATGGTCTTTATCGGTGCCACGGCGGATGATTATCTGCGCGGGATTGATCTTGCTACAGGTAAGGTGATCTGGCGTGACCGTCTGCCCGCTGGTGGTCAGGCAACGCCCATGTCCTACTCTGTCAACGGCAAGCAGTATGTGCTGATTGCGGCTGGCGGGCATGGTGGCCTTGGCACCCGTTCTGGCGACTATATCCGCGCTTATGCGCTGGATGATGCTGCCAAATAACAGTGCAGTTCCGGCTGGTTTGTAAAAAGCCAGCCTGAGCCATCAGAGGTTTTAAAAAGCCGGTTCCGCCCGTTTGATCAGGGCGGGGCCGGTTTTTTTTATGGGCGCAATGCGTTGTGACTGGTGTGGCGGGTGAGTTTTGTGATCACATGCCGGATGAGAATGCAACCTGCTGCGCGCGGTCAGGTTGGTTCGGGTCATTGCGGTGGTGTGGTCTCAGTTTTACGGAAAAGGGGAGTGTCGGGCATGGTCTGTCTTGTCATTAAAAGCGGGGGCGCTGCCGCCCTGCCGGAATGGAAAGCCCTGTTTGCCCGCCTCATGCCCTCGCTGGCTGTGCGGGACTGGAATGACCCTGCGGTGGACCCGGCCCATGTGGATTACGCACTGGTATGGAAGCCGGAGCCGGGGCGGCTGGCAAAAATGGTCAATCTGAAAGCCATTCTGAGTGCCGCCGTCGGCGTGGACCATATTACCTGTGACCCGAACTGGCCAAAATCAGTGCCCCTGATCCGCATGGGGGGTGAACTGCCTGCACAGCAGATGGAAGATTACGTGCTGTGGGCGGTATTTTCCATTTTGCGGGATGCCCCCCTCTGGCGCACGGGGCAGCAGGAGAAGGTCTGGACGCGGCAGACCAATGCCGCCCGGACGTCGGCTGACATGAAAGTCGGGGTGATGGGGCTGGGCAGCCTTGGCGCGCCGGTGGCAACGCGGCTGGTGCGGGCGGGTTTTCAGGTCTCCGGCTGGGCGCGCCATGCCAGAACGCTGGAGGGTGTGACCTGCTACGCGGGCACCAAAGGGCTGAACCGCTTTTTGCAGGGGTGCGATACGCTGGTCTGCCTGCTGCCTGAAACGCCGGAAACAAAAGGGATTGTGACGTATGATGTGCTGGCGCAGCTCCGTAAACCGGCCGGGCTGATTAACGTCGGGCGCGGGCCACTGGTGGTGGAGGCGGACCTGCTGCGTGCCCTGAATGATAAGACTCTGCACACCGCCGTGCTGGATGTGTTTGAGCAGGAACCGCTGCCTGCGTCCTCGCCTTTATGGGCGCATGCGCGTGTGCTCATAACCCCGCATATTGCGGCGGAAGCCTCACGCGCCTCGCGCGCGGAGTATGTGGCTCAGGTTATCCGGGCGCTGGGGCAGGGGCAGGATGTGCCGCTGCGGTATGACCCGGCACGGGGGTACTAAACCCGCGTCCGGATGTGACGCCTTTATGTGACTGTTGCGCGAAAAGATGGCCCGTACGCCATTCCAGACTTGCAAGAGCGGGGGAGCTGCCTTCATAGGAAGGCTGTTTTTCGGGGTGGCCGGGGTAGGCTGCCCGCTTTGCAGTATCTGGCGGCCTGATGGGCAGAGGGGCTGGCTCCACTCAGTCTGCGCGTGTTCAGGATCATGAAGGAGCGGTCTTATTTTCTACCATGCTCAAAAAATTGTCTCTCTACGGAGAGCAGGCGCAACCAGACGGTTGAGCAGGCTCGGCACGGCGCTGAGCATGGTGGGAATGGTGCCTGTCTGGTGTGCTGCGGCACAGGCTGAGCCGCAGGACGTTTCCGGCGCGGTGCCGGGCGTGACCCCTGTTGTGGCCGCCCCGGCCGCCGCTTCTGGGCAGTCCGGGCGGACGCAGGGCGGCGGACATAACCCGGCGCACAGCGGCGTGCGGGGTCGGGCAGGGCAGGGTGTGTCTGGTCCGGCCGCCCGGCGGTCCGCACGGGCCAAACCTAGCCCGGTGGTGGCGCGGCAGACAACGGCTGTGGATGTCAGTGCGCGTCGGCATGATTTTGCGTATCAGGAAGCACAGCACATCCCGGACGCCACAACGCGCATTACGGCGGAACGGCTGACCGAACGTGGCGTGGTGACGCTGCGCGGGCTGGAGCGTGTTGCCCCAAACCTGACCATTCAGAGCATTAACGGCACGGCCTCCACCAATTTCTATCTGCGCGGGGTGGGGTTTAATGACTTCACGCAGAACAACATGGCCCCGGTGCTGACCTATGTGGATGATGTCGCCTTCCCGTATTCGTCCATGACCAGCGGGATGATGTTTGACCTCGCAGGAGCAAGCGTCACCCCCGGCCCGGTGGGCACGGAACACGGGCAGTCGGACACGGGCGGGGAAGTGCATCTGCACACCAATGACCCGACGGACACATGGCATTTTGGCGCCACGCAGGACATTGCCTCCTACGCCCGCAGCCGGAGCGAGGCCTATGTCTCCGGCCCGCTGGCGCGGGGGCTGAGCTTCCGTCTGGCCGGGCAGACCCAGCATGGCGGCGGCTGGCAGACCAACCCGCTGAACGGCGACCATCTGGGCGATGCGGACCTCTGGGCGCTGCGCGGCAAACTGCGCTGGAAGCCGGACGCACACACCACCATTCTTCTGGGTGGCCATTTTACGCAGGATAATAGTGAGGTGGTCACCGCCGTGCCGGTGCACCGGCTGATTGGCACGCACGCGCTGCCGGACATGGCCTCATGGCAGCAGGCGGAATGGTCCTCCCGCCCGCAATTTGCAAAACTGATTGGCCGTAAAGCCGGAATCAAACCCAGTGAACATAATCAGTTCTGGGGTGCCGATCTGCATATCGACCATGATTTCGGCCCGCTGACGCTAAGCGCCATCAGCGCGTTTGAGACGGAACGGCAGGGTGAATACACCGATCAGGACGGCACGGCGCTCTCTCAGGCGGATACGTACCGCACGATTGACGCCAACACCTTTACGCAGGAACTGCGGCTCCATTCCTCCAATACGCAGGATAAGCTGCAATGGGTGGTGGGCGCGCATTATCAGCGCACGCGCATGGATCAGCGGTTCTTTTTTGACTACACGGACTACAGGCCCGCGCGTGGCTATATGATGTCCACCACGTTTGGCCTGAATCAGGAAAGTCTCTCGGAATTCGGGCATCTGAGCTACCGGCTGCCGCATGGTGTGATGATCTGGGGCGGCCTGCTGCATGAGCGGGATGAACGCTCGATTACCGGCCTGCGGTCTCAGATTTTTGGCGGGGCGACGCAGAACTTTCATGGTGAGAGCACGACGTCCGACCAGTTTGCCGGGCAGGTAGGCGTGTCCTGGCAGATGCTCCGGCATGCGCTCGTTTATTATAAAATGAGCAAGGGGTTCAAACCCGGTGGGTTTACCGCCAACAATACCCAGATTCAGGCGCAGCTTGACCCCTTCAAACCGGAAACGGTGCTGACATATGAGGCCGGATTTAAAGCCGACCTCATTCCGGACCGGCTGCGTATTAACGGTGCAGCGTTTTACAATGATTTTCACAACCAGCAGATTCTGGGCACGGTGCTGATCCCCAATTACGGGCCGCTGAGCGAGATTACCAATGCCCCGAAATCTGAAAGCTGGGGGTTTGAGGGCACGATTGAGGCGCACCCGTTCAGCCATCTGCATCTGACGCAAAATCTTGGCTGGCAGCGTGGGAATTTTCAGGATTTCCCGACCGTGAACCGCGCTAAAACCAACGCCTATTATGCGCAGCATGGCGTGTGGAAAGCCATTAACGATAATTTTGGCGGCGTGGATAATGGCCAGCCCAAGCTGACGCTCAATGGGTCAGCCGAATGGCGGCAGCCGCTGGCGCGGGCCTATACGCTGGAATTCGGGCCGGACTGGCAGTATCGCGGCAGTCAGGCCATAACGCCCGGCGGCACCGGCTTTTATCGCCTGCCGCCCTATTTCCTGCTGGGGGCGCATGTGTCCTTCCGCTCCGCCTCCGGGCGGTGGGAGGCGACGGTGTATGCGCGCAATATCCTGAACCGCCGGTTTGCGGAAAGCGGCGGGCAGGCCACAACAACCTATTTTTATATCCCCGGAGAGCCACGCTTTATTGGCGGCCGGATTTCCTGCGCTTATTAACGCTCTCGTCCTGTTTTTTCGACATTCCGGGCATGGCTGTGTATTTATGCAGCCATGACACAGGACGATAGTGACGGACACACTCCAAAATCCCCTCGTAAAAAAGACCTGAAAACAGGCGGAGAGGTTTGTTTTTCATGAGCGATCAGCACGACTCTCACGCGCATTTCGGCTGGTTCAAACGCCGCAAAAATCTGACACCTGACGATATTACGGTTGTCGATACCGATATGCTCAGGCGGGCCGTAGGCGCTGCGGCTCTGGGCAACGCCATGGAATGGTTTGATTTTGGTGTGTACGGTTATATTGCCGTCACGCTGGGGAAAGTGTTTTTCCCATCAGCCGATCCGGCGGTGCAGCTTATTTCCACCTTTGCGACATTTACCGTGGCCTTTCTGGTGCGCCCTGTTGGCGGCGCGGTGTTTGGCCCGCTGGGGGACCGATATGGGCGGCAGAAGCTGCTGGCCATTACCATGATCATGATGGCGCTGGGCACGTTCTGCATCGGGCTTATTCCCTCTTACGGACAAATTGGCGTCTGGTCCCCCATTCTGCTGCTTCTGGCGCGTCTGGTGCAGGGGTTTTCCACCGGCGGGGAATATGGCGGTGCGGCGACCTTTATTGCCGAATACTCAACAGACCGGAACCGCGGGCTGATGGGGAGCTGGCTCGAATTCGGCACACTGGCGGGTTACATTGCCGGGGCTGGTGCGGTGATCGCGCTCCAGTTTCTGCTGAGTGATGCCGCCATGCTGGGCTGGGGCTGGCGTATTCCGTTTCTGGTGGCCGGGCCGCTGGGGCTGATTGGCCTGTATATGCGGACCAGACTGGAGGAAACACCGGCTTTTCAGGCCTATGCGGAACAGGCTGAAAAGCGTGAGCAGGATAAGCCGGGCTGGCGTGCCCTGCTGACGGTGCACTGGCGGCAATTGCTGAAATGTATCGGGCTGGTGCTGGTCTTTAACGTGACGGACTATATGCTGCTGACCTACATCCCCAGCTACATGACGGTCACGCTGAATTACCCGGAGAGCAAGGGTCTGCTGCTGATTATTCTGGTCATGGTGCTGATGATGCCGCTGAATATTCTGGGCGGGTATTTCAGTGACAGGCTGGGCCGCCGCCCGATGGTGATCAGCGCGTGTGTGGCTCTGTTTTTACTGGCTATTCCCAGCCTGCATCTTATCCGCAGCGGGAATGATTTCGGGATTTTCGGGGGTCTGATGCTGCTGGGTCTGGCGCTGGTCTGTTTTACCAGTTCCATGCCCTCCACCCTGCCTGCGCTGTTTTATACGCCGGTGCGCTATACGGCGCTGTCCGTTGCGTTCAACGTCTCGGTCTCCCTGTTTGGGGGCACGACACCGCTGATTACGGCCTGGCTGGTGAAAAAGACCAACATGCTGGATATGCCCGCATGGTATCTGATGGCGGCGGCGCTGATAGGCGCGCTTACCATGCTGACGGTGCGTGAGACGGCCCGCCTGCCGCTGCGTGGGTCCCCGCCTGCGGTGGCGAGTGAGGATGAAGCAGAGCGTCTGCTCAACAGCAAACAACGCCTGACAGTGGACCCGGTACCGCCCCCTGTGCCCTGAGGCACGGGATTTGTTTTTCCGGAACTGGCTTTCCCGGAACGGGTACTACCAGAACCGGGCGAGAAGGGCGTGGCCGAGCGTGACGGCATCAATGCTGAGAAATACAGCCAGCAGAGCCACGGAAATCTGGTGGCGCGCAAGGCCGGGCGCCAGCCTGCCCGCCTGCGGCATGGCGGGCAGCAGGAGCGCACAGAAGGGGAGCAGCGGCAGAAAATACCGCCCCTGAATACCGGAAATGACGTCACTCCCCACGGGTGACCAGATCACATACAGCGAGAGCATGATGCCCAGACTGCTGGCGGCCACAATGGCCAGTGTTGCCAGCACACTGCGCCTCTCCTGGCGGGCAGGGGCGGCCCCTTTCCAGAGGGCGCCAGAGAGAAACGCCAGCACCAGAACAAGCGCGGTCAGCACATAAAACTGTTTGCTGAGCGGGGTATCCAGCCAGCCCAGACGGCCGATCATCTGGCAGGCAAAAGCCGGTGCATAGAGCGCCAGCGTATGGAAGGTGACGGCGAGTGTTTTGAGGGGGTGGAGCAGCATCCAGCGGATCTGCCCGCTATCGGACACCCCTGTCTGGGCCAGAAACTGCACCTTGAAGGGGGCAATCCCGCATATAGACCACACCGCCGTTGCCAGCAGACTGAGGGTAAACGGCAGGAGCGGGCGCAGGGCATTGCGGCGGGCAAACGCCGCGGGCAGAAGGGCCGCAAGCAGCAGGGGCGGCTTGGCCATGGCAAGCAGGGCGAACAGCGCACTGATACCAAGCCAGCTGCCTGTGCTCCAGCGCGATGCGGCGGTATGGCGCGTCAGAATGGCGGCGGCCAGAGCGGCCAGGCCGATCAGAATACCATCATGTGAGCAGGAGCCCGCCAGATTGAGTGTCATGGGCAGGCTGGCAAGCACAAGTAGCCATGCTGTTCCACGGCGGCTGAGGGCAATGGCAGCCGTGCAGAGCAGGATGGTGACAAATCCGTTTGTCAGCCGGGCGACATAAAACGTCTGGAGCACGGACAGGCCGGTGAGGCGGGAGATGCGGATGGCGAGAGCTTCCGGCAGATAGCCCCCCGGCGCATAAATGGCGACATTACTGAAATCGATAAAGTCGTAGGTCTGGCTCCACGGGATGTGGGACGCCTGATCAAACGACGTGATGGAAAAATGCCGTTCCGGGTGGCCGATCAGATCGACGGTGGAGATCAGGGCGGGCAGCACGGAACTGGGGATCATCCCGCCGCTCTGGTTCCCTTTCCGCATCCCCGTCAGCTCGCCTTGCGAGACCTGTATGGCGCGGAAAAAATGCGGTCCTTCATCGGGCGTCATGCCTTCGGGCGTGAAGAACACGCTGATCACGACCATCAGGCTGGCGAAAAACAGATACAGTCTTGCCGCGCTGAAAGGGGCGCGCAGGAGAGAGACCAGAAGCTGCCTCACGCCTGAAGAACCGGGCAATGGGAGAAGGAACGCAGAGGCAGCATGGGCATATTTTCCGGAATGATGAAAATAAGAGGGGCTACAATAAGAAAAATAACAAAATCAGAATAGTATGAAACATGTGCTCTGAGCCCGTCCCGGAAAATCAACGGGGCTCTTCACGCGGAGGTGTAAAAAAGCAGCCGCTTGCGTATGGTAGCAGGACGCGGCACAGGCGGCGTCTGGCATGAGGAAGAGCAACGCGCGGTATGATCAGTCTTTTTGATATTTTCAAAGTTGGTATCGGGCCGTCTTCTTCCCATACAGTGGGGCCAATGCGGGCAGCGCTCAGATTTATGGAGGCCTGTGCGGAGCAGGATGCGGGCCAGCCAGGCGGGGCATCCCCGGTCGCGCACATCCGCGTCACGCTTTATGGCTCTCTGGCATGGACGGCCAGCGGCCACGCAACGGATAAGGCGGTTATTCTCGGCCTGTGCGGGGAACATCCGGAAACCGTCAGGCCGGACCAGACGGACGCCATGGTTGCGCGTGTGCGGGCGGAGGGCTGCCTTCCGGCGCGGAGCGGCCTGCCGCCGGTGCGGTTTGCGCCAGAGACGGATATTGTTCTGGATAAGGAAACCCAGCCCCCCAAACACCCCAATACGCTCCAGTTTGAGGCGTTTGACCAGACCGGCATTCTGCTGCGCACCGCGCGCTTCTGCTCCGTAGGGGGCGGGTTTATTGTGTCAGAAGAGGCTGCGGACAGCAGTTCCTACGCGCTGCCGGATGTGCCGCATGATGTTCGTTCTGGTGCGGACCTGCTGGCGCTCACGCAAAAAACCGGCCTGAGCATTGCGCAGATTGTGCTGGAGAATGAAAGCGCCCTGCGCCCCGCGGCCGAGGTTGTGGCGCATCTGGACCATATTGCTTCTGTCATGATGCACTGCATTGAACGCGGCGTGGCGCAGGCTGGTATCCTGCCCGGCAAGCTGCGGGTGCAGCGGCGGGCGCATGCGTTATATGAACGGCTGAAGGATAAGGACCGGCGCAATAGCAACCTGCCGCATGAAATTATGGACTGGGTGAGCCTGTTTGCCATTGCTGTGAATGAGGAAAATGCTGCCGGAGGGCGCGTTGTTACCGCCCCGACCAACGGTGCGGCGGGGGTGGTGCCTGCGGTGCTGCGCTATTATCGGGATTACTGCCCGGGGGCCACGGTGGAGGGGATGCGGGATTTCCTGCTGACAGCCTCCGCCATGGGCAGCCTGTTCAAGCTGAATGCCTCTATTTCCGGTGCGGAAGTCGGGTGTCAGGGTGAGGTCGGGGTTGCGTCCTCCATGGCGGCGGCGGGGCTGGCTGCAGTGCTGGGGGCCACGCCCGCGCAGGTGGAAAATGCAGCGGAAATTGCCATGGAACACCATCTGGGCATGACGTGTGACCCGGTGGGCGGGCTGGTGCAGATCCCGTGCATTGAGCGCAATGCGTTTGGGGCCATCAAGGCGATTAACGCGGCGTCTCTCGCACTGTGCGGGGATGGAGAACATCGCGTCTCGCTTGATCAGGTGGTGCAGACCATGGCCGAGACCGGGCGGGATATGAACCACCGTTACAAGGAAACCTCACTCGGAGGGCTTGCGATGAACTTCCCGGAATGCTGAGGCCCGGCGCTCCTGCAGGCGGTGGTGGAAGGCCGGGGCCGGGCGCGGTTGCTGTGCGGCCATAGCCGCAACGCGGGCCGGGGCGTTGGCCAGCATTTGCGGAATAAGCCGGGTTTCTGGAAGGTTTTTCCAGTATTTACGCGGCATTTCAGACAGCATGGCTTTGGTCTTGATGCGCGCCGGGTTGAAGGTGGAAACGTAATAAGTCTGCCAGAGCTGGTCGATATCATCCGACAGTCTGGGTTTGGCGCAGGACGTGGGGCTGAAGGCGCAGGTCTCCCCATTCCAGGCCAGCGAGCCTTTGGGCGTGAGGATCACCCAGTCCATATCCACAAAGCGTTTTGAAAAAAACGGTGCCACACTGGGCAGAACGTAATGGTCCGGTTCAAACCACGCATAAAAGGAGCGGCGGCCTGCCTGTGCCGCGCCATGTTCACGGAAGCGGACATAGGCGGTCATTTTATGCGTATCTTCCCGCACCTGTTTGTGCATGTACAGGGCGCGGGCAATGTCCGGGTCTGTCGCGATGCTGGCCAGAGCCGGTTCTGTCTGCGCGCGCCAGAGGATGCGATAGGCCAGAGCAAAGCGTGTCTGGTCCGCATGGCGCAGAATGGAGCGCAGCAGGGCGAGGCAGTTGCTCCGCAAAACCGGAGGCTGTGCGCCCGCTTTTGGGGTGGGGGCGACTAAAGGCGTATCAAACAGCGTTGTTTCGGCCGAGGCGCAGCGCCATTCAATTTCTTCCGGCGCGCGGTCTGCCAGAAAGCACTGGCGGGCCAGAGGCCGCCATGCGGAAAAGGATGTGTGATCATCCAGAATAAAACCGTAGGCCATGAGCAGAAACCACGTGTTCAGAAAAGGGCAAGTTGCTGGGGTTGCGGCACAAAAAGCTGGCGGAGATTCTGCTGGTCCGCCAGCCTGCCGGGGGACCAGCCGGTGGTGTAGAGAAACGGTTTGATCTTGCGGATGGAGACTTTCAGCTTTGCAAGGTCTTCCAGCCGCAGGTGCCTGTGGCGGCGTGCGGCAACAATGGCCTGCACGGAGCGCACCCCAAGCCCCGGCACCCGCAGCAGCATTTCCTTGGGGGCGCGGTTGAGGTCTATGGGGAACAAAGCGCGGTTTGCCAGAGCCCATGCCAGTTTGGGGTCCAGTTCAAGGTCCAGCATACCATCCGTGCGGGCGGCGGTAATTTCAGAAAACTGAAAGCCATAGAAACGGAAAAGCCAGTCCGCCTGATACAGCCGGTGTTCCCGCAGCAGCGGTGGCGGCCGGATGGGCAGAATGGCGGAGGCATCCGGAATGGGGCTGAAGGCGGAGTAATAGACGCGCCGCAGCTTATAGCCTGTGTAAAGTGAGGAACTGCTGGACAGGATATCGCGGTCGGTGGCCTGATCAGCCCCCACAATCATCTGTGTGCTCTGGCCGCCGGGGGCAAAACGCGGGGCTTTCCGGCCGGTGAGGGTGCGGTCTTTCGCGGCATCAATATGCGTGCGCATCTCCCCCATGGACTGGCGGATTTCCGAGGCATGTTTTTGCGGGGCGTAGTCCGCCAGTCCGCGTTCCGTCGGCATTTCCACATTGATGGAAAGCCTGTCCGCATACAGCCCGGCTTCCGCCAGAAGGGCGGGGGAGGCGTTGGGAATGGTCTTGAGGTGGATATAGCCCCGGAATTTGTGCGTCTGCCGCAACTCCCGCGCGACGCGCACCATCTGGCTCATGGTGTCATCGGATGAGCGGATGATGCCGGAGGAGAGGAACAGGCCCTCGATATAGTTCCGGCGATAGAACTCCAGCGTCAGCCAGATCACTTCATCCGGTGTAAAGCGCGCGCGTGGCACGTTGGAGGACGAACGGTTGATGCAGTACGCGCAGTCATAAATACAGAAATTGGTCAGCAGGATTTTCAGCAGGGAAATACAGCGGCCATCCGGGGTAAAGGCATGGCAGATACCGTTGCTGACAGACCCGAGCCCTTTGCTGGCGGCGGAGTCGCGCTTGCCCGCGCCGCTGGAGGAGCAGGACGCATCATATTTGGCGGCATCGGAGAGCAGCGCCAGACGGTCGGACAAGCTTTGCTTCATGATGTTCATGATATGTTCTTGTCTGGCGCATTGCAAGAGATCTCTCCTGTTCTGCCGGACTTTCCCCGCCTGCGCGGCGGAAAGCTGCGGAAACGGCTCCTGTTTTAACCTGAAACAGAAATTCACATATTCGTGCGATGAATGATTTTGAGAAGCATGTCCGCAACGGTGGGGGTATGGAGGCGTTGGGAACAGACTTTCCTCGGTCAGTGACAACCAAGAAAAAATAAAGGATCTGGTCCATGCAGATTTCCACAGAGACCCTGCTTCGGTCCTACCGCGCCATGCGCACCATCCGGGTGTTTGAAGAACGCCTGCATCGTGAATTTGCTACCGGAGAAATACCGGGTTTTGTGCATCTCTATTGCGGCGAGGAAGCCTCCGCCGTGGGAGTGTGCGCAAACCTGACGGAGCAGGATACCATTGCCAGCACCCATCGCGGCCACGGGCACTGTATTGCCAAAGGTGTTGATGTGGGCGGCATGATGGCCGAAATTTATGGCCGCAAATCCGGCGTGTGCCGGGGGAAGGGCGGCTCCATGCATATTGCCGATCTTTCCAAGGGCATGCTGGGGGCCAATGGCATTGTGGGCGGTGGCCCGCCGCTGATCTGCGGGGCGGCCCTTTCCCACAAGGTTTTAAAAGATAACGGCGTGGCCGTCGCCTTTTACGGGGATGGCGCCTCGAATGAAGGTACGACGCTGGAAAGCCTCAATCTGGCGACGGTCTGGCAACTGCCTGCGGTGTTTGTGGTTGAAGATAACGGCTATGGCGAGGCCACCGGCGCGTCCTACGCCTGTGCGGGCAACCAGAAGGACCGCGCTGCCGGGTTTGGCATGCCGTATATGGAATGTAATGGCTCGGACTTCTTTGCGGTGCATGATGCCGCGCGCGATGCCATTGACCATGCCCGCTCCGGCAAGGGGCCGGTGATGCTCCATGTGCATCTGGAACGCTGGTACGGGCATTTTGAAGGCGATTCCATGAGCTATCGTGCCTCGAACGAAGTGGCCGATGCCAAGAAAAACCGTGACTGCCTTGAGAGTTTCCGCAAACGCGTTGAGCAGGACAAACTGCTTGAGCTGAGCGCGCTGGATGAGATTGACGCCGCCGTGGCGGATGAGGTGGAAAGCGCCGTTCAGGCCGCCAAGCAGGCTCCCTGGCCGGAAGAGGCGGACCTCATGGCCGATGTCTACGTCAAGATCTGACGCATTTCAGATGACGCCACACGCACTGCCGTGTGAGCAACCAGCCCGGAAGGGAAGAGACCTATGAGCAAGAAAAGCTTTCGTCAGGCGATTAATGAAGCGCTGCGTCAGGAAATGCGCCGCGACCCCACTGTTGTGCTGATGGGGGAGGACGTTGCCGGTGGGCAGGGTGGTTCTTCCGGCGTGAAGGACGCATGGGGCGGGGTGCTTGGTGTGACCAAGGGCCTGCTGACCGAATTTGGGGAAAGCCGTGTGCTGGACACCCCGATTTCTGAAGCCTCCTACATTGGGGCCGCGGCCGGTGCGGCGGCCACGGGTCTGCGCCCGGTGGCGGAACTGATGTTTGTGGATTTTGTTGGCTGCTGTCTTGATCAGATCATGAATCAGGCCGCAAAATTCCGCTATATGTTTGGGGGCAAAGCCCGCACCCCACTGGTGATCCGCGCGATGTATGGCGCAGGCTTCAATGCGGCGGCCCAGCATAGTCAGGCGCTTTATCCGCTCTTTACGCATATTCCGGGGCTGAAGGTGGTTGTGCCGTCTTCCCCGTACGAGGCGAAGGGGCTGCTGATCGAGGCCATTCGTGATGATGATCCTGTAATCTTCCTTGAAAACAAAGTCATGTATGACGATGAGGAAGAGGTTCCGGATGAGGCCTACACCATCCCGTTTGGGGAAGCGAACCTGACGCGCGAGGGGAATGATGTGACCATTGTGGCCATTGGCCGCATGGTGGGCATGGCGAACGAGGCTGCGGACCGGCTGGCAAAACAGGGTATTTCCTGTACCGTGCTGGACCCGCGCACCACCTTCCCGCTGGATGAGCAGACCATTCTGGAATGTGTGGAAGATACGGGCCGCCTTGTGATTGTTGATGAATCCAGCCCGCGCTGTAACATGGCGTGTGATATTTCCGCCCTAGTGGCCGAGCAGGCGTTCGGGGCGCTCAAGGCCCCGATCCGCCGCGTTGTGCCGCCGCATACGCCCGTGCCGTTTTCCACCCCGCTGGAAAAACTTTACATGCCGAACGCGGACAAGATCGAGGCTGCGGTCAAATCCATCATGATGCAGAAAACGCCAGAGGTTGCCTGAACAATGACACATGCACTGACAGCCCTGACCATGCCCAAATTCGGTCTGGCCATGACCGAGGGTAAGCTCGCCTCCTGGACCGTTTCCGTCGGTGATACGGTGCGGGAAGGGGATGAAGTGGCGGATATTGAAACCAGCAAGATCACCAGCGGGTATGAAAGTCCGGCCTCCGGTGTCCTGCGCAGGCAGGTGGCGCAGGCGGGGGAAACCCTGCCTGTTGGTGCGCTGCTGGGTGTTGTGGCGGATGCCGAGGCGTCAGACGCCGAGATTGAGGCGTTCATTGCCAGCTTCAAAGCCGATACGGAAGAAGAGGGCAGCGAGGATGCGGGCGCTGCAAGTGCGGAACCGCGTCTGGTCACGGCGGGGGAGTATACCCTGAACGTGCGGGATGCCGGGCGGCGTGACGGTGTGCCGCTCCTGCTGATCCACGGTTTTGGCGGTGATCTGACCAACTGGATGCTGAATCAGGATGTTCTGGCCCGGCATCATCGGGTTATTACGTTTGACCTGCCGGGGCACGGCGCATCGTCCAAGGATGTGGGGGATGGGTCCGTTACCATTCTGGCTGAAGCGGTCTCTGAATTGCTGAAGGCGCTGAATGTCCCGCGTGCGCATATCATGGGTCATTCACTGGGTGGGGCAATTGCGCTGGCGCTGCTGCGGGATTACCCGGATACGGTTGCGTCTCTGACGCTGATCGCCCCTGCCGGACTGGGCCGCGAGGTGAATGCGCAGGGTCTGCACGATATGGTGGAGGCCGACCGCACGCGGGATATGCAAAATGCCTTGCAGGCTCTTGTGTATGATAAATCCCTCGTGGGCCGGAAAATGGCAGATAACGTGCTGAAGGTCCGGCGTCTGGACGGCGCGCGTGACGCCCTGCGGGCGATTGAGGCCGCCTGTTTTGGCAATGGTCAGCAGTCGTTTGATCTGCGGCCGGTGCTGGATGCGGCCCGTATTCCGGTCACGCTCTTCTGGGGCGAAGAGGATGAAATCCTGCCCGTAACCGGCGCAAAAAATACGCCTGACTTTGTTGTAAAGCACCTGCTGCCACAGGTTGGGCATATGCCGCAGCTTGAAAAAACGGCGGAGCTGAACCGTCTGGTTGAGGCGTTTTTAGAAAAGTCTCAGGTTGCGGCGTGACCTCTTAAAATACTGACATGGGCGGCATCATGCGGGAGCATGGTGCCGTACTGGTCTGAATAGTGGGAGGCGAAGGCTTCCCGCTCCAGCCGTTCACAATAATCCAGATAGCGGATTAACGCGCGCTGGCCGCGCAGCGTGTTGCCGTAGGTGCGTTTGTAATGCTTCCACAGCATCAGCACGTTGACGGACCATGCATCATACGCATGCTCCGCCACCCGCTGCCGGACCAGTGGCGGGAGTTGGTCAAACGCCTGCCAGTCATCCCCGGTGTAGCGCCGCCACATCGCGTCGCGCAGGGTGCGTTCATTGGAGAAATCAGCCTCAGGCATAGGCTTCTTCCTCCTCTTGCTGGCGATGCCGCCAGACGGGGAAGGGGTCAGTGAGGCCAGCATAGGCTTCCGGCCGGAAGCGTTCCTTGTCCTGCGGGGCAAGGCAGGCGTCCAGCGCGGCGCGGAGGGCTGCTTCGTCCATATCCACTGTGCCAATAAAAACAATTTCCTGCCTGCGGTCTCCGTAAACAGGGTCCCACCTGTTCACCAGCATGTCTTTCCAGTCTTCATCTTCCGGCCAGTGCTCGGGAGGGATCACGCACCACCACAGGCCCATCGCCTGTGTGCGGACCAGTGCGCCCGCCTGCCCAAGTTCCCCCACCCATTCCGGCCGGGTGGCAAGCCAGAAATGCCCTTTGGCGCGCACCACACCGGGCCATGAGGCATCAATAAAAGCCTTGAATTTTTCAGGAATAAACGGGCGGCGGGCACGGTAGACAAAGGTATGGATGCCGTATTCTTCAGTTTCGGGCACATGCTCGGCGGCCCCGTAAAGTTCTTTATACCACAGCGGGTGCTGTTCTGCTTTGGCGTGGTCAAAACGGTGCGTGTTCAGAACACGGTCCAGCGGCACCTTGCCCATATCGGTTTCAATCAGATCCGCATCGGGGTTGAGCGCGCGGATAATCTGTTTCGCGGCGTCACGCTGTTCCGGTGTGGCGGTGGATGCCTTGTTCAGAACAACGACATCGGCAAACTCAATCTGCTCCACCAGCAGGTCCACCAGAGCGCGGTCATCGTCCTCGCCAGCGGTTTCTCCCCGGTCTTTCAGGAAATCGGTGGAGGCGTAATCCCTGAGCAGGTTTACGGCATCCACCACCGTCACCATGGTATCCAGCCGCGCGATATCCAGCAGGCTCTGGCCTTCTTCATCCCGGAAGGAGAAGGTGGCCGCTACGGGCAGAGGTTCCGCAATCCCGGTCGATTCAATCAGCAGATAATCAAACCGGCCTTCATCCGCCAGCCGTCGCACTTCTGTCAGCAGGTCATCGCGCAGGGTGCAGCAGATGCAGCCGTTGCTCATTTCCACCAGTTTTTCATCCGTGCGGGAGAGGTCTGATCCTCCCCGCACCAGATCGGCGTCAATATTCACGTCACTCATATCATTCACAATCACCGCGACGCGGCGGCCTTCACGATTGTTGAGAATATGGTTGAGGAGTGTGGTTTTCCCGGCCCCCAGAAAGCCGGAGAGGACGGTAACAGGCAGCAGGGTGGTCATGATGCGTCTTCCTTCGGATTGCGGTTCCGGGTGTCTATATGATACGTTATATCATAACATATACTTAAAGCGAAACCCTATGCTGACCATGCTCGCCCCCTTCCATTACCCCACCGCAGATGCCGCTTTTCAGGCTCTTGCGCAGCCGGACTGCCATATTGCGCTGGCAGACCGCACTCTGCCGCGTGATCTGGAGCAGGCCGCGCAGGCGTTTCTGCATGATGGCCCCTCTCTGATTCTGACAGCAGGCTCCTCTGGACAACTGGAAGAAGAACTGGCGTCCGCCTTTACGCCCGCAACGCGCGTGCTGCTGGAAGATGCGCTGGGGCTGGCCCGGCAGTATTGCGCGGCAACCGGGATGGACGCCGTGCGCTTTCGGCTGGAGCGGATTACTCATGACAGTTGCCGCCGCTTCCATGTGGATCATGTTGTGTTGCGGCTGCTGTGTACCTATGTGGGGCCGGGTGTGCAGTGGCGGCGGGTCGAGGCGGGAGAAAATGCGACGGTGCATCAGGCTGACGCCGGAGCTGTGGCATTGCTCAAAGGCGGCTGCTATCCCGGCTGGCAGCCGGAGGGGGCGGTGCAGCACCGGTCTCCACCCCTTTCCACGCTGGCCGTGCCCACCACGCGCCTGTTGCTGACACTGGATGCCCCGCAGGCGTGCGGTATGTCCGAGGACCAGCGGAGGATTATCCGGGATTAGGAAAATCTATACAGTGAGGCTTATTTTATACAAATCCTGCTACAGAAGAAAAGCGTGACGCATGAAGGGGGAAGCAGAGACGTCTTCCTCCCTCTGACGAAAGAGCGTGGGCTTTAAGGCGTGACCGGAGAGGCCTGATGCACTTTGAGCCAGCTTGCGGCGGTATCAAGGGTGATCGTCGCGGGTTTGTAGGCCTCTGGCGGTGCCGTGAAAATGGAACTGACATATGTTTGCGGGTTCCGGTCATAGAGCGGGAACCAGCTTGACTGCACCTGCACCATAATGCGGTGGCCGGGGCGGAAGGTGTGGTTCATGACCGGCAGCCGGAACTGGTAAAGCTGGGGTTTGCCTGCCGGAATGGCCTCCGGGTGTTCAAAGCTTTTCCGGTAGCGGCCCCGCAGAATGTCACTGCTGACCATAAGCTGATAGCCGCCGAGTTCACGCTGTTCCGGCACTTCATCCGGGTAAACGTCAATCAGCTTCACCACAAAATCACCATCCGTACCGGTGGTGGTGGCTGTCAGATGCACCAGAGGCTGGCCGTCCAGAGCGATGGGTTTTGTCAGCACGGGCGAGGTAAAGGTGGCCACGTCCGGTCGGGATGCCGCGTTACGCTGGTCTGTGGAAAGCCAGTCATCCCACACGGAGCCGGGGGCGTCACGGGTAATAACCGGGCGCTGAACATAGGGCACAGGATGCGCCGGGTCCGCCAGATAGCTGACAGATCCTGACGTGCTGGCAGAGGCGTTCAGGGAGAGTTGATGCTGTGCCGTCAGATGCAGGGTTGCGCAGTCTTGTGTGCAGTCCTGCTCGGGCAGGGCGCTGCGTGTTTCCCACGTGTCTGACCCGCTGCGATAGGCTGAAACGCGGCCGGGCAGCGGGATCGCGTCATCTTTCAGATAATGCGCCAGAAACGGCTCAAGGATTGTCCGGCGGAAATACAGGCCGGTATCAGAATGGAGCCTGATGGGGCCAAGGGTGCTGGCGTCCTTGATCTCGCCGCCGTGGTTCCACGGCCCCATGGCCAGCCAGAGGTTCGGCTGGTCCGCCTGTTTGTGCTTCAGCGCGTAATAGAGCGCAATATCTCCATAGTTATCTTCCTGATCCCACAGGCTATGAACAAGCAGGGTTGGAACGCTGAGGCGCTGCGTGGGGACCAGGCGGTCCAGCGCCTGCTGCTGCCACCAGCTATCATACGCAGGGTGGGCCAGAATTTGCCGGAAGAAGCCGATCTGCTCCATGCCGCGCTCCTTGCCCAGTTGCCCGGCGGAGACGGAATTCAGGAAAAGATCATAATTGTCATACTGGTTGCTCCACCAGATAACAGATTTTTTCCGGGTGGCGTCCTGATTGTAAATATAGGACAGCATTTCCTCACGGAAGGCACCGTTATGGAACCAGTCATCCCCCATCCAGCCATCTACCATCGGGTTCATAGGGACGGAGACTTTCAGGGCGGGGTGCGGGTTGAACAGGGCCGTCAGGGCTGTGTATCCATCGTAAGACACACCAAGAATCCCAACCTTGCCGTTGCTTTGCGGGATATTGTGCACCAGCCATTCAATGGTGTCCCATGTGTCTGTGCTGTGGTCCACTTTGGTCGGGTTTAAGGGGCCGCGCAGCGGGCGGTTCATCACATAGTCCCCTTCGGACCCGTATTTGCCCCGTACATCCTGCACAACGCGGATATAGCCGCCATCCACAATCACATCGGGCATGTTGTCATACCCCTGAAGGATGGAGCGCAGGGTGCCGCTGTCCGCCTTGGAGGTCATGCGTGTGGCATTATACGGTGTGCGCGTGAGCAGAATGGGGGCGTTCTGCGCGGCTTTGGGAATAAGGATCACGGTATGGAGCTTCACGCCATCCCGCATGGGGATCATTACATCGCGGCGGATGAAGTCGAATCTTTCTGTATTGACCGTGAAGGTTTCAGGCATGTCCGGGGCAATATCGGCACCTGTGGCGGCGTTCTGTGCGAGAGCGGGGGTTGAAAGGGCTGTCACGCAGAGCAGCATCAGAAGAGTTTTGACCATAGGTTCCCTGACCATAATACGGATAGGCCTGTGTTCTGTCAGGCAGGTAATGTTGTCTCCCGGCGTGGCGGCAGAGGTGGCGTGTACCAGTACAGGGTATATTTCGTTTCGGGACCAGATGCGTCAACAGGCCATACGGAGCAGATGTGATAACTTCAGGTTAAGGTTTAAGGCGGGAAGGAAGGCAGGAACGTAGGAAGGCAGGCTGCATGCATGGACGTATGGCCGCCTCTGGTCAGCCCCACGCCGGGGATGACTGCGGTTAGGGGGTGGGCCGTTGTGGGGCAGGCGGGCTGGTTTATGGGGCTGAGGATTTACAGTCAGGCACGTTGATGGCAGAGGCGCCGTGTGCGTCAAACCAGACCGTGCCGTCGTCGACCATAGCTTCCCCATTGTGCACAAACATGTCGTGCGGGACGGCGCGCTGGAGGCTGAGCCGGACACAGGGCGTGAAAATACGGGGCCATGCCGCAAAAAGAGCTTCCGGTGTCTTGAGAATTTGCGTGTGCTGAGCATTGATCCTTAATGGCCATGACACCAGTTTTGCAGTGTCCGCTTTATTCCCGCTGAGGGCGCTTTGCAGGAAGTGTCTGACCATTGCTTCAAAAACCGCAGGCGGAGCGTCTGTGACAGACTCATACAGTGTGTCCGGGGTGAGAGAGTCTGTTGTCACCAGATTCAGGAGAACGGGATAGGTCTGTGTGCCTTTCTGCCAGGTTCCGGCCAGTTCCGTGGCAGATTGCAGGGAGAGGGGCTTTGTGGCTGTTTTATCGGTGGTTGTAAAATGCAGCGAGAAATGGCCACCGCCCGGTTCATCCAGCGTAATCTGCTCACCGGTAATCTGGCCAGTGAGGGGAATATCCACCAGATTTTTTGTATAGAAATAGCTTGCAGCAGTCAGTTTCTGATCCGGCAGGACAGAAAGGGTCGCCCCGATGCGATAGGGGCCGAGGGTGCCGAGTAACCGGTAGTTTTCAGCTTCCGGGTGTGATGTGGCCGCAGCTGGGGCCAGGTCTGCCGGAGGGCCGGGCGGAGAGGCTGGCGTACCGGCGGTGGCACCTGCGGGGGCGATGGCAAAGGTAAAAAGGCTGAACGCCAGAAAGGCAGTGGCTCTTCGCATCATCATCCGGTCTTTCTGCTGTAAGAGGTGGGGGAAAGCGGTGCAGGCGTGTCAAACGTCTGCGGGGTGGTGTGGGAGGAGGCGTGGTGTGCGTGGTGGGGTGTCGTTGAGGGACGATACTGCAGGAACGGCAGGAGGGTAAACATGATTTGTGAAATCTGTGGAACAGACTTTCCGTGCACGGCGGACAGCCAGTGCTGGTGTATGCAGGTGCCTCACGCTATCCCGCTCCCTGCCGGGGAGGCTCCGGGGTGCGTGTGCCCGGCCTGTCTGGAAAACCTGATCCGGCAGTCTCGTGCCGGGGAACACGTCTCTCCAGAGCCGGCATGACGGGTGATGGGACCTGATTTATTGAAAAACAGAAAAACATAATTTCAATAAGAGATGATTTTATAAAACAGTTTTGCAAAATGCAGGTCGGGGTTGCATGAGGTGAGCGCATTGCCGTTGCGCAGTATAAAGCAGCGGAGTTTTGATGCAGATCAAAGGCGGTTAGGGCAAAGCTGAGGAAACTGTCTTCGGTAAGCACAGGAGCCTGAAACGGGCGAAGCCTGAGGGCCTGTTGCACGGAACGGAAGGATGTTCGGATGACCACCACGGCCAGCACAAACAAGACAGTCGAGATTGCAGGCACCCGCTATGAGATGCTGGGCACCATGAATGACGGGGACTGCAAGGTGCGTCTGAAAAACCCCGGCGGAGAGGTTGTGGAAATGACCTGTGATTCCTTTATCAACCAGCTCAATAACGCCAGCGCCCGCTATCTGTAACCGGACTGGAGAGCCTGTGCGCCGGGTGTGCTGCGGAGAGGCAGGACGCCGGGGCACAGGCCTGAGCAAGGTTTTCTGGAGTTCCTGACGGTGCGACTGGCCGGAAGGAGAAGGACGGCGAAGTCCGGGTGCTGCGCAACGCAGGTCCGGGCTTACTGGCCGTGCAACGGGTGGCCTGCTGAGGCACCACACCGGGATCATCTGGCAACAGACTGCCTGTAACGGGGTTTGCGCCAGAAGGAAGCCTGACCAGATACAAACGCCCCCGGCGGAGCAGAGCCGCCGGGGGCGTTTGTGCGTTTTGGGGAGAAGTCCCTGCGTTTTTAGTTTTTAGTCCATGCGGACAGATGGGCGGACAAAGCGGTCCAGCCAGTCCGTCAGGCAGGCAATGGCCCCGCGCGGAACGCCGTACAGTTCAAACTGATGCTGGCGGTACAGTGCCGTGTGGCCCAGCCGGGCGCTCAGCCCGTTGAGCGCGCCGCCACCAAAGGTCTTGCCATCCGCAAAGGCGCCCCAGCCGTTGTAATTGCCCAGCGCGACAATCGCGCCCTTGTTGTTGAACTTGAAGGGCGGCACCGGCGTCTGGCTGACAATCCATTGCGGCAGATATTTTGCCAGATGGTGGGCTTCCTGCCGGGCAACCTGTGCTGTGGGCGGGAGGGGGCTTTCTGTGATGAAAGAACAGTCCCCAACCGCAAAAATCCGCTCGTCCAGTGTGGTTTGCAGATTGGCTTTCACCACAAGCTGGCCGCCACGGGCACATTCCAGACCGTCCATCTCCTGCGTGACATCCGGGGCTTTGACCCCGGCCGCCCAGACGCGGAACTGTGCATCCACGCGGGAGCCGTCTTTCAGGATAAAGCCTTTTTCATCCACCCCGCTAACCATTGCCCCGGTGCGGACGGAAATTTTCAGGGATTCAAGCTGCTGCCGGGCTTCCTCGGAAACCTTTTCGGGGAAGGACGGCAGGATGCGCGGCCCGGCTTCCAGCAAGGTGATGCGCATGTCCGGCGTTGTGGGCGTAAAGTTGTAGAGCGAGCCGATATCCAGCGCCTTGTGCAGCTCCGCAGCAAGCTGTACGCCCGTGGCCCCCCCGCCGACAATGGCAATATCCAGCGGCGTGCCGCGCCCGTAGGCTTGCAAAATGGCATGGCGGAAGCGTTCATTAAAATTGTTTGCCTCCACCACATTATCCAGAAAAATGCAGTGTTCTTTAACGCCCGGTGTGCCGAAGTCATTCGCGCGGCTGCCAATGGCGAAAATCAGCGCGTCATAATCCAGATGCCGCTCTTCCAGAATAATTTCCTCATCATCCTGCTCGGTCAGCGGGGCGAGGGTGATGCGGCGGGCCGTGCGGTCCAGACTGGAAATTTCGCCATAGCAGAAGCGGAAGCCGTGCCCCGCTGCGTGAGAGACAAAGGTAATGCGGTCATTCTCGTTACGGGCAGTCCCGGCGGCAAAGCAGTGGAGCATAGGCTTCCAGACATGGCTGAACCCTTTATCCACCAGGGTGATATCCAGCTTGCCTGCGCGGCCCATGCTGTGTCCCAACCGTGTGGCGAGTGCCAGGCCGGCAATGCCGCCCCCCACAATAACCAGACGAAACCGATCACTCATAACGTCATTATCCTTTCGTGTTCCGCCCGTGCCACAAGCCACTCTCAGAGGCCAGTATCAGCGGCGGAACAGATCTGCGCAACACACCGGCTCTTGAGGTCACGCAAATGTCTTTATGCAGGCGGGCTGGCCTGCTCAGCCTGCGGAAAGATCCACAAGGCCAATCAGCCCGTCTTCAGTCCCAAATCCCAGCAGGCATCCGTCTGGACTATAGGCCAGCGCGCTGATGGCGCTGGTGCCGTTCAGACAGACCGGAAGAACCCGTTGCGATTCCGGTTCGATCATAATAACAGACCCGTCCGCAAAGCCAGCCGCCAGAATTTCCTGCTCCGGGTTATAGGCTACGCGGGTGCAGAGCGCACCGCCCATACCCGGCAGTTCCGTCGGCGGTTTGCCCATGGGGCCGCCCCCAAAAAAGGGCCAGAGCACCACAACATCCGCACCGCTGGTGGCCAGCCACTTTCCCGTGCGGGAGAAGGACATGGACTTCACTTTGGTGGGGTAGCCGCTCATGCGGATATTGTGCCCGTCCGACAGCCGCCAGCCATGCAGGTCATTATCCTGCATGGAGGTGATCAGGGCCTCGCCAGCCGGATGGATTGCAATGCCGGTATGGCTGCCTTTCCATTCAAGCGGGCGCACGCTCTCACTTTTGGGCTGCGTGTACCACACGGAAGCACCGTTGTAGTGGGATGCCGCTATCCGCTTGCCCTTGGCGTCAAACACAATGCCAGTCACGGAGGAGGGATGCTCCAGCGTTTTCAGCACGGCCTCGCCCCGGCCATCCCGCAGTTCAACCTGCTTGCCTGCCGCGCTGGCGATGTAGGCTGTCTTGGCGTCGACATGCGTGGCGATATGCTCAACCCAGCGGCGGGTCTTGCCGAGTTCTTCCACTTCTCCGTGCATGTCCAGACGGCACAGGCGGCCATCATCCCCGCCGGTCAGGAAGCCGGAAGGGTCTGTATCCGGAGCAAGGGCAAGGGCCGCGCCATCATGCACGGCATAGGTTGCCCAGCTTGCCGGTTCCCGCAGGTCAGCCCGGTGGGCGATAATCACATCGCCTTCTGCTGTGGTGAAGGCAAAGCGCATGTTATCGCGCGAGGCCGTGCAGGCGGTGATATGGCCGTCCACAGTGCGGGATGCGCCGCGCTTTTCAATCAGGCCGCGCAGGGTGCTGGAGGTGCTCATGAAACAGCGCAGCTTTCAAACCCGCGCCGAAGCTGGGGCCGGTTGAGGTTACGACCAATAAAGACAAGGCGGGATTCTTTGGCCTCGCCCTCTTTCCACGGGCCGATGGAATTGCCGTCTGCCATCATATGCACGGCCTGAAACGCAAAGCGGTCCGGCTGGCCTTCAAAATTCAGAATGCCTTTGGTGCGCAGGATATCGGTGCCTTTTTCCTGCAACAGCGCGCTGATCCACATCTGGAAGCGGCCTGCATCCAGCGGGGTTTTGAGGGTGAGGGAAATGCTGTTCACATCTTCCTCGTGATGATGGTGGGTGTTTTCCAGAAAGTCCGGCACGGCGGAGAGGGTACGCTGGAGGTCAAACCCGCCAACATCCATCACATCCGTCAGCTTCACGTTACCTTTCTGCGCTTTATGGATAGGCGCGAAGGCGTTCAGCTTGCGGATGGCGTCTTCCACCGCTTTAAGCTGAGCCTCGTCCACCAGATCAGTTTTGTTGAGGATGATCACATCCGCAAAGGCGATCTGCTGGTGGGCTTCCGGGCTTTCCTTCAGCGTTTGCAGGAAGTTCAGCGCATCCACCACGGTAATCACGGCATCCAGCCGCGTTTTGGCGCGCACGTCCTCATCCGCAAAAAAAGTCTGAGCAACCGGTGCGGGGTCAGCCAGGCCTGTGGTCTCAATAATAATGCCGTCAAACTTGTTCCGGCGCTTCATCAGGCTGCCCAGAATACGGATCAGATCACCGCGCACGGTGCAGCAGATGCAGCCGTTGTTCATTTCGAACACTTCTTCATCGGCATCGACCACGAGGTCATTATCCACGCCAAGTTCACCGAACTCGTTAATGACGACAGCATATTTGCGGCCATGTTCCGCCGTCAGAATATGGTTGAGCAGCGTGGTTTTGCCCGCACCCAGAAAGCCCGTCAGAACCGTGACGGGAACCAGTGTATCCGCAGGATCGGACGTGGGGGACGCATCGGACATGAAGCAAGGTCTCCGTTAAGATTACATTCGTGCCTCTTCATATAGGGGGCCGGAGCGCGGAGGGCCAGAGACGGGGCTGAGTTGTTTTGGAGAGCTTCTGCAAGAGGGGGGACGGAGACGTCTGAAAGACGGACAAAAGAAACCTGCGGGCGTAATAATTAACAAACAGTATATAATGCTTTTTTATGGTCATTTTTTAGACAAAAAAAGAACGATTTTTTTTGAGTAAAACTTAACAAAAAGGATTCGTTGGGCTGCGCGGTCTTCTCATATTTTCCAATATATTCTTATTTTATATATAGATATCTAATATGTAATTTTTATATCTTTGATTCTAATGGGAAAAGACACTCTTCACGGAAGAGTGAGGCTGGTGGATAAAAATTAATAAGCCTTGAGAGGCTTTCATGTGCTGTAAAAAAAATGGAACAAAACATTCCTTATTTTTTCTGAATTTTTCAGAGAGGGAATGTATGGCCTTATTCATGTATTAAATAAGGCACGTTTGTGGCTTGTCTGGATAAAATTAACAGGAGGTCACGTTATGGCTCAATACACTGGAACAACGGCCTCAGGCCTTGTTTATACAGCATCCTCCACCAACATTGGGGTGCCCCCCCTTCTCGGAACGGTTGTCTATGACGTCACAATTGCAGGAAGTGACGGAACGACTATTAAAACTCTTTCTGGCCTGACTGCGGGTATCCAAATTATCGGTCTTTCTGTTGCACCAACGGGAAATGTCGTTACTGGAAGTGATAGTATTACGACTCTTGTTGGTCTTGTCGGCGCGACCTATGTGACGATGCCGGGCAGTACGGGCGATATTAACATTGTTGCCAATGCGGTCAGTGGTAATACGTACTACATTGGTGGCAATACAGATATTAATATTGCTGTTAATGCGCTTTCCGGAAATACGCTCAATATTTACGGAGGTACGGCAACCTTCTCCGGAAGTCTTGTTGCAGGACTGCTTTCTGGATCGACAATCAATATTGGTTATGGCGGGACTTATTCCGGCTCCGTCGGGCTGATCAATATTCTGAGTGGCTCGACCGTTAATTTTCAGGACGGTGGCGGTACACTAATCCTGAATGCGGATAATCAGGTGCTCAACCTTCTTGCCACGACAGGTGTGCATGGGGTGACGTTTAATAATTATGATCCGTCTGTTGATACAATCGAGCTACAGAACACGGTTCAGCCGATTGGAAGTTATCAGATTTCGACATCTGGTTCAGGAAAAACAATTACTCTATATGGAACGAACGGGACAGATGTTGTTGCGAGCTATGCTGTTAACACGGCAAGCGGCGTAACCCTGCCTGACGGCGTTTATACGAGTATCGGCAGTCATGATCAGAGCGTTAATCCGCTTGAAATCACATATAGCAATGGCAATACCTATATTGGTGCCTGCTTCCTCGCCGGGTCCATGATCCGTACTCCGCAGGGCGAACGGGCGGTTGAATCGTTAACAATTGGTGAGACCGTTCTGGTTTTTGAAAACGGCCAGCCGGTTGAACGTCCAATTGTCTGGACGGGCAAGGCGCTGGCGCACGTGCGCGCTGGTCTGCCCGATGATGAGGCCGGTTATCCCGTGCGCGTTATGAAAAACGCGATCAGTTCTGGTGTGCCGGACCGTGATCTGCTGGTAACGCCGGAACATTGCCTGTATTTTGAAGGGCATTTTATTCCGGCCCGCATGCTGGTGAATGGCCGCACGGTACTGTTTGACCGCAGCGTTACCACATATACCTATTATCATATCGAGACCGCGCAGCATTCCGTGATCACGGCCAATAATGTGCAGACGGAAAGCTATCTGGATACGGGCAACCGTGGCAGCTTCCGCCCGTATGGAACGGTCTCGCGGATCAGTGGTTCTCAGGCGCGGAGCTGGGCTGAAGATGCCGCCGCGCCGCTGATGGTGGAACGGCATGGAGTGGAACCGGTTTTCCGGGAGCTTCTGGCCCGCGCCGAGGCCATGGGGGTGCCGGAAGCTGCTCGGGCTCCCGCACTGACGACGGAATCCGGCCTGCATCTGGTGACTGAAGACGGGCGTCTGCTGCGCTGCATGCGTACAGTACGCGGGCAGGCCCTGTTTATGGTGCCGGGGTCTGTGCAGGCTGTGCGTCTGCTCTCCCGCACCAGCCGCCCGTGTGATGTGCACGGACCTTTTGTGGATGACCGTCGTGCCCTCGGTGTCTGCGTGGGCGAGGCTGCGTTCCAGCTTGGCGGAGCTGTAGTGCCGGTGACGGTCCATAAGACTGAAGCGTCTCTGACTGGCTGGGCTGAACTGGAGGGTGGGGCAGGACGCTGGACCATAGGCGACGCCCTGCTCCCGCTGCCAGCGCGCGCGCCGGAGAGTTTTGGGATACTGAGCCTGCAAATTCTGGCAGGTGGTCCTTACGTTGAGCAGGAAACTGAAGAGGCGTCCCGCGTTTCAGGGATCTGATTTTTCCTCAGTTTTTTAAGAAGAGCAGGAGAGGCTCGGCATTTATGCCGGGCCTTTTTTCATGCGTAAATTTTCCGGTGATTTTAATCAGTATTTAATAGTTTTATTTTAAATAACAGAGTCGGTTTAAAGAAGTTATTCCTTAATGAAAGATTAAGATATGACCGACTATACAAATTCTTCAGGGGTTGTTTACTCTGTTAACGTCGCGGATACTGACTGGTTTGGTAATCCTTCCTCTTACACCGTAACGATCAAGGATCCGGATGGAACAGTCACAGATCTGGGGACTTTGAGCAGCGGGAACGTCCTCACAAAAAGCGGGGGCACGCTCTCTATTGTTTCCGTCCTGGGTATCGGCGGAGGCGATTATGTCATTCCGCCGGGCATCACCGGAACGGTTACCACTGTGGTTTCCCTTCTGAGTAATGCAAATGTTTATGTGGGTGGTACAGCAACTATTACGACGGCTGTTTCCGCTCTTAGTGGCGTTACTGTGAATGTGGATGGCGGCACAGCCACCATGGGAAACAACCTGCTGGCAGGGGCGCTTTCGGGGTCAACCGTTAACCTGACCAATGGCGGCACCTTCAGCAACGGCGCTGGTCTTATCGCGCTTCTGAACGGTTCAACCATCAACTTTGGCACGGGCGGCGGGACTTTTATCGCCAATGCGGGCGGCACTGTGCTGAATCTTTCCTCAACGACCATCACGGGGTTTGATGCGGCCAAGGATTATATTTCTTTCGAAAACCTGTCTTCCACGCCAGCAAGCTATTCTATTAGCAGCTTTCTTGGGTCCCAGACCATCACCGTCTATGACGCAAACAAGACGACAATTGCGACCGTGAGCGTGGACGGGGATAATTTTGCAACCGGCAATTACTCTACCAGTGCTGCTGGTCCTCTCACTGTGTCCAGCGATGGTAAATCCCTGAGCATTGAAGCTGTCGGGTCTGTCTGCTTTCTGGCCGGAACAGTACTCAGCACGCCCACGGGCGACATTGCGGTTGAAGATGTGCAGGTGGGCGATAGCCTGCTGACGTTTAAAAACGGCAAGCCTGTTGCGCAGCAGGTTATCTGGGTTGGCTCCCGCAAGGCGGACGTGCGCCCCGGTCTGCCGCTGGATGAAGCTGGCTGGCCGGTCCGGGTGCGTCAGGGCGCTCTGGCAGACGGCGTGCCCAGCAAGGATTTGCTGATTACTCCGGAACATTGCCTGTATCTGGACGGGCAGTTTGTGCCGGTGCGTATGCTGGTGAATGGGGAGACCATTGCCTATGACCAGACGATCCGCGCTTATACCTACTACCATGTGGAAACCGAGCAGCATGCGGTCATCATGGCTGACGGCGCACTGACGGAAAGCTATCTGGATACGGGCAACCGCCGGGCCTTCCGTCAGGCTGGCACGGTTGTGCGGATCCCCGGTCTGGCACGCAACTGGGCTGATGATGCCGCCGCCCCGCTGATGACGGCGCGTGAGGCTGTTGAGCCGCTGCACCACTCTCTGGCCCTGCGGGCAGAAAAGCTGCGGGCTGCTCAGTCTGACGTGACGACTCCTGTGGAAGAGGCCGTTCTGACAACAGACCCCGACCTGCATCTGGTGACGGAAAGCGGTGCCATCATTAACAAAGCCCGCACGCATAACGGGCAGGCCATCTTTATCGTGCCGCCGCATGTGCAGACTGTGCGTCTGGTGTCCCACGCCAGCCGCCCTGTGGATACCATTGGCCCGTTTGTGGATGATCGCCGCATGCTGGGTGTGCTGGTCGGGCGTATGATGCTGCAGGACGGCAACCGTGCAGATGCCCGTATTCTGGAACCGGCAGCGGGGACACTGATCAACGCAGGCTGGCATACCGCGGAAGCCGGGCAGAGCGCACGCTGGACCAGCGGCAACGGCCTGCTGTCTCTGGGTGCCCGGAAGCCCGGAGCATTCGGGATGCTGATGGTTGAGGTGCTGGCCGGTGGCCCGTATCGCGTCCAGCAGGCTACGGCGCAGGATCGCGCTGTATCCTGAACACGTTTTGCTCTCAGCGGTCCGATGCTCAAAAAGCCGGGCCGCTGATGGCAGACAAGGCATTCCTGAGAGACAGAAGGAAACGCTCCATTCTGTCGTGCTCATAAAATAAACTCAGAGAGCCTGCCTTTTCTTACGGAAAGGCAGGCTTTTTCGTGTGCGGGAGGATGCGGGCTCTCTCTGTCTGCCGCGCTGTTTACTGGTTGCGGCCCATCGTGTCCGTTGCCGGGTTGGGCGGTGTGGAACTGTTGGGGCGTGGGTCTGCGGAGCGCAGGAAGCGGACGGCCAGTGCGCCATAAAGGGCATGGCTGCACAGGGCGCGGGAGACACCAAATGCCAGAAAGGCGCTGGCCAGCAGAGCAAGGGTGATCTGCTGGTTGTCACACATTTCCATGACAATGACGGTGGCTGTCAGCGGTGCCTGTGTCACGGCGGCGAAATACGCCACCGTGCCCAGCAGCACGACCGCGCCGGGTGAGGTATGCGGCAGATACTGTGCCACCCAGCCGCCCATGCCAGCCCCCACGGACAGGGAAGGCGCAAACAGCCCGCCCGGAATCCCGGAGCAGTAGGAAACGATGGTGGCCAGAAATTTCAGTACGAAATAGGAGGCCGGATAATCCCCGGACCCCATGATGATATCGCGCGCCTGCACATAGCCCGTGCCGTAGCTCATGCCGCCGGAGAGCAGGCCGATAATGGCCAGAACCAGCCCGCACAGGGCCGAGAATAGAATGGGATGCTGGGCAATGAACTTGCCCATCCGGCCCGGTATGCCGCGTGAGATACGGATCAGCAGGGCGGAAAAGGAGCCACCGCTCAGCCCGCCCAGAATGCCGCAGGTCAGCACCGCCAGCCAGCTTGCCCCAACCGGCACCACGGAACTGGTATGGCCGAAATAGGTATAGTTCCCCACCATGGCGATGGCGGTTACACCGGCAATCACCACACAGGTCAGCATGGTGCCGCTGGTACGCTGCTCATAGGAATGGGCGAGTTCTTCAATGCCAAACACAATGCCTGCCAGAGGCGTGTTGAATGCCGCGGCCACACCGGCGGCCCCGCCTGCTTTGATCAGAGCGCGTTGCTTGATGGGGTCATGCACGCCCATAAACCGCCCGACCGTGTGCATGATGGAAGCGCCGACCTGCACCGTCGGCCCCTCACGCCCGATGGAACCGCCCGAGAGCAGGCCCAGACAGGTGAGGAAGATTTTGGCCAGCGCAATTTTCAGCGCCAGAACTTTGTCTACAATGCGGAAGTCATTCAGGTGCATGCAGGCAATGGCCTGCGGAATACCGCTGCCCTGTGCCCCCCGGAACCATGTGCGCGTCAGCCAAGTGGACAGAGCCAGCCCGCCGGGGGTGACAACCAGCATCAGCCAGGGGCTGAACGCGATGATCTGGCTGCGCAGCCCCGCGGCCTTATCGGCCAGAAACGCAAATGCAACCGCCACCACGCCGACCATCACCGCACCGGACCAGTAGATCAGCTTGCGCCGCCAGTTTACCGTGCCGGCTTTTGCCTGTTCCCGTAAATGGCGGAGCTGGGCGGACGTGACGGGCACGCTGGCAGACATGGACAATCCTGATCGGCTGAGAAGGGTAGGGGTCTTCTAACACGCCTTGGGTGTGAGGAAAGCGTTGTCTGGTTTTATACACGCGCTGTATTAATAAAACGCATGTCGGGGCAGAGTCATATGCGTCAGGTGGGAGACTGGGCGGGAATACTGCGTAAAAACCCTGTCGTAAGACTGAAAACTGCAACCACCGTGCCGCAGAAAAGCGGCTGATTTAGCGTGATGCAGACTCGGTAGCAGGGCGCGGCCAGAACACAATGCCTTCATGCTTGGCCATGTTGTCCGGCTCGACATGAATATGCACCAGCGTATCGCCCATTTTGCTGCGCAGGCCTGCTTCAATCCGGTCACAGATCTCGTGGGCTTCTTCCACCGTCATGCTGCCGGGCACAACCAGATGGAATTCCAGAAACGTAACAGCCCCCACAATGCGGGTGCGGATATCATGCGCTTCAATCGCGCCGCGCCCGTTGGTGGCGATAATATCGCGGATATCATCCAGTGTTTCCGGGGCCGGGGCTTCATCCATCAGGCCGGCGATGGACTCCCGCATCATCTCCCAGCCCACGCGCAGGACGTTGAGGGCAATCAGCCCCGCGAGGGCTGCGTCCAGCCACATCCAGCCCGTCAACGGGATCAGCAGCAGCCCGGCCACCAGCCCCACGCCGGTCCACACATCGGACAGCACATGCTGCCCCCCCGCCTGCAGGGCGGGAGAGCGGCGGGCGCGCCCGGCATGCACCAGTGTCAGCCCCCAGATCAGATTGACGACTGTCGCTGCCGCATTGAGCAGGATGCCGAGATACGAGGCGCTGACCGGGTGCGGGTGCAGCAGGCCTTCCACCGCTTCCCGCCCGATCACAAACGCGGTGACCAGCACCAGTGAGCCTTCCGCCACAGCGGAGAGATATTCCGCCTTGTAATGCCCGTAGGTGTGGTTGTGGTCTGCCGGGCGCGCGGCGACGCTGAGCGCCCACAATCCGCCGATGGCGGACACCACGTTGATGATGGTTTCCACCGCATCTGAATAGAGCGCCACGCTGCCACTGAGGGCATAGGCCGCATATTTCAGCCCCAGCGCCACCACACTGACGGCCAGACTGCACAGGGCAATGCTTTTATTGCTTTGGGGGAGGGGGAGCTGCATGGGGGACTGATATCAGACTGTATGCGGGTCTGTCAGGTGGCAGGGCGGGTGATAGTCCGCGCTTTCAATCTGCACCGTGGGGTGCACAATGCCAAAGCGGGTGCGCAGGGTGGCAATGGTGCTTTGCAGCAGCAGCGTTTCCGTCTGCCCCGCAGGCAGGCTGGCGGTGCGGACGAGATGCACCGTGAGGGCGGTTTCCGTCGTGCTCATGGGCCAGATGTGCAGGTCATGCAGGTCCGCCACACCGGGCTGGGCGCGCAGGAAGTCCTCCACGCTGTCCCGGTCCACGGAACGGGGCACGCCATCCAGCGCCATATCCAGTGAATCGCGCAGCAGGGACCATGTGGCCAGCACCACCACGACGGAAATGGCGAGGCTGATGGCGGGGTCAATCCATGTCAGGCCGGTCAGCAGGACCAGCCCGCCCGCAATCACTACGGCCAGAGAGGTCAGCGCGTCCGAGGCCATGTGCAGGAACGCCCCGCGAATATTAATGTCGTCCTTCTGCCCGGAGGCAAACAGCAGGGCTGTACCGCCATTCACCAGAATCCCGATGGCGGCGACACTCATCATGGTCCAGCCAGCCACCGGGGCGGGGTGGAACAGGCGCTGGATGGATTCCCACGCCACGCCGCCCGTTACCAGCATGAGAATAACCGCATTGGCGAGGGCCGCCAGAATGGAGGAACGCCGCAGCCCGTAGGTAAAGCGTGCGGAGGGCGATTTTGCGGACAGATGCTGCGCCAGCCATGCCGCTGCCAGCGCCAGAACGTCCGACAGGTTATGGCCAGCATCCGCCAGCAGGGCCAGCGAGTGAGACATGACGCCCCATAGGGCCTCCGCCCCCAGATAGACGGTGTTCAGCACAATCCCGATGGCAAAGGCCACGCCGAATGAGGCGGGCGTATGCACATGATGATGCCCGAACCCGTGGTGATGATCGTGCCCGTCATGCGTGTGGCCGCTATGATCATGTCCATCGTGATCATGCCCGTGATGATCATGGGTGTGATCATCGTCATGCTCATGCCCGTGCTCGTGCCCGTCCCCGTGCAGGCCGCCATCATGCGCAGGGTCCGCAGCGCCGTGGGCATCATGATCATGGTCGTCATGGGTATGCCCGCAGGAGGCGGGCGCGCCGGGGTTTTCTCCGCCTGTCGGGGGGGCTGGCTGATTGTGCGCGGAGGAGCCACAAGCAGCGGGGCCACAGGACAGACCGTGTGCGGAATCCGGCGCAGGCGGATGGTCCTGCGCTGTGCAGGAGGATGGGTCCGTATGCGGGCCGGAGGACGCGGGCGGTGGCTGAGACATGGCATGTCCTTGCGGGTTGGCGGGGGCGTGCCCGTTGCGTCCGGACGCTGTCCGGCATAGGGAAAGCCCCTGAATTGTCTATACACATGTGATAAAGGTCGCGCCATGCTCAGACTGACCGAACTGCGGCTTCCGCTGGACCATCCCCCCGAGGCTCTGAAAGAGGCCATCCGGGCGCGCCTTGATATCGCGCCGGATGCGCTGGAGCATTTTACCGTGTTCCGGCGTGGGCATGATGCGCGGCGGCGCAGTGCGATTATTCTGGTCTACACGGTGGATTGTGCCGTGAAGGAGGAAGCCGCCGTGCTGGCGCGCTACCGGGCGGCGCACCCAAAAGACCCGCATGTTACCATTGCACCCGACATGCGCTGGACCCCGCCGGTGGCGGATGGCGTGGCGCTGGCCGGTAAGCCGGGGTATCTGCGCCCTGTTGTGATCGGGGCCGGGCCGTGTGGTTTTATGGCGGCGCTGACGCTGGCGCAGATGGGCCTGCGCCCGATTGTTCTGGAACGCGGCAAGGTGGTGCGGGAGCGCACGGTGGATACGTTTGCGCTGTGGCGCAAAGGAGTGCTGACGCCTGAGAGCAACGTGCAGTTTGGTGAGGGCGGGGCCGGGACGTTCTCGGACGGCAAGCTGTATAGTCAGGTGCGGGACCCGCGTTTTCTGGGGCGCCGGGTGCTCGAAGAATTTGTAAAGGCCGGGGCACCGGAAGAAATTCTGTATCTGGCGCATCCGCATATCGGGACCTTCCGGCTTGTCTCCATGGTGGAGCATATCCGCGCGGAAATTGAGGCCGCCGGGGGCGAGTATCGTTTTGGTACCCGGGTGGACGGGCTGGTGCTGGAAGAAGGCACGCAGCGCGTGAAAGGGGTGCGCACGGCTGAGGGTGAGGTGATTGCCACAGACCATGTGGTGATGGCCGTGGGCCACAGTGCGCGCGACACGTTTGCCATGTTGCAGCAGGCGGGTGTGCAGATGCAGGCCAAGCCGTTCTCAATTGGGGTCCGCATTGAACACCCGCAATCCGTGATTGATACGGCCCAGTTTGGCCCGAGTGCCGGAAACCCGCTGCTGGGCGCTGCGGAATACCGGCTGGTGCACCATGCCAGCAACGGGCGCGGCGTGTATTCCTTCTGCATGTGTCCCGGTGGGACCGTTGTGGCCGCGACGTCTGAAGAAGGACAGGTGGTGACGAACGGTATGAGCCAGTATTCCCGCGCGGAACGCAACGCCAATTCCGGCATGGTGGTGGACCTGCGCCCCGGCGAGGATTACCCGGATGATCCGCTGGCAGGCATGGCCTTCCAGCGCCACTGGGAGCGCAAGGCGTTTGAGGCCGGGGGCCGCTCCTACAAGGCTCCGGCGCAGCGGGTGGGGGATTTTCTGGCCGGTCGCCCATCCACCACGCTGGGGGCGGTTGTGCCGTCCTACAAACCGGGCGTGACGCCAGCGGACCTGTCCACCTGCCTGCCGGACTTTGCCGTGGCGGCCCTGCGTGAAGCCCTGCCGTTGTTTGACCGCAAGCTGAAAGGCTTTGCGATGGAAGATGCGGTAATGACCGGGGTAGAAACGCGTACCTCCTCCCCGTTGCGGATTCCCCGCGGGGCGGATGGTCAGTCTCTCAGCACACCCGGCCTGTATCCGGCAGGGGAAGGCGCTGGCTATGCAGGCGGTATTCTGTCCGCAGGGATTGACGGTATCCGGATTGCGGAAGCCGTAGCGCTGGGGCTTGCCGGAAAAACGGTGGAGGGGCTGGGGCTTTAAGAACTGCCTCAATAGTTGCTCAGGTTGGTCTTGTGTGTCGTTTTGCGCCTGCAAGGGTTATTGTTTGCCCTATGGCTAAAGAATTACAATTACGAGGATTAAAGTTACATTAGTGAATTTATTCTGATTTCGAAATATTTGATTAATTTTTTTTATTGGAATGAAATTTTTGATATATACATAAAATGCAGAAAGTGAAATTTTTTGGTGAGTTATGGAATATGGATAAAATACAAAAGAATTTTTATTTATCGAAGATATTTTATTTAAAAGAATATTTTATTTTTTCAACTATACTTATAATTGTGTTGCATTTTGGAGGGGATCACCAAAAATGGTTAAGTGCATGCGCGCAAGGGCTGAGTGTTTCTCTAGTAATATTTCTGGCTATCATAGCTATCAGGATTTTAGTAAAATTAATTCCGGATATTGCAGATGAACTCTGTACGGTTATTTCGTTAACTGTATGTGGAAGTGCGTTTTGGGCGGCATGGCTTGTATATTCTCAGCAGATTAATGATAAAGGAGAAAATCTCAGTAAGGCTGCTGAAATAACGAGTAGAATAATAAGTATTGAAGCAGATATATCTGGTGATTTAAAGTTTGTGCTGATTATAACTTTGTTTGTAACTGTTGTTTCCGTATCCTCTTGGTTTTTGAGAAGAATTTTTCTAGTGGAAAGGAAGCGTTTGGCAAAAAAAATACACTTTCCTTTTGGTTGTACTATTGAATATGATGATGAAATTAAAACTGGAATGAAAATACCTGATTTTCGATTCTATATTGATCCCGGGCGACTTGCTACAACATTAGTCATGAAATGTTTTTGTACTGTATCATGCTTCGTCGCTGGGTTTGGGGTCGTGCTTAAATTGTGTTTACCTCAAGCGATTAGCATGAATTTGACTCTTATATTTCTGGCTGTGATAATTTTTGGTCTTCCTATGTTTTTTACGGCTATAATCCATAAATATGGGAATGAATTTCTGGATGACTTGCAAGAAAATCCTAAGCGTGCTGTGCCTGAGTTAATGAGAAAATTGTTAGAAGTTTTTGCAGAGTAATACTGTGGAACGAGGCATTGCTGTATATCGTCAAAAGGGCGACGTGAGATCAACAGGATATAGTATATTTAGTTCATAAAACTGTCTGAAAAAATGAGTCCATCTCTCCTGGTAGTGGTTCGATTGTTTTAATCATCTTCCTCGTTAACTGACGATATACTGCACCTCTGAACTTTTGAAACATTTCGGAGGCTAAAAGATGACTCAAAAAATAGGTTTGTAGACACCCAGTTTTCTCTCAGATACCGTAACTTCGATCCTGAGGCCAGACATGCGGGCAATGGTGAAGGCGAGCGACAGGCTGGGATCGTAGCGACCGTTCTTAATCGCGTTGACCGTCTGGCGCTAGACGGACAGGGCTTCGGCAAGGTCGCTCTGCTTCCAGTCACGGGCGAGCCGCAGTTCCTTGATCCGGTTGTTCATCGATAGCACCATCGGGCGATGAAAAGATCGAAGCCCCAGAAGACGCACATGGTTGGCCAGATCTGAAAAGCCCGCAGATGTGGAAACCCCGCTCCTTCGGCTCCCTCCAGCCAAAGGTGACAAGCGCGGTGCCGAAGAAAGGGTGGCGACGCCTCGAACTGATACGGCGCTGCATCTTGTCCAGCCTCCAGAGTGCAGGCAGGATCACCCATGCGACAGCAAAAGCACCGAGCGTCGGGATCAGATTGATTGTGAGATTCAGAGCGCCTGTACCATGTAGGCTCACGCATGCGCTCGATCGCGGCAGCACCAAAGAGCAGGGCAGTATACAGCGCAACTGCGCTCCCTAATTCGATGAGATAGCGTTTGTGTCGAAACATTAGCATGTCTCTTTGTAAAGTACCCTACAGTTCTGGTCTTGAGTTCTAAAGCAGCCTTTCCAGTATCGCCGTTGGTGAAGAAAGAGGCGATGTGGGTGTTGTCAGGGCGGCAACGTTTAAAAGAGCTGTCCGGACTGGGTCGGGCGCATTTTTGCGGACTATTGCAAAAATGTAATTGCGAATAATTCTCATAATTATGTAGATGGTGATGTCTTCGTGGGAGAAAGAACACCGTGTCTCGTACTGCCTGCCTTTTTGTCGTGCTGGGGGTGACCTGCGCCACCCAGCCTCTTCTTGCTGCTGAACCTGAGGCAAAGGATCCTTCCAGAAAATCCTCTGTTATTAAACGGCCTGCCCAACAGTCTCCTCAAACTACTGCCCGGAAATCTGGCGGGAAAACGGGAGCAAAAACCGCAGACCGCGCTGCGGCGGCGGAAGCCATTAACGTGCAGGGGCGCAGGCTTGCCACAACGGCATCCTCCGCGACCAAAAGCGATACGCCGCTGATTGAAACGGCGCAGTCTGTCTCCGTTATCACCCGGAATGAGATGAATGTGCGGGGCGTGCTGAGCCTCAATCAGGCAGTGCGTTATGCGGCAGGCATCACGCCGGATCTGCGCGGCGGGATTGGCACGCGGTATGACCAGTTTCTGCTCCGTGGCTTCAGTGTTCCCACGTTCCTTGATGGCCTGAAGATGCAGGACAGCCCCACGGGCTATGCGGTGGGGCAGACTGACACGTTCCGGCTGGAGCGGGTGGAGTTGCTGAAAGGCCCGGCATCCGCACTGTATGGGCAGTCCAGCCCCGGCGGGCTTGCCGCCCTGTCTAGCAAGCTGCCTACGGCGCAACGGTCTTACGGCGATGTCACGACGACGGGCGGCATGTTTGATCTCTACCGTGTGGATGCGGATGTTGGCGGGTTTGCGTCTGACAACGGTTCAGTGCGCTACCGTGTGTATGGCACCGTGAATGGGCAGCACACGCAGCTCTCCAAAACTGGTAGCCGCCGGTTCTCCATAAGCCCCTCTTTCAGCTTTGGCGGTGATGGCCCGACAACACTGACCATTCTGGGCAATTACCAGTATGATCCGGAAAGCGGCACTTATGGCGGTGTTCCGCTGGAAGGCTCCTTGAAACCGGCATCCTTTGGCTATCTGCCCCGTAATTTTTATGACGGTGATGTCGCGGTTGAAAAGTTCAACCGGAAACATGGCGCTTTTACCTACATCTTTAGCCATCGCTTTAATGACGACTGGAGCTTTAACTCCCGCGGCCGTTATGACGATATCAAGGTGGAGCAGAGAAGCACGTATGATGCGGGCTATTACAGCAGCCCGGACACCGTGCCGCGCTATGCCTATGGCACCAACGAGCATGTGCATAATCTGGCGTTTGACAGCCAGTTTAAAGGCCATGTGAACACTGGCCCGCTGCGGCATGAGATGATGTTTGGTTATGACTATATGTGGCAGCAGGCGGGTGAGCTGTACACGCAGGGCGACGCACCGGACCTGAACGTTCTGCACCCCAACTACCACATGACCTTCCCCGATCAGGTGGCGGCTGCGCGTTATAAGGCGGATTCACATCAGGTGGGTGCGTACGGGCAGGATGAAATCCACTGGGGCGGACTGGTGCTGAATGGCAGCCTGCGGAATGACTGGTACCGGTCCCGCCAGATCGAGCGGTTTAGCGGGTCTGATACACGGCAGCGCTCCAGCCAGATTACATGGCGCGCGTCTGGCCTGTATCACTTTGATTTCGGCCTTGCGCCCTATATCAGCTATTCCACATCTTTCCAGCCGCAGTCAGGCCTTGTGTCAAATGATGGCGGGAAGACCATGCGGCAGGCCAGCCCGTCTCTTGGCAAACAGCTTGAAGGCGGCCTGAAATATCAGATCCCCGGAACGCCGGTGCTGCTGACGGCGGCTGGCTTCCATATTGAGCAGACCAATGTTCTGGTTTCTGTCGGTAGCCTGCCGTACAGCGTGCAGAGCGGGAAGGTCCATTCTGATGGGTTTGAGTTTGAGGCGCATGCGGATGTTTACAAAGGCCTGATGGTGACCGCAGCCGTCAGTGTGCAAAAAGTGCGTGATGACTCCACCGGAAAACCGCTGATCCAGTCTGGCAAGGGCAATGCATCCCTGTTTGCGTTCTACACCGTGCCGTCCGGGTCCCTCAAAGGATTCGGCTTTGGTGGCGGCATGCGCTACACCGCCAAAGCCTATGGGGGCGAGGCTACGTATGGCAGCGTGTGGCTGCCGAATTATGCGCTGTTTGATGGCTCCATCAAGTATGATCTGTCCAACCTCTCTCCCTCGCTGCATGGGTGGACGGCGTCTGCCAGCGTCCGGAACCTGTTTGACAAACATTTTGTCTCAAACTGTCTGGCATATGCCTCTTATGGTCAGGCCTTCTGCTATTATGGGGAACGGCGGAATGCGCAGGGCAGCATAGGCTTTTCCTGGTGAAATCTGCCGCGGTCATTCTGCTGGCCTATGCTGCTGCGGCACTTCTGAGCTTTGTTGTGGCGGGGGTGCTGCCCGCATCTCCCGTCAATGCCGTGCTGGCAGGGGTTTTTGCCGGGCTGGCAGGCTGGCCACTGCTGACCATGCTCGGGTTTTCCCGCGTCCGCCCCGGTTTCCGGGCCGCGATGACGCAGGTACATGATATGGCGGGCATTTTTGCCGGATGGCTGATTTACGTCATTACGCTGTCCGGCACGCTCAGTGTGTTTCGTCCCGAAATCAGCTTATGGGCCCGGCCAGAATTACGGGGGCAGCCGGTGGACCCGGTCGCGGCAACGCGTGCCGCCATTGGCTGGCTGAGCCAGCACGCGCCGCATGCGTCCGCATGGTACATCACGCCCGCACGGGCGCGGGCACCGTTTAGCTGGGCTGCGTGGGATGAAAACGGGGCGTTTCTCCAGCGCGCGCTGGACCCGGTAACAGGGGCCCCGGATGCGATCCGGGATACGCTGGGCGGAGATTTTTTCTACCGTTTTCATTTTGAATTGCAGTTGCCGTATCCGTGGGGGCGGCTGACGGCTGGCATTGCAGCCCTTGCGCTGGTGTTTGTTTTGCTGACTGGCATTGTAGCGCACCGACGGATTTTTCTGGATTTTTTCACGTTCCGGCCCGGCAAGGGGCAACGGAGCTGGCTGGATGCGCATAATCTGGCGGGGGTGGCGGCGTTGCCATTCCATCTGGCTATTGCCTTTACCGGGGCGGTCACGCTGGCCAGCCTTTTAATGCCCTGGGCGGCACTGGCGCATTATCCCAATGCCGCCACGTTTGAGAGTGCACTGGCTCCCTCTCTGTCCGCCCCGGCCGCTACGGGGACGGCAGGTACACTGGCTCCTGTTGCCTCGGTTCTGGCGGAAGCGGCCCGCCGTTTGAAAACGGAAGGCATGAATCAGGTTTACGTTTATAATCCTTCTGACAGTGCCGCGACGATTGTGATCCTCGGCGATAATAATGACCGGCTGGCGTTTGGCACGCACGTCCTGCGTTTTGATGGGAAGACCGGAAAACTTCTGTCTGATACGCAGGAAAAACGGCCCGCTGTTACCGCGTTTGCCGTGCTGTATGGCCTGCATGTGGCCCATTTTGCGCCACTGGCAACACGCTGGCTGTATTTTGCCTCTGGTATTCTGCTGCTTGTTGTGACGGGGAGCGGGCTGAGGCTCTGGCTGAGGCGCCGCCTGCGCCGGGGGAACACGGTGCGTCTGGTTGCGCTGGACCGGATGAATGCGGGCATGGTGGCGGGCACACCTGTTGCATTCAGCACGTTTTTTCTGGCGAACCATCTGTTACCTGTCACGCTGCCAGATCGGGCCGAGCGGGAAATACAGGTGGTGTTTGCCGTCTGGTTTCTGCTTCTGCTGCTGGCGCTGCTCATGCCCGCGCGGAAAAGCTGGCAGATTTTTACAGGCCTTTGCTGTTTTTCTGCACTGGCGGTTGCGCTGTGCAGCGCGCCGTGGGGGAACAGCGTGCAATGGGGTGTTTCTCTGGTGGCACTCTGTCTGGCAGGCTGTTGCGTGCAGGCTCTCCGGACCATGAGGGCTGCGCATGACGGTGGCTGATTCTTATGGAACAGTTCTGCAATTTTGCGCGGTTTTTATGCTGTCTCTGCACCGTGCGTGGGTCCGGTGGGCGGGCGGTGTTCTGCTGGCGGCCAGCCTGTGTCTGGACATTATGACTGCCGAAAATACCGGCTTCACCCTTGTTTTCTGGATTTGCGCACTGGCATTTGTCGTCATCGCCACGGCTCTGCTCCATACCGTCAGACGGCAATGGGTGCAGAGGCGTGGGGGTGTGCTTTAAGGGCGGTGCCTTATCTCGTGGAAGGCAGGGAAGTTTTTAAACGCTGCCCTACTTCCCCGCAAAAGCCTCCACCAGTTCGGCAAAGCGTTTGGGGGCGTCAACATGGACCCAGTGGCCTGCGCCGCTGATGGTTTCCAGCGTGTAGTGCGGGAACAGGCGGCGCATGGCGGGGTAGTTTTTGGGCTGGATGTAGGGGGAGATCTCACCGCGGATAAACAGCGTCGGGCCGTCATACTGCGTGCCGGGCGGCAGGTCCGGCCAGCTCATGATGGTGGGCAGCGCCGCCATGATGTCCGCAAGGCCGATGCTCCAGCCGGGAGCGTCGCCCAGCCGCATGTTCTGCACCATCATCTGGCGGATGGCTTCATTCGGGATCAGCGGATGCAGCAGGGCATCCGCTCCGGCGCGGTCCAGATGCGGGGGGAAATCCAGCTTCTCCAGCCCGGCGGGCACATCCATGCGGGTAAAGCCGCCCTCACCGGGGGCAATATCCACCACCAGCAGGCTGTGCACGCATTCCGGGTGGCGCAGGGCCAGCATCATGGCGGTCTTGCCGCCCATGGAATGGCCCAGCAGCAGGGCGGGCAGGGCGTTGTGGTGCTCCAGCGTCTCCCGCACATCATCGGCCATAATCTGGAAGCTCATGGGGCCGTGGGGGCTGTCCCCGTGGTTGCGTAAATCCAGCGCCAGTGTGCGGCGGGTGGCGGCCAGCCTGCGCTGCACAAACCCCAGATTGCGGGCCCGGCCAAACAGTCCATGCAGCAGAACAACCGGGGGAAGGGGCCGGGCGTCGGGGGACGCTTCGGGGCCCCGTTCAATCACGTTCAGCAGCACGGCGTGTTTTATCCTTTCAAAAACAAGGCTCTGGCGAGCAGGCCTTAGTAAACTCTCGCTTATCTTCTCCCTAAAGGCGAGGGGGCCGGGGGCGTTTTTTCTTCACCTTCCTGAGAGACCGGCGCTGGGGTGTGCCGCACGGTGCCAGAGGCGGGAACCTGCGGGCGGATGGCGGGTTGGAACAGAACCGTCTCAGCGAGGCAAGCCCCTCTGCCGCATGGCTGTAACCCGGAGACGGCGCAGAATAAGGACGGTTTTTGCATGGAACGCTGCCTCGTTATCCTCAACCGGCCCGATCAGGCCGTGGCACTCCTTTCTCAGGCGGCGGCGCTGATCAGGCAGACAGGCGGGGACCGGATTGATGTTCTGGCAGCGCGTGAGCCCCCGTATGATGGCCGGGGCCCGATGGGGCTGACGGAGGAAAGCATTTTTGTCATGCGGCAGGACCAGCGGACATGGGCGGTTGGGCTGCATGCCATTTTTCACCGCTGGCTGGAGCAGGAATATGGCTCTCCGGAGGGGCGGCTTTCCGCGGTGGAGGTCAACTGGCTGGACCCGGAAATTGCCGTGGAGCGGATGATCAGCGGATATGGCCGCGATGCCGGACTGATTATCATGAGCTTTCCTGACGCGCGGGACAGTGAACAGAAACATCGTGCCCTGCGCGCTTCCATTTTTGAGACAAACCGCCCGCTCCTGCTGGTGCCGCCCTTCTGGGACCGCCCGTGCGGCCGCACGGTGCTGATGGCCTGGCGGGAGTCCGCCAGTTGCCGCAAAGCCTTTACATCGGCCCGTATGCTGCTGTCGCATGCGCAGACGGTGATGGTCGTCTCGGCCGAAGGCGAGACAATGCCTGCCGATCTGCTGCCCGGTGTGGCGTATGAAACAGCCCATCTGCCGCACAGGAGCGGTGCGGATGCCATTGCGCAGCAATTGCTGGACACGGCCCATACGGAAAAAGCGGATCTGCTGGTGATGGGCGGCTTCCAGCACGGCATGGTCTATAACCGCATTATGGGCAGCGTGACGGAGTATGTCCTGCACCATCCGGCTCTTCCGGTTCTGCTGCATCACTGACCATGCTGCGGGGCGCGGGGAAAGCCCGCGTCCTCCTTGTAGAAGAGCCGCCTGCTTTTTGCTAAAGCCGGTCTATGGAGACCGCATTTTCCCGCCCGGCGTCGCGTCGCTGGCCGTTCTGGCACGTCGCGCTGCTGGTGCTGCTGCCTGTTGTCATTCACCTGCCTGAACTGCTCGGCCCGGCTTTGCTGGGGCAGATGACGTCCGACCCGCTGTCCGTGCTGTCCGTGGCCACCACCACCCGGCGGGACTGGCTGGAAGGTGGCCTGTTGCCCGGTCTGCCCGGCTGGATTGACGGGTGCGCCGGGGTGATTGTGCAGGCGCTGGGCCATCTTGTGGCGTCTGACTGGCGGCAGGGCATCCTGCCCTGGTGGAACCCGTATAGCGGGGTGGGGATGCCGCTGGCCGGTGAGTATCAGCCCGCCGCGTTCTTTCTGCCGTTTGTGCTGCTGCTGGGCCTGCCCGGCGGCCTGCTGCTGATGAAGATTGCTCTGCAAATGGTGGCAGGGCTGGCGATGTATGCGTTTTTACGCGCTTTGCGGCTGGACGCCCGCGTGGTGCTGGCAGGCGCGCTGCTTTATGCCTTTAATGGCACCTATGGCTGGGCTTCGGACGGACCCAGTCAGCCACTGGCCTTTTTACCACTGGCCCTGTTCGGGATTGAGCGGGCCAGAACGCATGTGGGGGCAGGAGGCTGGGGCTGGCTTGCGCTGGGGCTGGGTTATCTGCTGCTGTCCGGCTTTCCGGAAACGGCGTTTCTGGTTGGCACACTGGCCCTGTGCTGGGCTGTGCTGCGGCTGGTGCAGCAGCCTGCATCCGCGCGGCTTTCTTTCGCGCTGCGTATTGGGGCGGGCGGCAGTGCGGCGTTGTTACTGGCGGCCCCGCAACTGGTTGCCTTTGAGGATTTCCTGCGGGAAGCATGGGTCGGGCTGCATGCCGGGGTGATGGATGTTCGCCTGCCCGATGCAAGCTGGATCATGGCGCTGTTCCCTTACATCAACGGCCCGTTTTTTTACGGGCAGGCCGAGCAGTTTGGCGCATGGTGGGCAATGGGCGGCTATATCGGGCTGGTTATCCCGTTTCTCGCCCTTGTTGCGCTGGCTGGAGCACGTGAGCGCCCGGCCCGGCTGATGCTGGCGGCTTATGTGCTGATCTGCATGGCCAAGCAGGCCAATCTGCCGCTCCTGACAGGGCTGGTGGATATGCTGCCCGGTGTGGGGCGCACAGTGTTCTACCGGCTGTGCTTTCCGGCGGAACAGGCGGCCCTGCTGATGCTGGCCGTGTTCGGGATGGATGATCTGTGCCGGCTTTCGGCGGATCTGCCTGCGGCGCAGGTAGGGGCGCGCTTCAGGCGGCCGGTGCTGTGGGCCGGACTGGTGCTGGGCGCGGCTGTTTGTGTTGCCTGGTGGCTGAACGGCGCCACACGGGCCGCCCTGCGTTCCTACAGCCACGGGCCGGTGCCCACATGGGGGTATGAGGCTGCATCGGTTGCGCTGGCCTGCGTAGCGATGGCTTTGTGTGTGGCAGCGTTTCTGGGGGGCGCGCGTCTGCCCTCTGCCCGTGCGCGGATGGGGCTGCTGAGTGCGGCGGTGCTGGGGGAAGCTCTGGTGCTGTTCTGTGTTCCTCTGCTTTCCCTGCGTGCCCCGCTGCCCCGCAATGTGCCCCTGCTGCAAACCGTGCAGCGGGAACTGGGCTTGCAGCGGTTTGTAACGATGGGGGTGATCGCGCCGAATTATGGGGCCTATTTCCGCCTGCCGTCGCTCAACCATAATGGTGTGCCGATGCCAGCCGCGTGGATTGCGCGCATGCAGCGTGATTTTGGCCCGGATGTGGACCCGGTGACGTTTGACGGCATTACCCCCAACCGCCCCGGTGGCCAGTTTTTTCTGGCGGACACACTTGCGAAAAGGCCAGAGGTTTTTGAAAAACTGGGTGTGGCGCTGGCTCTGGTGCCGCATGGGTTCCCGCTGCCGGGCAGCGAGGCGCTTGCGCCGGAAAACCGCCTGAAGCTGCTTTATACCGATGCCACAGCCGATGTGTATCGTCTGCCGCATGCCGCCCCGTATTTTGAGGCAGGGACCGGCTGCCATGTGCAGGCTGCCAGCCAGACAGAAGCGCGGACAGACTGTGCCGCGCCCTCTTTTCTGATCCGGCGGGAACTGATGATGGCGGGCTGGACAGCGCGCGTGAACGGCCAGACCGTCGTGCCCGTTTTTGAGGACGGCCTGTTTGAACGCATTCTCCTGCCAGCGGGGCAGGCGGAAGTCCGCTTCAGCTTCACACCGCCCTTTATGGTGTGGGGCTGGGCCGGTTTTGTGGCGGGGCTGGTGCTGCTGGGGCTGGGATTTGCGGGAAAAATCCGCCCGGCCTCAGGCGACTGAAGATCAGGAGAAAGCCGGGGAAAGACCGCGATAAGGTTTAAGCGGGACAGCTATGCACAATCTGAATTTGCGAATCATTATCATCCGCTGTTACAGCACGACACCTTCAGGCTCTTATTATAACAGGCTGTATTATCCCATGCGTAAAAACACTTTCCGGCGGATTCACCCCGCTCCTCTGGCCTTTGGTCTGGCTCTGGGGTGCGGCACGGCCCTTCCTGCCATGGCGGCGGATGATGCAACGGGGAAAGAGCCTGCGCACCCCCCTCATGCGCCTGAAAAATCAGAGAAGCTTGCCGGGCAGCCTCAGGCTGTGCTGAGCAACCCGAAGGGCCACGGGCCGGATCTGGTTAAAGAAAAGGACGGCACGGAGTCCGAGCACTGGGTTGTTACGGCCTCCCCCATGAACACGCTGCGCACGCCCATTGGCATCAGCCGCATGCCGCAGGACGTGCTGCACACGCCGCAGACGATTGATGTTGTGCCGCAGATCCTGATGCAGCAGCAGAACGTGAAGTCACTGGATGAAGCCCTCAAGAACGTGCCGGGTATTACGGCGTCCGTGGGTGAGGGGGAAGGTGGAATGTCCGGGGATCAGTTCCTGATCCGCGGGTTTGCTGCCCAGAATGATATTTATGAAAACGGCCTGCGGGATTTTGGTGTCTATACCCGTGACTCCTTTGATTACGACCATGTGACCGTGATCAAAGGTCCGTCCTCTCAGGTCTTCGGGAACGGCACCACGGGCGGTGCAATCAACATCACCACCAAAACGCCTAATGAGCAGAACCATATTGGCGCGAGCTTTTCAGGTGGGAGCGGGTCTTATTATCGTGGCACGCTGGATTTTAACCACAAGATTACCGACACCATTGCCGTGCGCCTGACCGCCATGGGGAATGAGAATAATATGGTCGGGCGTGACTATATCTATTCCCATCGCTGGGGGATCGCGCCGTCCATTATTTTCGGACTTGGTAAAAAAGTTAATTATACCATCGAATATTTCCATCAGTCTGATAACCGTATTCCTGATTACGGGGTGCCGACCGTCAAAAAACCGGGGGCGCAATATGCCCGTCCGGCTACGGAATATGGCGTAAGCCGCACCAACTGGTATGGCACGACGTTTGATCAGGACAATACCAGCGATGATATGCTGACAGGCCGCCTGAAGTGGGAAGTTAACCCGCACATCACGGTCTATAACGATACGCGCGGCGGCCTTTACAGTCGGTATTATTCTGCATCGCAGGAAGCGTGTGGCACGGTCTGTAATGCGGCGCTGTTTTCTTCCCATCCGGGAACAGCCACAATTTCCCGCAATGGCGGGCTGGGCGGGCCGAACCCCTACCAGCAGGATGACTGGTCTGTGCAGAACGTCGCCTCTGCTGTGGCGAATTTTAATACAGGGACAATCCGGCACCAGATGATTGGCGGCGTGGATGTGGAACATATTTACGACCGCCGCCTGAACTATGCCTATAACGGCACACGTCAGGGCACCAGCCTGCTGAACCCGTCCATGTTGGTGCCGGGGCTGGAACGCGGTGCCGCCGGGCAATATGCCAACAACCTGACCAACATGCCCAATGGCGTAGGGAAAAAGGAATGGAAAACGGGTGACGCCACGGATGTCGGCGCATTCTTTTCCGAACAGGCGTGGCTCGCTCCGTGGTTTTCCGTACGGGCCGGGTTCCGCTGGGACCATTGGGACAGCCACTACAGTGCAACGGGCGGTGTGGCCTCAACACCGGATACGCATCTCGGCCAGAAGCAGGATACCTTCAACCCGAATGTCAGCCTGATGTACACGCCGAATGATCATTCCATGATCTATTTCAACTGGGCGCAGTCCACCACGCCGATTGGCCTGTATGTGACCAACAGTTCTGAACCGCTGACGCCCAAGAATGCGGCTTTCAAGCCCGAACGCAGCAACCTGTATGAAATTGGCGCGAAATACTCAGCGTTTCATGACCGGATTGGCTTTACGGCTGCGGTGTTCCGGCTGGAAAAAAGCAACTCTCTCATGACGGACCCCAGCTCTGGCGATGTGACGGCCTCCAGTGACAACCAGCGCAACCAGGGACTGGAACTGAGTGCTTCCGGCCAGATTGTAAAAGGCTGGAACATGATTGCGACCTATGCGCGGTATGACAGCGAGACAACATCGTCCCTCACGCTGGCGGATGTGGGCAAGCAGGTGCAGTACGTGCCGCGTAATCAGGCAACTGTCTGGACCACGTATGAGTTCGCGCCCAAAAAAGCCTATAACCTGACCTTTGGCGGTGGCGTGACATGGCGGGAAGGCGTGTTTCTGGATCCGGCCAATACGGCACGCGTGCCAGCAAACGTCGAGTTTGATGCAATGGTGTCTCACCAGTTTGGTCAGCACTGGAAAGTCACCATGAATGGCTACAATCTGGATAACCGCCTGAACTACAGCAACCTGTTCAGCAACCGCGTGACGCCGTCCATTGGCCGGGCGTTCCTGTTCAACCTCTCCATGACATACTAACAAAAAACCCGGAGGGCGCAGAACGCGCTCTCCGGGTCGGTATCAGCATCGTTTTCCGGCCTCTGTCCTGATCAGGACAGAGGTTTTTTTGTTCAGGACGCCTGTGGGCGCTGGTTGCGCACCAAAGCGCGTCCGGCGCGTAACAGTCCGGGCAGCAGAACAAGATAGAGCGCCAGACTGAGGCCGAGGAACAGGGAAACCCATTTCACGGTAAAGACTGGAACCAGCGGTAAAAAGGGGAGTGCCAGTCACTATATCTGTGGGTCTGTATTTCTTCGAGAATGAGTTTGGAGTCAGAATACAGATACCCCGGAAGGGTGGCGCGGAGATTGAGCACAACCCCGATAAACGCCAGACAGGTAAAGAGCAGTCCCTGTCTGGACTCCGAATTCTGCGCAGGGCTTACGGCCATGCTCAGTGTCCGGCGGCGGAAGGGGTGGAGCTGGCAGGCAGCGCGCTTTCCAGCCGGAGGGGGGCGGGCAGGGCAAGGTAGGCGAGCCGTTTGGCTTCACGCCGCCCGAGCGCCACGCTGTCCAGTATCAGGCCGCAGCCCATGGAAAACGCCGAGAGTGTCACCAGTCCAGTGGCCAGAACCGCTGTAGGCAGGCGCGGCACCAGCCCGGTGCGGAAGAAGTCCAGCACGACAGGAACGCCAAGGCCGATCCCGCACAGCAGGGTGAGACCGCTGATGATGCTGAAAAACATCAGCGGGCGTTCCTGTTTGACCAGATTGATGATCATGCCAAGAATACGGAAGCCGTCGCTGTAGGTTTTCAGCTTGGAGGTAGAGCCCGGCGGCCGCTCGACATAGCGGGTTGGCAGTTCGCCAATGGGCATGGCCTGCTCAAGCGCATGCACCGTGAATTCAGTTTCCGTTTCAAACCCGGAGGACAGAGCCGGGAAGGATTTGACAAACCGGCGCGAGAAAACCCGGTAGCCGGTGAGCATGTCAGACAGCCTGCGGCCAAAAACACTGGTGACAAGGCCGGTCAGAACCCGGTTGCCCAGAACATGGCCGCGCCGGTAGGCGTCTACCCGGTCTGTCACGCGGGCGCCGTTGACCATATCCAGCCCGTTTTCCATGGCCAGTTGCAGCATGGCGGGCGCGGCTGCGGCCTCATAGGTCGCGTCCCCATCCACCAGAATGTAAAACTCGGCATCAATGTCCGAGAACATGCGCCGGATGACGTAGCCTTTGCCCTGAAGGGATTCCGTCCGGACGATAGCCCCCGCCGCCTGCGCGCGGGCGACCGTCTGATCCGTCGAGTTGTTATCATAAACGTAAATAGGGGTCTCAGGCAGCGCTGCCCGAAAGTCCTGCACAACAGAGGTAATTGTAATTTCCTCATTATAGCAGGGAATCAGGACCACAATTTTAGGGACCCTCTGATCTGAGGGAAGAAGAGTTGTCACATGATCCTCGATATACAGCACTTGTTGAGAGAAATGCCTGAATGTTCTCTGTCAAAATCTGCTGGATGTGATCTTTAGCATGAGAGAACAGGCCAAACTACCCTGCGATGCCGATGTGAAGATACTCTGGGATTCCGCCCACCGGGCGCGCCCGACGCATCTGGTACACGCTGGTGCGGAAGGGACGCGCTGCATTTTATAGCGTGTGGATTGCTCAGTTCTGGCTAGTGTGGCGATCGTGTCGTCCGGTGCTTCCTGACACAGAAAGCTTTCGACATGCAAGGGGGGGGCCGGTTCCTGATTTCCAGATAAATCTTGCAAACATATTCTCCAAAAATGTCCAGAGAGGGTGTCTGTAAGCACCATTGGAGGGAATGATTAAGGTCATCCGGTTATTCCGCAACCGCGTGATTCCCTCCATTGGCCGTAAGATCCTGTTCGATCTATCATGACTTATTGAAATCAATTGTAAATTTTGTTCATGAATAGGGTTTACAGCAGTCAGGTATATGGAAAATGAAAAAGCCGGAGAGATCTTATTATGGTTTTTCCGGCTTTTGTTTTGCAAAATTTGTATGAGGCTGCTGGCGATTATACGACTGTTAAACTTACATACAGGCTAGAACGCCATTTTCCGAAAGGTGATGCAAATATCCGGGAGCCGGGAAGCGTGGTGAGTTATGACACTGGGCAGCCTCCCCCGAAGTGGGAGTGTTGACAGGCCAGTCAATATTGGCGGTTTCATGAAGCAGTCCTTTGATGGACCAGGAAACTAGAAAGGTTGAACGACCATAAGATGCGGGATTGGATACGACTGAAAGCGAAGCCGGGGGCTGGTTCTGGGTAAAGATTTGTACATCCCGGACCAGAGACCATGCCACGTTCATATCCCACCGATTTTCCTTGAGTTGGTTCGCCAGGAAATCATTGGATACCATCATGGAGTGCAAGGAAAAAGCCAGCATGATTCCGGCCAGAACCCGGGTAAGGCAGCCGGAAATACCGCAGATCCACACAACCCAGAGTGAAATGATAAAATAGCTGCCCAGCAGTGTGCGCGGTGTCGGCTCCCAGTGTTCCAGAATGGAAAGGGGAAGCAGGATAAGCGCGTAGAGAGCTAGTGCAGCCAGAAAAGTCAGGCCGGTAGGAAAGCTGCGCTTGAAAAATGCCAGCATGCTCAGGCTGACCAGCACAATGGTAAAACAGATTTTTGCACTGATAAGATGCGTGTTGAGGTCTAGAATGAATTTTGTAACATCGTAAATATCATGCAGTCTTTGCGGAATACTGGAAAAGTGAAGAAGTGTTCCTCTCTGGTCCCAGTCATTTGTGCCAGCAAGATGTCTAGTTGCGGCGAAAAGGACCATATACAGAACGAGGCTGGAAACAGGGGCAGCAAAAATTTTCGCGACTAAAGATAGGGAAAAGCAAGTGCCTTCATATGTTTCCTTGATGACGAGGAAAGAGGCGTACACAAAAATAAGAATGACAAAAATCTGGTAGCATCCAAGCGCCAGCGTAAAACAGAGAGACGAAAGAGCGATATTTAAAAAATCACGGCTCTCATACCTGATGTTTCCATGGAAATAAAAACCACCAGCAATAAAAGCAAAACCAAATGCTGTATTGAAAGTTGCTTCCCGGTAGTTCAGAAGAGTTGCCATAAAAGGGCTTGAAGCAACGTAAGCTCCGGCAGCAGCCAGCAGCAAGCGGTTGAACGTTTTGGGTGTACAGCTATCCAGAATATAGGTGATCAGAAATGCATAAAGTACCAGTGCCAGACATTCAAACCCAAATCCGACATTGAACATTGTCAGATGCAGGGAGTTCATGCAAAGGACGATCAGTCCTTCAGTAAAGCGCCCCTGATTGAGGAAAAAGGCCGTCGGAAGAAAGGTGCTCCCTGTCAGAAAATCGTCAGGTGTATATCCGGGAAGTAGGGCCTGACCAAAGCTGAATATGGACACGGAAAAAATCGCCAGAAAAAGTACGATAAACGGCTTTTCTGTTATTCTTTGCATATGACTGTAGTCCTGAACGGTGTGTTGCCGGTATCTGGTGTGCAGCTTACAATTTAAAAATGATAATATAGTATTTTTTATGGAATATTTTTATTTTTCTGATGGATTTTTCTTACAAGATAAACTGGGCGCTGCTTGGTTTCCACGTAAATACGGCCAATATATTCTCCTAACATCCCGATGCTGATGATCTGAATACTTCCGAAAAATGTCACGGCAAAGAAGAGTGAGGCATAACCTGGGACGGAATTTCCCAGAAGCAAAGTTCGTACAACAATAAACAGGCCATAGAGCAAGGCGAAAAGGGCTCCTATGGTGCCAACGTATGTCCAGATGCGGATGGGTAGTGTTGAAAAGCTGGTCAGTCCTTCCAGTGCGAAGTTCCATAAGGCCAGTCCGGAAAATTTGGTCTCACCCACATGACGGGCCGCACGGACATAATCCAGAGTAACAGTGCGGAACCCGACCCAGGCATACAACCCTTTCATAAAACGCTGGCGTTCCGGAAGCTGCTGGAGGGCGTCAACGACGCACCGGTCCATCAGGCGGAAGTCTCCAACATTGGAGGGGATTTTGATTTTGGAAAGACTGTTGTGCAGGGAGTAGAACCATGAAGCCGTGAGGCGCTTGGCGGCACTGTCGGATGAGCGGTCTACACGTCGGCCCAGAACGACCTCAGCGCCATTCCTCCATGCGTCTATCATGTCGGGAATAAGTTCTGGCGGGTCCTGCAGGTCAGCATCAATGACGATAACGGCAGCGCCGGTCGCAGTGTCCAGACCGGCTGTCATTGCGGCTTCTTTGCCAAAGTTGCGCGACAGCTCAACAATCCTGAACTGGTTGTGCTGTTCGGACAGGGCAATTAGCCGTTTAAGGGTATCATCCCTGCTGCCATCATCAATGCAGAGAATTTCCCATTCTGTTTCCGGGATGGCTGCCAGTACCGGCATAATGGTCTGGGCGAAGAGCTCAACACCATCCCCCTCATTATAAAAGGGTACAATTAAAGAAATGAGGCTTGGCATTGAAGTTCCGTTATCCATGGTCGTGCTATTTCAAAGCAAGTCTGATCCAGAAGAAGAAGGCTTTGAACGCTTTATAGAAGAAGGGTCTGGAAAGGATAAAGCAATATGTAGCATGGGAACAGTCCGGGCAACTAGAGCAGATCCAGTTTGAATGGACCCATTCGAACTGGTGAAGATGCTCGATAAACACTGAGTTATAGAAATTCCACTGAGCCAGAGTTTAGTGGAACTGCTCTTGAAGCGAAGGATAATGCCATTCCTGCTACGTCCGCAGGAAGCATCCTGCGTGGCTGGGGCTAATCATTCTCTTCCGTGTGGTCAGAGAGGGGGGCTAAGGCACCCCGGCTAAGGACGCTTTCAATATGGAAGCGGGGACGATGCTTGGTTTCCAGATAGATCTTGCCAATATATTCGCCAAGAATACCCAGAGAGAGCATCTGAACACCCCCCATAAAGAAAATGGAAAGGATAAGGGAAGACCAACCTGCTACGGTTGCGTTGCTGAATTTTTGTACCAGCACATAAAGAGCGGCGATTACTGAAAGCAGGCAGATAAAACATCCGAGTGCGGCAATCAGTCGCAACGGGGTGATGGTCAGGGACGTAATGCCTTCCATGGCCAGCCCCAGCATTTTGCTGAGTGGATATTTAGACTCTCCGGCTGTACGGCTGCCGCGGGTATAGGTGACTTCTGTCGAAGGAAAACCAACCAGCGGGACAAGCCCGCGAATATAGACGTTGCGTTCTGCGTAGCGGAGCAGGCCTTTTACAGCGCGCTGGCTCAGCAGGCGGAAGTCGGCATGATTGAAAACCTGCTGCACGCCCATAATTGCCATCAGCCGGTAGAACCCTTCGGCAGACGTGCGCTTGAACCATGTATCTGTCTGGCGTGATTCCCGCACACCGTACACAATATCGTATCCGGCGTGATAGCAGGCTATCATACGAGGAATGGCCTGAATATCGTCCTGAAGGTCGGCATCAATGCTGATAACTGCGTCTGCCTGCGGGGCGGCAGCAGCAAGACCAGCCAGAAGAGCAGTCTGGTGGCCTTCGTTACGGGAAAGTTTCAGCCCCTGAACATAGTTCTCTTCCGTGCAGGCTGTGCGGATTTGTGCCCATGTGCTGTCCCGGCTGCCATCATCCACAAACAGCAGAAAGCTGTCCGGCTGTACCATCTGATCCTGCACCATGGCATACAGCAGTGCGCTCAGCTCCTGCTGGCAAAAGGCGAAAACCTCTTCTTCATTGTAACAGGGGATGACAATGGCAAGCCGGGGTGCAGGAAAGGTGGCTGTCGGCATCAATAAGAGTCTTTCAACGCGGGGAGAATAATAAAGCTGATTAAAAACCAGAGTATCATTTTCAGCTTTAGGTTCGATCACCTCTTTCTAAGCCGGTTTGGCAAAACGTGTTTCTATAAAAAACAATGTTTGCCAAACCTGATAGATATGACGCTTTTCCTTATTTTTGCAGCACTTTCCGGCTAAACCAGAAACACACAGCGCAGAAGGCCGCCAGCCCCAGAATGGCGGGGGTTCCGGCGGGCAGGAAGGCGGCGAGGGAGAGCGCATTGTCTTTCCCCAGTGCGCCGGACAGCACCGCCAGCGCGACGCCAATCAGGCTTTCCCCCACAATAAAGCCGGAGGCGAGCATGGTGCCGATGCTGGCATCATGTTCCGGTGCGGTGCCGTCTGGATGGTGGCGGGCATCCTCTGTGGGAGTGGCCGGGGCACGGCGTTTTTTCAGCGCGCTGTTCAGCACCCAGCCCAGCACCGCGCCGACGGCCAGCGTGACGCTGACGGAGGCGGGCAGGTAGATCCCCACCGCAACGCCAAGCGGCGGCAGGGAGAGCTGGCGGCGGCGGAGCAGCAGATCCAGCCCGATCAGCACAGCCCCAAGCCCGAACCCGATGGAGAGCATGCTCCAGTCCAGTGACTGCGTGAAAATCCCCTTGGCGATCATGGCAATCAGCGCGGGCTGAGGGGCGGCCAGCGCGTGGGCCGGATCCATGCCGGGGCGCGGCATGGGGGCACCGGCAAAGCCGTAGGCCTGATACAGCAGGTTCAGCACCGGCGGGATAACGGCGGCGCCCACAACGCACCCGGCTATCAGCGCGACTTCCTGCTTCCAGGGGGATGCGCCGACAAGCTGGCCGGTTTTCAGATCCTGAAGGTTATCGTTGGAAATGGCGACGGTCGCGGTAATGGCGGAGAGCAGGAGAATGGTGAAGCCGGTGGCGAGTGTCTGCCCTTCCGCCATCATTTCCGCAGGCATCAGGCCGAGGGATTCCAGCCCCAGAATCATCAGCGCGCACAGCACGGCGGCAATAATGATAATGCCGGAAATAGGCGAGGAGGAGGAGCCGACAATGCCCGCCATGTAGCCGCAGGCGGCCGCCATCACAAACCCGAACACCACGCAGAACAGCACCGCAGCACACACGGCGGGCCAGATGCCATGCGCCATAGGGGCAAGGAACGCGGCAAACAGGCCGCCCAGCAGCAGCACGGTTACGGCGAGAAGCGCCATCATGGTGCGGGGGGAAAGGTCACGGTCTGCGTCCGGCACCAGTGCGCCGCTGCGGTTGCGGAACACGCTGCTCAGGCCACGCAGGACGGGGCCCATCAGTTCCACCAGTGTCCAGAGTGAGGAAATGGCAATCGCGCCTGCCCCGATAAACCGGACTTTATGCAGCCAGATGGCATTGGCAAAGCTGGCGGCGTCCAGATGCTCCGGGTTGGGCATGTGGGCTGTCAGCCAGGGCACGCCGAGGCCCCAGGCCAGCACACAGCCCAGCAGCATGGCCAGCCCTCCGGCCAGACCGACCAGATAGCCCGCGCCAAGAAGGGCGAGGGACAGGCCGCCGGAAAACCGGAAAACCGCAGCGCCCACGGACCCGGTGATGCTGACGGTATCCGCCAGAATTTGCAGGCCGCTACAGGCAAAGGAGAAGACCCCGGCCACAACGCTGCCACCGATAAGAGCGGAGAGGCTTTTGCTGTTGCCTGTCTCTCCCCCGGCGCGAAGGATTTCAGCCGCGGCAACGCCTTCCGGGTAAGGCAGGGCGCTTTCCGTCACCAGTGCGCGGCGCAGGGGGATGGTAAACAGTACGCCCGCAATGCCGCCCGCCAGTGAGAGGCCAGCCGTCTGCCAGAACGGAAAACTGTGCCAGAAGCCGGTCATGATCAGGCCGGGGAAGGTGGCAAACACGCAGGAGAGCGTACCCGCCGCCGAGGCCTGACTCTGCACCATATTGTTTTCCAGCAAAGTGCTGCGGCCCAGCGCACGCAGCACGGCCATGGAAATGACAGCGGCAGGGATGGAGGAGGCAAAGGTCAGCCCGATCCGTAACCCCAGATAGACGTTGGATGCGGTGAAGACGATGGTGATCAGCGCGCCCAGAATCAGGCCGCGTACGGTCAGTTCCCGCACGGAAGGGGTTTGCAGGGGGGAGGGTGCGGTCATGCCCGGAACCTTGTCAGCGTATCAGAAATCATAAGCATTTCGATACGCTGCCTGATGCGCCTTGTCTCCCCTGAATGAACCGGAAAGGCAATGAGACGGTAAAAGAAAGCCTGATGCCCGGGGGAAATCCGGCCATCAGGCCCGTTATCTCAACACAGCAGGCTGGGCTCAGAACGTGAGTTCCAGATTGCTCTGCACATATGCGCCAGAAGAGGCTCCGGCTTTGATCATAGCGCGGGAGGCGAAAATATATTCGCCATCAAGGCTGAAGGTCACGTGCCGGGTGGCACGCCATGTAAAGCTGGCCTGTGGCATGGTGGCGGTGTAGCCCCCCTGCGGGCGAAAGTTGTAGGCGGCCGTCGGGTTGGCATAAATCGCGTCATTGGTGCTGTTGCGCCAGATAACCGGCACTTTCAGCAGCAGGCTGGTGTTGCGGCTGGTGGCAATGGTGGCCAGCGGGCCGACGTCAATCAGGTTGGAGTTGCCGATATAGGTGCTCATATCCAGATAGTAGGCGCTGGGCACGAACGGGGAGAGGAAATTGCCCCAGCTACTGGTCTGGCTTTTACGGGTATCCCCGCCGGAAATGGCGTCCGCCTGAAGGCCGATGGCCGGTTTGCCCCACCATCTGGCGAAGCGCCAGGAAACGGTGGCGTTGAACGAGTAGGCCGAGACAGGGCGTGACGGCCCGTTTTTGGCGGCGTTAAAGGAGCCGCCCTGCCACATGCCCCCCAGTGAAAATTCAATCGGTCCGGCATTGCCCCAGACGCGCATGCCGGGTGTGTCACGATGCGTGGACCCGGCAATGGTGCCGGTGGTGCTGGCAATGGGGTTGCTGGCCAGAATGTAGCCCAGATAAAAGGTGTCCACAAAAATCTGGCTGTTTTTCTCCATGAATTTAAAGTTCGGAATGGCGTAGGAGGTGTATGCGCCAAACAGGCGTGTTCTCCAGCCCACCTGATCATGGAACGCGGTTGTGGGGGCGTTGTTGGTCAGGCTGAGGTCAAACAGATCCACGCGGAAGCGCTTCCAGAAGGCGTAGCCGCGCACACCGTTCCAGGAATAGGGGAGTGTCGGGTAAACGCTGCCTGCGGTGACGTAGGGCGGCGCATCCAGAAAGGACATACGGCCGATCATGGCCCCCATATTGGCGCCCAGCAGATGGCCTTTGACTTCCAGAAACGCCTGCTGCGCATCCAGCTTGCTGCGCCAGCGGCCACCGGTATAGCCGTAATAGTTGATACCACCGGCCTGACCGCTCATCAGTTCTCCATACAGGCGCACATGCTCACCCAGATGCAGGTCTGCTCCGGCGTTCCAGCGCAGGGTGGAGCGGTAGGCCGGGTCTTTCTTGATGGTGCCAAACCCGGCCCGCTGGTCATAAAACCCGTGGTGACGGAAGTTGCCGCTGAGTGTCAGGTAAATAGAGCCGCTGTTATTGAGCGGGATGTATTTCAGCGGGTCTGCCCAGTCGATATGGTTTTTCTTGTCACGCAGGTTGGACCAGTCTTCCGCCCAGCGGGAGACGGCGTAATACGCAACCGTGCCAAACCCGGAGGCCGCCCCGGTATTGGCGTTAAACACGCCCCACGGGCCCTGATGCATCAGCGCGGTGGGCAGCGGCTTGAGTTCCAGAGACTGCGGCTGGCCGTAGGCTTCCGGTCGGCTGGTCAGCGGCGGCAGCAGCATATTATCCCAGAACCCGCCTTGGGCCGGGGTCTCGGTGGAGTGACGTTCCGGGCCGTTGGGCACAACCGGATCTTTCGGCGTTTTGCGCACCACGTCTGACAGGCGGGCGGGCATGGTGTCATGCGTCACGTTGAGGTCCGAAGCATGGGCGTGGTCCCGCACGACGGAGGGCGTTGCCTGCACAGCGCTTTGCGCGTGGGCCGCCACAGGCGGGAGCAGGAGAGCAAGGAGCGCCCCGGCCGGGGCCATCCGGACGACTCTGACAGGCACATATGTAGACAGGCTGCTGGAAAAGCAGAACCGGGGGGAGCAGACGGATGCGCAGTGCGCACGGCCTGCGCCTGTATGACGGGCGGACAGGTGGTTCATGACAGAACACTCTGAAAAAGGGGAAACCGGAAAAGGGGGCAGGAAACGAGCGGGGCGGACGCAAAGGGAAATACGGCCGCCAGAGGCCTCAGGCGCTAAGAAGGACGCGCCTGCGCGGGCCTTGAGTCCCTTTAAGGTTTACCGGGAGGAGTGAAAGCACAGAACAGGATGTGCGCGGCCATAGCCGCAGAGACGCACCGGGTGCGTAAGGGGGCAAAAAAACAGCGCCCGAACCGGGACAGCGGAACATCAGCATGACGGCACGACCTTATTGCGTCATGGCATAGCTCAGAGCTTGCCATGCGTTTTTTGTTATTCTGGCGTGCGTTATAGGTATGACTAAACGAGAGCCGTGTCAGCTCTCGTTTGCGTGTAACACGAAATGTTTAAGTGGAAAGATCAGCCCGCCTGTGGCAGGCCACCCAGTCGTGTCAAGCAGTCCCGCGCGCGGGTGATCAGATGGATTTCATGCACGCTCGCCACCGCCTTGCGGGCGTTGCTCTGCCAGCTGCGGGACATACCCTGCGCGGAGCAGACGGCGCGGGCGCCAAACAGCGGCCCGTCCGTCTGGTCCATGGCGGCCAGAACGGCAGCCGGATGGGTGGGCAGGGCGCGGCGCATGGCCGCCCGGAGGGACAGAGCCGTTGCCGGGTCCGCCTCCGGCATCAGGGCGGCCACCATAGAGGCCGCTTCCGGCTGCCCGCTGGCCACAGCCAGTCGCACGTCGGACCATTTACGGCTTTTGGTCAGGGTGCGTGCCGTCTGCTCAGGCCCGTCATTTTCCAGCATATGCAAAAGATGTGTGGAGGCCTGTGTGGCGGCTGTCTGCAGGTGCGTCTGGGGGGAGGACGACTCTGCCTGCGCCTCAACATGCACCGGCGGGCTGACAGACGCTGTGGCCTGTTGCGGGGCCGCAAACGCCCGCGCGAGCGAGGTGCTGACCGGTGCTGAGGGAGCGGTTGCGGCCTGTGCCGGTCTGGCCGTATCTGTTTCCGTCTGCCCGGGCGCCGGGGTGGACAGAGCCGCCCGGCGCATATCCGCGACCAGAGGCCGGGGCGGCGTGTGCGAAAAGGTAGACAGGCTCAGGGCTCCGGCAACCAGAGCGGAAAGGATTACAAAGCGGGGCATGCGCATCATTGAAGTGTCTCCTTTCCTGAACAGAGGACCAGACCGGAAGGGCGGGCCGGAAAATAAGAAGGACTGGTAGCTATTGAGGCAGGTCAAAAATGGCGGTGTGAAGGCAGGACGACGGAAAGGTTGCGGCGGGGGCAGGCTGTGTCCTATAGCGGGCCGGATTGGTCAGAGCGTTAAGGCGTCTGTCTGTGTAACCCTACCTCCCTGAGGATTGTATTTCCCATGAGCAGCACGTCCCCTTCTTCTTCTGAAATTGCCCGTTTGCAGGTTGCGCTGCGCCGTCTGCTTGGGGCCAAAGGTCTTTCCGTTAATCCGCCGCCGCGCGCCGGGATGTCGGTTGAACTGGCTGTAGACGGTGAAGTGATTGGCACCATTCATCGTGATGATGATGAAGGCGAAGTGTCCTACGCCATCAACATCATTCTGCTTGAAGAAGATCTGCCGGCTGAAAAATAAGCCGCGATTTTTTCAGGTCTGAACAGAACGGGGGTGGGCCTGCGGGCCGCCCCCGTTCTGGCTTTCAGGCGTTGGACGGCGCTGCGGAAGCCTGCATGATGGGCGCGCGCCGGGCGGGAAATTCCACCTTTGTCACTTTCCAGCGCCAGTTCTGAATCCGCATCTCGATTTTCAGCGGCGTATCCTGCTCGTGGCCGGGCAGAGGCACATCCACTTCAAACTGATCCAACCGGGTAAACCGCACGGAGGCCTTCTGCGCCAGCGTGGCAAAGGACGGCATGGGCTGGCTGGCCGGGATGGCCGCAGGCACAGCCTGATCCACCAGTGTGCCGAGATTGGCTTGCGTTACGGTGAAATCCACCGCGTTTGAGACGGCTGTGGTGGCGAAGGATGAGCCGAAATCCGGCAGATCATCCGAAGCCTGTTCCAGATGCAGGCCGGAAAGCGTCTGGTGCTTGATGGAGGCATCCAGCTCCGACCAGTTGATGGCCTGACCAAGGGTGGTCATGTCATGCGTCTGGATGGCGGAGCCGATGGACCAGAGCGTAACAAACGGGGAGGCAAGATACAGGCCAAGCGCTGCCGCGGATGCAGCCACACACACTCTGCGCGCGGCCTGGAACGTCTTCAGACTGGCAGGCCGGGCGAAAGGCCCGGCAGAGGTGAGGGCGGTCATCTGGTGCACTCCTCGTATGATGAAATTGCAGATCACGTATAGCAGACGCATGGCACCCATGCATAGTTTCATGAATGGTATTTCATGAGATCACGAAAATGTGAATTTGGGTGTTCTGGCGCTTCCTGAAAAAAGCGGGGCGCGCGGAACGGGCGGGCATGGCATAAATGCCGCTCTCTGCCCGCAGCAAAAAGGCGCTCAGATGGCGTTTGACTTCACCGAAGCCGAAATTCAGCGATATTCCCGCCATATTCTCCTGCCGGAGGTCGGCGGGACGGGGCAGGCGGCGCTGAAGGCGGCCTCCGTTCTGGTGGTGGGGGCCGGGGGGCTTGGCGCGCCCGCCGCCCTCTATCTGGCCGCCGCCGGTGTGGGGCGGATTGGTCTGGTGGATGATGATGTGGTGGAGCTTTCCAACCTGCAACGCCAGATTGTGCACACAACGCAGTCTGTCGGCACGCCCAAGGTGGAGTCTGCCCGCGCCACGCTGGAAGCCCTGAACCCTGAGGTCACGCTGGAAACATGGCCCATGCGGCTGACAGCCGCGACGGTGGATGATCTGGTGAGCCGGTATGATCTGGTGTGTGACGGGTGTGACAACTTCACCACCCGTTATCTGGTTAATGCTGCCTGCGTGCGGGCCGGAAAGCCACTGGTCTCTGCTGCCGTGCAGCGGTTTGAAGGCCAGCTCTCCACCTTTCATCCGGCGCGGGGCGGCCCCTGTTACCATTGTCTCTACCCGCAGACCGATGGTGAGGCACAGGGGTTAAGCTGTGGCGAGGCCGGGGTGTTTGGCGCGGTGACGGGGGTGATGGGCACCCTTCAGGCCACGGAAGCCCTCAAGGAACTGCTCGGGCTGGGGACATCACTGGTCGGGCGGCTGCTGATGTGGGATGCTCTGAACACACGTTTTACAACCATCGCCCTGCAACGGGACCCCACATGCCCGGTGTGCGGGGCACTGCAACGGGAGACGTCTCATGGCTGAACGGACCGGACATGAGTCTGGCGGAATTTTTGCCGGAAGTTCTGCACCTTCTGCCGCACCCTCTGGCCGCACGGGGTTTGCCGCCGCCGTGGGCGCATCCGCGTTCCCCCCGTGTGATCTGGCGCTGGTGATTGTGGAGGCGCGGTATGAGCGCATCCATGCGGCTTTAATGCTGGCCGCCACGGCCTGCGCGCTGGGCCAGAGCGTGGTGCTGTTTGGCATGGGGGCCGGGGTTGCGGCGTTTACGGCCGGGTGGGACGGGCTGGAAGACGCAGAGCATGAAGACTGGCGGACGGCTGCCGGTGTCGCCGGGCTGTCTGACCTGCGGACCGCCCTGCTGGAGATGGATGCCACGCTGATAGTGTGCGACTCCGGGGTAAAGACCATGGGGCTTTCTCCCGCAGAGCTGGCAGAGGGCGTGGCAGTTGTGGGCCTGCCTACGTTTCTGGACAGGGCAGGGGCAGCCCGCGTGACGGTTTTCTAAAAACCGCTTGCCCCGGCGTTTCTCTCTTGGCAGGGATGCAGGCATGATGTTCACATTGCCTCTGACTTTCCGGTTCCGACTGCTGTCCTGCCTGGCAGGGTGTGCGGTCGCGCTGTCTGGCGCGGTTGCTGCTGAGAAAAAGCCCGCCGCGCACAAGCACCATGCCCACCACGCTGAAGCGGGCCACGCTGCTGCCAAAAAGAAAGCGGCGGACAAGCCTGCTGGTAAAAAAGCCGCTGCGGCGGACAGCAAGAGTGCGCATCACTCCCACCATGAGACGGCTAAGGCGGCCTCCACCAAGGGGCATCACGCCGCAGGCCAGACGGCCCACGCGCCTGCCCGCCATAAAGCAGCAGCCGCTGCTGCTGGTGCGGCCGCAGCGGGTGCCGCCGCCGGGGCCGCCGGGGCCGAGGCTGCTGAACAGCCTGCCACGCCGCCCGCCGCAGCAACGCCGCCTGAACCGCCGAAGGGGACCGTGACGGGTCTGCCGCTGCCGCGTTATGCCGCCCTGCGCTCTGATGAAGTGAATATGCGGGCCGGACCGGGCCGCCGTTTCCCGATCCTGTGGGTGTATCATCGCCGCGGGATGCCGGTTCGGATTGAGCGCGAGTTTGACGTCTGGCGTCTGGTGGAAGATTCGACCGGCCAGAAAGGCTGGATTCAGCAGGCCACGCTGTCCGGCGGGCGGGACTTCCTTGTGCCGGGTGAAGCGCCGGGCAGCGATGCTCCGCTTGAAGTCAAGCTGGACAAAAACGGCAACAAGGAATCGCAGTCCGGCCATATGGATACGCGCGTGGTGGCAACCCTCCCCACAGCGGCCGATGCCGGGCATGAGCCGGGCACGGTTGTTATGCGCGGCACGGCCAGCAACGATGCACCTGTGATTGCTGTTCTGAAACCCGGTGCTGTGGGATCAGTTAAGGAATGTGCGGCCGGGACTGAATGGTGCAAGGTCTCGGTCAAGAATTATACCGGCTGGGTTCCCCGTCGTGCGATCTGGGGTGTTGATGCGGAGGAAGCGATCACGCCCTCCTGAACCCCGTACCCGGTTACGTTAAGGAGAAGGACTGATCATGCCGACCTCAAACGCGCTTATCTGCCGGACCAAGATTGTCGCAACGCTTGGCCCGGCCTCCAGCGATTACGAGACAATCCGGGATCTGGCGGTAGCAGGGGCGGATGTGTTCCGCTTCAACTTCTCCCACGGGACGCATGAGGACCATGCCGCCCGCCACGCCATTGTGCGGCGGGTGGAGGCCGAACTGGGTGAACCCATTGGTATTCTGGCGGACATGCAGGGGCCGAAGCTGCGGGTTGGCGTCTTTGCCGAGGGCAAGGTAATGCTGGAACCCGGCGCGTCCTTCCGGTTCGACCTCTCAGACGTTCCGGGGGATAAAACCCGCGTCTGTCTGCCGCATCCTGAAATTATTGCCGTGGCCAGACCCGGCAGCCGCCTGTTGATGGATGATGGCAAGCTGGCTGTGGTGGTGCAGGCCGTAGGGCCGGACTGGCTGGAAACCACGGTAGATGTCGGCGGCGTGCTCTCCAACCATAAGGGCGTGAACGTGCCGGATGTGGCGCTGCCCATCCCGGCCCTGACGGAAAAGGACCGGCGGGATCTGGCGTTTGCGCTGGATCTGGGGGTGGATTACGTCGCGCTGTCCTTCGTGCAGCGGCCCGAAGATGTGAGCGAGGCCCGGGCGCTTGTGGGTGAGCGGGCCAGCCTGCTGGTCAAGCTGGAAAAACCGCAGGCGCTGGATAATCTGGACGCCATTCTGGAACTGACGGACGCCGTCATGGTCGCCCGTGGGGATCTGGGCGTGGAGCTGCCGCCGGAAAACGTGCCTCTGGTGCAAAAGCGCATTATTCGTCTGGCCCGCCGCCTTGGTAAGCCGGTGGTGGTGGCAACCCAGATGCTGGAAAGCATGATTTCCTCCCCAACACCCACCCGCGCTGAGGCATCAGACGTAGCGACGGCGGTGTTTGATGGCGCGGATGCCGTCATGCTCTCTGCCGAATCTGCCGCCGGGCAGTATCCGCGTGAGGCGGTGCGGATTATGAACCGGATTATCTGGCGCATCGAGCAGGATGCCGAATGGCAGAGCATGATGGCGCGTGCGCGCATGGCCCCGGAAGATTACGTGGCGGACGCCATTGCGGGAGCCGCGCAGCAGGTGGCGGATACGCTCAAGGCACCCGCCATTGTGGCCTACACGCATCGGGGGGCCACGGCCTTCCGCATTGCGCGGGAGCGGCCATCCTGCCCCATTCTGGGCATTACCCCCACGCATGAGGCCGGGCGGCGCATGGCGCTGGTCTGGGGTGTGCGGGCCTTTGTGAATGAAGGCCGGCAGGTGATGAACGTGGAGGATATGGTGGACTCCGCGCTGGAGGTGGTGCGCCGGGCCAGAATAGGCAGCTCCGGCAATTCTATTGTGATTGCCGCAGGCGTGCCGTTTGGCGTGAGTGGCTCCACCAATACGCTGCGTGTGGCCAGAATCCCCTGAAGATCTGAATTTTCTGCGGATTTGCCCTGCATGTCCGCTCTCCGGGTGGACACATCGCCCGAGGAATGACACTGGAAACGGACAAGCAGCGCGCATCTGTGGACAGCGCGCCGGATGAGGGCAGGAGTCAGACACAATGGTTCAGGCAATACGCCGCAACAATGTGCCGCGCCGCGCGGTTTTGCAGGGTCTTGCCTGTGTGCCTGCGGGTCTTGCCGTCTCCTCTGCCGCACAGGCGGCGGACCATAATGCCGTAGCACCTGCCCAGCCGGAAACGACGCGTCCGGCGGATGTCACCACCACCCCGCCGCGCCAGTGGGGGGCGGGTGCGCCTCCGGCCTATACGCCGGACCCGGATGTGATGGTGATTGACCGGTCCTTCCGGGACCTGCTGTTCAGCGCGGCGACGATTCACCGGGTTTGGGATAAGGGCGTCTGGCTGGAAGGCCCGGCCTGGTCCGCCGAGGGCCGGTATCTGCTGCTGAGCGATACCGTGACCAGCCGCCAGTACCGCTATTTGTGGGAAACGGGTGAGGTGACGGTGTTTCGCCCGGAATCCTACCATTCCAACGGCAATACGTTTGACTATCAGGGCCGCCAGATTTCCTGCGAGCATTTTCTGCGCCGCGTGATCCGCTGGGAGCATGACGGGTCAGCCCATGTGCTGGCTGACCGGTATGAAGGCCATGCCCTGAACTCCCCGAATGATGTGATTGCGCACCCCGATGGCAGCATCTGGTTTACCGACCCTGGCTATGGCGATGGCTTTACCGAAGGCCATGCGGATGAACCGGGCGGTGAGGCAAACCCGGACGGGCATATCCGCTGGCGGATTGGCGAGGAACTGATTGGGGAGCTAGGTGGCGTCAAACGGCAGGCTGACCATACGTTCCGGATTGATCCTTCAGGCCGGATCGAGTGTGTTTTAACACAGGAACAACTGCCGAACCCCAACGGTCTGTGCTTTTCGCCTGACCATGCGCGGCTGTACGTCATTTCCTCCGGCAAGCAGGCCGGGGGGCACGGGCATGACGGGGATCAGGCCGTACATGTGTTTGACGTGAAAAAGGACAACACCCTCTCCAACCCGCGTCTGTTTACCAACATGCGCTTTCAGGGCGTGCAGATGGGGCCGGACGGGATGAAGGCCGATATCTTCGGCAATCTCTGGTGCGGGGTGGGTGGTCCGCTGGGGTTGTGCGGTGTGTTTGTGTTCAACCCGGAAGGCCAGTTGATTGGCCGCATCCGCCTGCCGCATGGGGTGTCTAACCTGACATTTGGCGGCCCGAAGCGGAACTGGCTGTTTATGTGTGCGGGGGAATCCCTCTACCGCCTTCAGGTCAACACGCAGGGGGCTGGTGCAGCCTGAAGGCCGCTGGTTTTCAGGTCCTCAGCCGCCGTTGGCGGACAGAATACTCTGTACAGACCAGATGCCGGGCTGGCCGGGGGTGACCTCCCCGGTTTTATAGAACCGCACCACCGTCTCCTTCATCGGCTTGTCCAGCCGGGTGACGGAGGCCGGGGTGCTGGTTGTGGTCTCATTGTAGTAGGTGGAATGGCGGCCTGTTCTTGTCACACTGCCACTGGTGGTGGAGGTGGCGGCGTTCTGCACGTAGGTCGGGCGGTAGCCCTGCTTGTCATCCAGAATCTGGAAATACTGAAACCCCCGCTGCTGGGCCGTGGTCGCGGCTTCCAGAAAGACCTTATGCGTCACGCTGGCGAGGTCATTAAAAGAAGACCCTTTGCCGGAAATGATGGCCGTCCGTTCATCCAGCATTTCTGTATGGGCGCTGAGGCAGCCGGAAAGAGATGCAAAGAGAAAAACAGGTAAAAGGAATTTTTTCATAGAATATCTTTTGGGCTACAGATGTTTTTTACAAAGCGCGCAGATTTTATCTTTTTTGGGGTCGCGCGCAAGAGCAGGAGAAGAGGCGTTTTCAGGCTCTGTTCTTCAGAAAAACCGGGAGCAGCGTGAACAGCCCACAGGCGCAGGCCACAAACAGCGGCAGGCCGCTGGCGGGAGAAAACGCCATGGAAGACCCGGCCATGCCGGGACCTGCAAAGGAGCCAAGCCCCCATGCCAGTGAGGTTGCCGCGTAAACCGACACCAGATCCCCGCCAGAAAACCGGCTGCCAACCACAGACATGGCCACAGTATACAGAGCGGCAAACAGGCCATCCCAGATAAACAGCAACGGGTAGGCCAGTGCCGGGGTGCTGATGGCGGCAGGCCAGAGCAGCGCCCCCAGTGTGGAGGCGGTGCCAAGGCCAATGAGCAGGGCGCGCGGGTTTTTCAGGCGGTCTGCCAGCCAGCCCAGCGGGGTTTGCAGCACAATAGCCCCCAGCAGCATGATGGAGAGCAGCAGCGTGGCCTGCCGTTCCGTCCAGCCCATATGCAGGGCATATAGCGGCAGAAAGGCGGAACTCGCGGCCTCCAGCATGGCCATGAGCAGGGTGACGCAGATGGCAATGGGGGCCAGCCCGATATAGCGCCACAGACCGCTATGGGCCGGGCGTTCCGGCCGGGGGGCGTGCATCCACGGCATGCTGACCAGCGTAAAGGCCGCAAGTACAAACACCGTGCAGATGGCAAACGGGGCCATACCATGCCGCCCCACCAGCGTGAGCAGCACCGGCCCCGCGGCAAAACCGGAGGACATGAGGGCGCTGTACAGTCCCATGGTGCGCGTGCGGTTGCTGTCATCCGTGCTCTGGTTCAGCCAGCTTTCTGACATGATGAGCATGCTCTCCGTCGCCATGCCCAGTACCAGCCGGAGCGGGAACCAGAACCACACGGAGGGCACGATGGGGAACAGAACAAGCGTTGCCGCCGTGCAGGCTAGCGCCACCAGCAGCACCTTGCGCGGCCCGGCCCACCCGGCCAGCCGGGGCAGGAAGGGGGCAATGCCCAGCACGCCAACGCCGTGCATCATGGCCAGTGCCGCAATCAGATGCGGGCCGTAGCCGTGGTCCAGCAGGGAAAAGGTGAGGAGAGGGGTGCTGAGCCCGTACGTCAGGCCGAAAATCATCCCGACGGATACCAGAGACAGCACAGGCAGACGGAGCGGCGTTGAAGGCGGAGCAGAATGGGACAAGAGAAGAAGGCCAGACACTGTTGCAAAAACACCAGCATAGAGTGCCCATGCCGGGAGGTGTCCTGAATAGCAGAATTCTGAAGTTTGTATGGTTTTTATACTTTTTTCTGCCTGCGGGTGCCGTGAGCGGCTTCCGGGAGGATTTTATAAAAAGCAACCCAGCCATGTTTTTATGGAATGTCAGACAAAAATTCATTGCGAATAATTCGCAATTGCTTCTTATGTGTGTCGGCACTGACACAATTCCAGAAGGCAGGTGAATGACAAGGACATATAAGGCGTATCTCACGCCGGTCTCTGTTGCGGGCGCACTCTTTTTCTCAGCCCATGCGTGGGGAGCGTCTGCAGACGCGCTGCATGAGGGGGATAAAAAGCCCTCAAAGCGTGAAAACAAGCGCCATAAAGCCGATGCTCAGGCCGTAACGCCCGCCACGCGCGTTGCCAGTGTGGATTCCACGGATGAGGAACGCCTGACAGTCACAGGGCATGGCTTTAACACCATGCATGACTCTACCGGCCTGTCCCGTATGCCGCAGGATGTGATGCACACGCCGCAGAACATCAATGTCGTGCCGCAGGCGCTCATGCGCCAGCAGAACGTAAAATCTCTGGATGAAGCCCTGCGCAACGTGCCTGGCGTGACCTCTTCCATCGGGGAAGGTGCGGGCGGCATGAACGGGGACCAGTTCCTGATCCGTGGCTTTCAGGCGCAGAATGATATTTATGAAGACGGGTTAAGGGATTTTGGTGTCTATTCCCGTGACTCCTTCAATTTTGATTCCGTGTCCGTCATTAAAGGGCCGTCCTCGGAAGTGTTCGGGAATGGCACAACGGGGGGCGCCATTAACATGGTGACCAAAACCCCCGGCCTGCAGAACCATTATTCGTCCGAATTTTCAGGTGGTTCCGGCAGCTATTATCGCGGCACGCTGGATATCAACCAGAAACTGGACAACTCGACCGCTTTCCGTCTGACGGGCATGGGCGATGAGCATAATGTGGTCGGGCGGGACTTTATTTATTCCCACCGCTGGGGCATTGCGCCCTCCATTGCCTTTGGTCTGGGCAAGCGCGCCACGCTGGTCCTGCAATATATGCATCAGCAGGAAAATTCCGTGCCTGACTTCGGGGTGCCGGTTGTCACAAAACCCGGTGCAGCCTATGGCATGCCCATTACGGAATACGGGATAAAGCGGACCAACTGGTACGGCACCAATAACGACCAGAACGCGACGAACGATAATATGGAAACGGCCCGTTTTACCTATAAGGTGAACGACCATATTACCATTTATGATGATCTGCGCGGCGGCCAGTATTACCGCACCTTTGCGGCGTCCAAAGCGACGTGTGACACAACCTGCGTCAATAATTACTTCAACGGGGACCCGGCGGCAGCGCTTGTCGCGCGTTCCGGCCCGGTCGGGGCAGGGAACGGCACCGGGCCGGGCACGTATATGGCTCCGCTGCCCTATGAGCAGAAAAGCTGGTCCGTGCAGAATGTGGCGTCCATGGTGGCCAACTTTAACACCGGTTTCCTGCGGCATCAGCTTGTGGCCGGTTTTGATATTGAGCGCGTGAATGACGTGCGCTCACAGTCCACGTATCTGAACGCCAAACCCTATGCCAGCCTTGTGAACCCGGACCCGTATGTGGGGAATCTCGACCTTGTTCCGGGGGATAGTAATCCGGCTGGGCTGGTTTCTCTCGGTAGCCTGCATGCCAAATCTCACAGCAGCGGCTATGGTTTTGATACCGGCCTGTTCCTGTTTGACCAGATCTGGCTGACAAAATGGCTGTCTGTCAAAGGTGGGTTCCGCTGGGACCGCTGGCAGACCAGCTATAATCTGACAGGCGGGGATGTTGCAAAAAACCCTGACAGTCACTTCCATGATGTCAGCGGTGTGTTCAACCCCAATGTCAGCCTTGTCGCCACACCGGATGACCACCAGACGTACTATTTCACATGGGCAAGCTCCACCACGCCGATGGGCATGTATGTCACCAACGGGTCTGTGCCGATCCGCCCCGGCACGAACTCCTTCGCCAGCCCGGAAAAGTCTCAGCTTTATGAACTTGGTGCCAAATACAGCCTGTTTCATGACCGGATTGGCGCAACGGCCTCTGTCTTCCGGCTTGATAAGGGCAACACCATCAATGCGGACCCGGTGACGGGGGAAGTGCAGGGATCATCGGACCGGCAGCGCAATCAGGGGCTGGAACTGTCTGTTGGCGGGATTATTCTGCCGGGCTGGAACGTAACGGCGACGTACGCTCTGTATGACAGTGATACAACCTATTCCGCCACCAAAGCCAATCGTGGCAAGAATGTTCAGTATGTTCCGCATAATCAGGCTACGCTGTGGTCTGTCTATAATGCGTTTGCGCATACGCCGTACAATATCTCGTTTGGCGGCGGTATCACATGGCGGCAGCATGTGTGGCTCAATACAGCCAACACCTTGCGGGCTCCGGCTAATCTGGATTTCAGTGCCGTGATTTCTCACCGCTTTGACAAGCACTGGAAAGTCTCCATGAACGGCTACAACCTTGCAAACCGCCTGAACTATCAGAGCCTGTTCTCCAACCGCGCGACACCGTCTGCTGGGAGAATGTTCCTTGGTGAAGTCAGCTTTACCTACTGAGGCATCCTGTCTCTGAGAGTTACGCTCCGTGAGCCTGAAGCCATGAGAGGATCATGCGGCTCACGGAGGCTTCCATGCCCTCATACCCATGCGCCGAGCGCGAACTGCATGGTTTTACGGCGTGTTCCGGGCCACCGCTGACAGAAAGCAGACGGACCTCCGGCGCGTGCGTCATGGCCTGCGCAATCTGCGTGGCCATGCGCGGAGACGCCACCGGACAGGCATCCTCCTGATTTGCGATAATCAGCACAGGCACGCGCACATTTTGCGGGTGGGCGTCAAAAACCGTTTCTGTGCTGAGATGTCCCGGCAGAGCGACTGTTTCCGTCAGCACCAGTCCGGCAATCAGCCCTGCGGCTGCACGGGCCGCGCCGTTAGTCGCGGCAATGGTGCCCTGACTTGTACCCACCAGAAAAACAGGAATGGCATGCTGCGCGCGGGCATAGCGCGCCAGACTGACCACAAGCTCCCCATAGGCGGGGGAACTGCGCGTGCCCCGCAGACTGGTATGGGTCCGGATACTGGTATGGGTTTGCGGACTGTTATGGGCCTGCGGACTGTTATGGGTCAGTGCGTCAGGAATAATGACGGCATAGCCATGCGCCACCCACTCCGCCCGCATCCGTAAGAGAAAATTCTGGGTGTGGTGAAGTGCGCCGTTGCGCGCAATCCCGATATCTCCGGTGCCACCGGGCAGCAGGATCAGGGTCGCGCGGGGGTGAGAGGGTGCAAGGACCAGAATGCGCTGGGTGACGCCGGGGGCAGGGGTCAGATCCACAACCATGCGTTGTGGCGTCTGGTCTGGCAGGGTGTCTTGGGGGCCGTCAGGCCGTGCGGAGGTGGCATGGCTCCTCGCCGGGAGTGTCAGCGCGAGAAGGAACAGAATGGCGGCGTAAGACAAGCCGGTGGCGGGCCGGGGCCCACGGCTTCGGGGTGGCATGCGGCTCACCTTTGCCCGTCTTCCCGGTCCACCGTTTTTACGGCGTTCAGTGGCAGCCGCCGCCTTTGCCGCCATCACAGTTTTTGCAACTGCCGCAGCCAGTCCGCAGGCCGCCGGGGGTGGCCAGCCGTTCGGCACGGGCGCGCAGGCCGGGCAGATGCTGCGTGTTGCGCAGCAGGCCCGCCAGACTGCGCCAGAACGGCACAAGGGTTGCCGGAGCCAGTTTTTGCAGCCAGTAGGCCGCGCAGAATACGACAATCAGAGCAACGAGGATAATCTGTGTCACAGGTGTCCTCCTGTTATCAGCCGCAGGGCATTAGCCGGTGAAAAAGAGGGTGATGCGGTACGTCAGGAACGAGGCCAGATAGGCAAGCCCGAACAGATAGGCCACGGAAACCCAGACCAGCCGCCAGGACCCGGTTTCCCGCCGGATAACGGCCAGTGTGGAAAAACACTGCGGCGCATACACATACCATGCCAGCAAAGAGAACGCCGTTGCAAGGCTCCAGTGGGCCGAGAGCAGCGGGGCAAGCTGGGCGGCGGCATCACTTTCTGACGCGCCGACGGAATAGACGGTAGCCAGACCGCTCACCGCCACTTCCCGCGCGGCCAGACCGGGGATAAGGGCCACGCAGATCTGCCAGTTAAAGCCGATAAAGGCGAAGAGCGGCAGCATGAGATGGCCGATATGCCCGGCAAGGCTCCAGTCAATCGCCGGGCCTTCCGCCCCCGCAGGCGGAGCCGGGAAGCTGGAAAGCGCCCACATGATAATGCTGAGCGTGAGGATGATGGTGCCCACGCGGGAGAGGAAAATGCGCGCGCGCTGCCAGAGCTCAATACACAGGCTTTGCAGGCCGGGCAGGCGGTAGCTCGGCAGTTCCATCAGCAGCGGGTGTTCTTCCGTATCCCGCTTTTTCAGCACACGGGCGACCACGAGCGCGCTCAGCACCCCTGCGGCGTAGAGGGCGAACAGCACCAGCCCATGCAGGTTGAACAGCCCCAGCACCGTGCGGGCGGGTACAAATGCGCCAATCAGCAGCGCGTAAACCGGCAGACGGGCAGAGCACGTCATGAGCGGGGCAATAAGGATGGTCACCATCCGGTCCCGTGGGTTCTGGATGGTGCGTGTGGACATAATGCCCGGCACCGCGCAGGCAAAGCTGGAGAGCAGCGGGATGAAGGAGCGGCCGCTCAGCCCGGCGGAGGCCATCAGCTTATCCAGCATGAAAGCGGCGCGCGGCAGGTAGCCGGATTCTTCCAGAGCGAGAATCCATAAAAAGAGAATAAGGATCTGCGGCAGGAAGACCACCACGGTGCCCGCCCCGGCAATCACCCCCTCTACAATCAGGCTGCGCAGAATGCCCTCGGGCAGCAATGCGCCAACAAATGCGCCAAGCTGGTCCATGCCGCTTTGCAGCAGGTCCATAAACGGCTGCGCCCATGAGAACACCGCCTGAAACATAATGAACAGCAACACCAGCAGGATGAGCATACCCCAGACAGGGTGCAGCACCCAGCGGTCCAGCCGGGCATCCAGTTGCGGGTGGCGTTCCGTGGCGCGGCGGACGCACAGCGCCATCAGGCGGCGGATTTCCGCGTGCAGGTCCGCCCCTTCTGGTAGCGGGGCCGGTGGCGGCGGGATGGGCGCATCCAGCGCGCACAGGATTTCCGACGCTCCGCCGCGTTTGACGCCAATGGCCGTGACAACCGGCACACCCAGTTCCGCCTGCAAACGCGGGACATCAATTTCCAGCCCCTGCCTGCGCACGGCGTCAATCATGTTGAGCACCAGCACCATAGGGCGGCCAAGCTGGCGGAGTTCCAGCGCAAAGCGCAGATGCAGACGCAGGTTGGTGGCGGCCACAACGCTGATCAGCAGGTCCGGCGCCGGCTCACCTTTATAGACGCCCCGGCAGACATCCCGCGTGACGGCCTCGTCCGGGCTGGTGGCGTTCAGGCTGTATGTGCCGGGCAGGTCAAGAATCTGCACGGCGCGGCCCGCGGGCGTCGTCAGGCGGCCCGCCTTGCGCTCTACCGTCACGCCCGCATAGTTCGCTACTTTCTGGCGGCTGCCGGTCAGCTGATTGAAAAGGGCAGTCTTGCCGCAGTTGGGGTTGCCAACCAGAGCAACACGCTGGGGCAGGGCGCTGGTCATGCTTCCTCCGTCGGGGCGGGGGGCGCAGTATGTAGGGCCGGGTCCAGTGCTTTGAGTGTTGGGGCGGAGTCCTGCTCGGCCTGCATGACAACCCGCGCCGCTTCTGAGCGGCGGAGGGCAAAGCGCGTAAACCCGATTTCCACAGCCATCGGGTCTCCCCCAAACGGACCGAAGGCAACAACTTTCACAGGTTCACCGGGGACAAAGCCAAATTCTTCCAGCCGCCGGGCAATGGGGTCTGCCGGGGTTGTGGGGGCGACGTGGTCAATAATGCCCTGACACTCAAGGGGAAGCTCGTTCAGGCGCACGGCTGCGTTGTCCTGCTGTGGCGGTGGAAGGGGTGATGTTGAGAGTGATCCTTAATTCCATTTACCCCCGCTGTCCAATGGTGCTGCCCTGTGATCTGGGTTGTCAAAATACTCTGGCAGGTGGGGGTGCGGGGCCTGCGGCATGGAAGAGTTGCGGACCTTGTGAGGATTTTACGTGCAATATTCCGCGCTGGCGATTATCAACGGGCCAGCGAAATTATAGACCGCGACGAACCGCCCCGACAAAGAGACCGTCGGAGGCGGCTTAGCGCGTAGGGAAAATCAGGCCTTTTCATGGATATCCGCAATATCGCCATCATTGCTCACGTCGATCATGGCAAGACGACTCTCGTTGATGAACTGCTGAAACAGTCTGGCTCGTTCCATGAGCATCAGCACGTTGCTGAACGCGCCATGGACAGCAATGATCTGGAACGTGAGCGTGGTATTACCATTCTTGCCAAGTGCACGTCCGTTGTCTGGAAAGACACGCGCATCAACATCATTGATACACCCGGACACGCCGACTTCGGCGGGGAAGTGGAACGTATTCTGAGCATGGTGGATGGCGCTGTGGTGCTGGTCGACTCTGCTGAAGGCGCTCTGCCGCAGACCAAGTTTGTGGTCGGCAAGGCTCTGGCCCGTGGCCTGCGCCCGATTGTTGTGGTCAACAAGATTGACCGTGGCGATGCCCGTCCGGACGAAGTGCATAACGAAATTTTCGATCTGTTTGCAGCCCTCGGCGCGAATGACGCGCAGCTCGACTTCCCGATGCTGTATGCCTCTGGCCGTCAGGGCTGGGCCGATGTTGAGCTTGATGGTCCGCGGAAAGACCTCAGCCCGATGTTCGACCTGATCCTCAAGCATGTTCCCGCTCCGGCGCTGGACAAGGACAAGCCGTTCGCCATGACGGCCACCATCCTTGAGAACGACAACTTCCTCGGCCGCGTGCTGACGGGCCGTGTTGAGCAGGGCCGCGCCCGCGTCAACATGCCGGTTAAGGTGCTGCGCGCTGATGGGTCCGTGGTGGAAACGGGCCGTCTGACCAAGCTGCTGTCCTTCCGTGGTCTGGACCGCGTGGGCGTTGAAGAAGTGGAAGCTGGTGACATTGTGGCCGTTGCCGGTCTGTCCGAAGCGACCATTCCTGACACCATTGCGGCCCCTGAAGTGACCGAGCCGCTGCTGGCTATTCCGGTTGACCCGCCGACGCTGTCTATGACGTTCCGCCTGAATGATGGCCCGCTGGGCGGCCGTGAAGGCAAGAAGGTGACGTCTCGCCAGATTCGTGACCGTCTGTTCAAGGAAACGGAAAGCAACATCGCTATCCGCGTGTCTGAAAGCCCGGAAAGCGAAGCGTTTGAAGTGGCTGGCCGTGGCGAACTTCAGCTTGGCGTGCTGATTGAAACCATGCGCCGTGAAGGCTTTGAGCTGACCATTGGCCGTCCCCGCGTGCTGTATCGCACCAACGAGGAAACGGGTGAGCGCGAAGAGCCTTACGAAGAAGTGACCATTGACGTGGACGAGCCCTATTCCGGCGTTGTCGTGGAGAAAATGTCTCTGCGTAAAGGCCAGATGCAGGACATGCGCCCCTCCGGTGGTGACAAGGTGCGTCTGACCTTCATCATCCCGTCCCGCGGGCTGATCGGCTACCATGGTGAATTCCTGACCGACACGCGCGGCACAGGTATCATGAACCGTCTGTTCCACGGTTATCAGCCTTATGCTGGCTCGATTGAAGGCCGCCGCAACGGGTCCCTGATCTCTGCGGAAGATGGCAACACGACCACGTATTCCCTGTACTCTCTGCAGGACCGTGGCACACTGTTTGTTGATGCTGGCGAGAAAGTCTATGTCGGCATGATCATCGGTGAGCATTCCCGCGAAAACGATCTGGAAGTGAACGGCGTTCGCGAAAAGAAGCTGACCAACATGCGTGCGTCCGGTAAGGACGAAGCCCTGTTCCTGACGCCGCCGCGCCGGATGTCTCTGGAACAGGCGATTGCCTACATTGAAGACGATGAACTGGTGGAAGTGACGCCCTCCGCTATTCGTCTGCGTAAGCGCTACCTTGACCCGAACGAGCGCAAGAAGCGTGAACGCGCGGGCGATAAAGCCTGAGTCTGCCGCACTGCGGCGCATGATGTGCATCCCTGCCATGCCGGTCTGCCCGTAAGGGGCTGCGGGCAGGGATCTTCTCCTTCCGGTTCCGGCTGGAAGGAGGGGGCGCATCCGGGCAGGCCAGCCATTCTGAATGGCGCGGAACACCGGCTTTTTTCGCCCGGTGTTCCCTCCCCCTGCGGGAGCATCAAATTCCTGAAAAACAATGTGGCGAGATAACGGTTGAGGCGTGGCGTAGTCACGGCAACCCTCTGGAATGTCTGAATTTTAATTCGAGACGTGAAGAAGCTGTCATGCTATCCAGAGTGCCAGCCAGACGGATGCAGCTTGTCCTACGGACTTCTGGCGCACTGGTCTGGACCCCTGACGTCTCAGACATTTTTGGAGACATGATTATGATTTCTCGTCGCCTTCTCGCAGCTCTGTCCACCGTCGCTCTGATGGGTGCTGCTGCTCCGTCCTTCGCTCAGGAAGCTGCCGCTCCTGCTGCTCCGGCAACCACCCCGGCCGCGCCGGCTGCTGAAGCCCCTGCTGCTCCTGCCGCCCCCACAGCCGAAAGCGCCGCTCCTGCTGCGCCGGAAGCTGCTGGTGAAGAAGGCACCAAGAAGAAGCACCACGGCAAGCACCACCATGGCAAAAAACACCATGGCAAGAAGAGCAAGAAAGCTGCCGCTCCGGCCGCTGACTCCTCTTCCGACACGTCTGCTCAGTAATCCGGGCACACAACGGAAAACCGGCACAGGGCTTTCGAGCCTTGAGGCTGGCAAAAAGGCCGGGGGAGCAATCCTCCGGCCTTTTTTACTGGATATCCGTTGAAAGGGCGGCGTGGAGGATTACTCCGGGCCAATTAAACCGCTTGTGATGGCGGCGGCGAGAGGGATGTCGGCAGGTATATTGATCCAGTCGACGGCCTCCGGATGTGTGTTGAGCAGCCAGTTACCGACAATCTCATAACCAAGCGTATAGCCAAACCATCGTGGGAGCGATCCGCGCCCAAAAAACCATCGTGCGTGATCATACTGTGTTTTTGAAAGAGTGCTGGCCTGCACCCCAAAGGTTTTGAGGTCTGAGACCGGGAGTGCGGCTTCCCATGGTTCAGGGTGAGAGTGCAGAACATGCTGCACAAAGCGCCCTGCCAGCCCTTCGCTGACCAGCGCCTCCCCTAATGTTCTTCCATAGCCCGGACCTGCCATTCTGAAGCAGTGGTGAGCCTCATGGATGATTTGGCGTGTCAGGGTTCCATCAAGAAGGCTTTTTGCAAAATTCTGATTATCAGGATCAACGCTCAGGGCGAATAGACTTGCTCGATAGGCCCGCCCTGATAGTCCGAATTCAGGAATTGTTCGGCCCTCTGCGCGCTGAATAAGAACATCTATTTCGGGTAACTGAACATGGTGTGACAACGCAGTATATGCGGCATGGAGTGCGTCCATGATAGGCGTGCGATGCGCGTCAAGGCTGCCCGAGGCTTCCAGCCAGTGAACCGTCCAGATTTTATGGCTCTCCGTGCCTGTCTTGGGTGACAGTTTCAGGAGAGGCTGATGGGAACAACGGACAGTCATCAGACTATATTTCCTCGGGTTAAAAACTCTCTTACTGTCTCTTATGATACAGTGCGATAGCCTGTCATGCCTGAAACGACGGACAATTATACCGCCATGAAGAACAGCAATAATCAGGCGATCGGTACCTTAAGGCTTTGCCTGACGTTAGCCGTCGTACTGCATCATTCTGTTCTGGCTTACTGCACCTTCGGACATTTTGATTACCAGCATTATCTTCTTTCGACAGCACCCATTATCGACAGGGAACGATGGAGCGGGTTCGATCTTCTGGTGCGCTGGAACGATACCTATTTTATGGCGCTCATGTTTTTTATTTCTGGGATTTTTGTGTTGCCGGGTCTGCAACGGAAAGGATCTTCCCGTTACTTAAAGCACAGGCTCCTGCGTCTCGGCTTACCTTTTATCGCGTGTGTGACGGTTATCATGCCTGTGGCATATTACCCTTCCATTCTGGAGGCAGGGCAACACATTTCTTTTGTGAGCTTCTGGCTTGGGTATTTTAGCCGCTTCCACTGGCCCGGCGGTCCGGCCTGGTTTCTGTGGTATCTTCTCCTTCTTGACGCTCTATGCGTTCTGATAATCCGTTTTTTTTCTTGTCTTTCAAAACAACTCAGTATTGTTCCTGATTTTATAAATCGTCATTTTTTTGCGGCCATTTTGGTCGTTATGACTGCGGCGTATGCCGCTTATCTCCCGTTAGCGTATGGCTTTGGCCCTGATCGCTGGTTGAATTTCGGCCCGTTCTTTATTCAGGGAAGCAGGATTGCGTTGTATGCCTTTTTCTTCGCTCTTGGCTGTGCAGCAGGCGCAACAGGAGTTTATCACCCTATATTCCAGAGAGGCAGCGCACTGGCCCGTTACTGGGTGCTTTCTTTCTGCTTCGGAGCCCTGTCTTTCGGTTTCTTCCGCGTGCCCGCGGTCACCACGCTGGGTCTTCAGCCTTTTTTCTTTGTTTTTTGCTGCGTGTCGTTTTGTATGGTCCTGACGGGTCTCTGTTTATGTTACGTCACGACTGTATCAGCATGCGTAGAACGCTTTATGGGAGACGCCTACGGGGTTTATCTTCTGCATTATGCTTTTGTGACATGGAGCCAGTTTTATGTGCTGCCGCTAGCGTGGGGAGCCGTGCCGAAAGCTGCTTTTGTTTTGGCCATAACGTTATCTTGCAGCGTCTTTATGACGCGCGCCGTCCGACACGTTCCGGCCACGCGGCGTGTGATCTGAACTTGTGGCGCTCGGCTTTAGGTACGTAAGCCTTATGAAAAGATGAATGCTGTTTGTCTGCTCTCGTTGATAGAGCGGACTGGCAGATTAGGGGGGGGGGAAGTGGAATTTCCGGTTTCGGAAACAGCCTTCAGGAAGCTGACATTATATAAGGCAGTGTCACCTAAATCACGAACCCTTCCGCGCACGACGGATTTTTTGATCCCACGTCCGCAGCATAAGTACTCGTCTCTACCAGTCCGGTTCAGAGTGATGGCAGGTGGCTAGGAAGTCGCGTTATCCGCCTCTCCACTCCTTCCTGATCAGTTGCAGACCCCCTTCATATGTCGTGACGGAAAACTCAGGGAAATGACGTTTGAATTTCGTTGAGTCGAAGAAATTGTCTTGCTCGTAGCGTGGCAGAAGTTCCTTTATCTCCCACACCCTTTTTGAGAGAATGCCTGCGATGATCAGTGACCATTTACCAATAACCGAATAGGAAGGTGTGCGGTCGAAAGCTCGGCTGGCCATAGTGACAAATGTCTTATAGGTCGGTCGATCATCACAGCATGGCAGATGCCAGCTCTGGCCATAAGCATCCGGCGTATTACCCAGAGTTGCAAGAGCACGGCTCGCATCAGGCGTCCAAATTAGGGTCCGACGTGTGTCGTCACGGACAGGGACCAGTGGCCTTCTGCCTGCTTTCAGCCTGTCAATGATCAGAGCGTTGGTGAAGCTCTGTGTTTTCCCCGGACCATAGAATTCCGGCGCACGGGCGATGAGCACCGGAATGTCTCCCCGTGCCATTTCTTCCAGCACCATGGACGCCATTGCGGCGCGCACCCGTCCTTTCCGACCAACCGGGGCGAAGCGCGTTTCCTCAGTCTGGATCTGGCTGTTCTGAGGATACATGTACGTATTGTCGAAATAGGCAAAATTGGACCCAGCCGCCCGGCACGCTTGCAAGGCGTTCTTCAGCATGACCGGAAACTGCTCTTCCCAGAGCGTGCTGTCAGGGGGAAGGCCGGCTGTGAAATAGACAATCCGGCTGCCTTTCACCGCCTGTGCCGTCTGCCCTGCATCAAGCAGGTTCGCCGCCATGAGCGTGTCGTCGTCATTGACCTTGCGGGGATTGCGGCTCACGAGCCGCAGGTCCCCTGTGTGATGCTGATGCAATGTCCGCGCCAGTTCCGTAGCGATCTGGCCATTTGCGCCAAGAATTGTCTGCATGTGGGGCTGCCTCCGTTGTGCAGGTAGATTTGCCCTTACACTGTTAACGTTGAAGTTAGATTTAATGTCAAACGACAGATTGACCTTCAACCGGCCTTGAACGTTACAGAACGGCCGTCCGAGGACCTTGCCGCATGAAAGGGACAAGCCATGAGCCGCCGTATCCTGCACGTCGCCACCAATATCTCGCATTTTGACAATCCCGCACATCCGACCGGATTGTGGCTGTCGGAACTTACACATGCCTGGGACGTGTTTGCCGCCAGAGGTTATGAGCAGCGCATTGTCAGCCCCAGGGGGGGCAAGGTTCCACTTGACCCGCGTGCGTTGAAATGGCCGATGCGCGATACCTCCTCCAGAGCCTGGCTGGCCGATCCGGCTAAGATGGCCCTCTTATCTGCAACGGCCTGTCCCGCAGACATCAATCCGCAGGATTATGATGCGATCTACTTTACCGGCGGGCATGGCGTGATGTGGGATTTTCCGAACAGTGAAGGCCTTCAGGCCATCACACGCGTAGTGTGGGAAAAGGGGGGTATTGTTTCCGCTGTCTGCCATGGATATTGCGGGCTTCTGAATACCCGGCTTGAAGACGGTTCTTTTCTGGTGTCCGGGCGCAAAATCACCGGATTTTCGTGGACTGAGGAGAGGCTGGCGGGCGTCTCCGGGGAGATACCCTACAACGCGGAAGCTGAAGTGAAGGCGCGAAAAGCGCTTTACGAAAAAGCCCTTCTGCCATTCATGTCCCATGTCGTGGTGGATGGAAAACTGGTGACAGGCCAGAACCCTTTTTCAGCCAGAGCGACCGCAGGAAAAGTCGCGTCCCTTCTGGAAGGGATTTAAGGCGGAACAGCTTTTTTGCTGCGTCCTCTGCTCACGGACTGACGACGATCCGTCCTGTCCAGAAGACGCACATCGTCCGGTGTGATGTCCAGATTGTCGGAAGATCCTGTAAGCACATTCGTCAGGACACGATGGGCGTTAGCTGCGCAGTCCATGTCTTCGGGGCGCGCCTGAATGTCCTCCACCAAACGAAGGAGATGCGCCTTGCTCTGGATCAGACGTGCCTGCAGCGCCTCGATATCCGCAATCTTGCGTGTTAGTGCGTCCATGAGCGCATCATGGTCCCAGTGTTGCAGATCAGAGGGCAGCAGGGTGCGGATTTCATCCAGCGTAAATCCGGCCCGTTGAGCCGTTGTGATGAGTCCCAGAAGCAGAACGGCCTGTGGTGGGTAGGCACGGTATCCGTTGGAGCGACGATCAACCGTTGTCAGCAATCCGATGCGCTCATAGAACCGAATTTTTGACGTCGTAAGATCGGTTTTCTGGGCCAGTTCTCCAATTTTCATCATCAGTCTTCTGTTACAAATTCATCTTGACGTTGAACTTATGTTCAACGTTAGCGTCTGAGCATTATCAGTTTTGAATGCTCAGGAGAAGCATCATGTCATCTGTCACGACATCCGACGGTGTAGAGATTTTTTATAAAGACTGGGGGCCGAAGGATGCACAGCCTATCGTTTTCCATCATGGCTGGCCACTCAGCGCGGATGACTGGGACACGCAGATGCTGTTCTTCCTGCGCAAGGGCTTTCGCGTCATTGCGCATGACCGCCGCGGTCACGGACGATCCGCGCAGGTGAGCGACGGTCATGACATGAACCATTACGCGGCCGACGCATCGGCAGTTGTGGAACATCTCGACCTGAAAAACGCGGTTCATGTTGGACATTCGACAGGGGGCGGACAGGTTGCCCGTTATGTTGCGCAATACGGTCAGCCGCAGGGACGGGTTACCAAAGTCGTGCTCGTCAGTTCCGTGCCGCCTTTGATGGTCCAGACGGATCGCAGCCCCGAAGGCGCACCGATCGAAGTGCTGGACGGACTGCGTGCCGGGCTGGCAGCCAACCGTGCGCAATTCTTTCTGGATGTAGCGAGCGGCCCATTCTACGGTTTCAACCGCCCTGAAGTTGACGTTTCAGAAGGGGTGATCCGCAATTGGTGGCGTCAGGGCATGATGGGCAGTGCAAAAGCCCATTATGAAGGGATCAGGGCCTTCTCCGAAACGGACCAGACAGAAGATTTGAAGGCAATCATGGTGCCAACCCTCGTCCTGCAGGGGGATGATGATCAGGTGGTTCCTTACAAAAATGCAGCAATTCTTCAGGACAGGCTACTTCAGAACAGCACGCTGAAAATCTATCCTGGTTATCCGCACGGCATGCACACAACCCATGCTGATATCATCAATGCTGATATTCTGGCATTTATTACTGGCTGAAGAGCGAAGTATACCGATGTGGCGTTTTAATGTGGGCAGGGGGCTGTTTCGTCTCTTCGCCTGCCCACGTGAAATTAATCTCGCAATATCGCCGGGCTGAAATCAGCCAGTAAGGTCAGCTTTACGATAATATCTCGGATAGACACAATGTCTGATATGAGGGCGATAGTCGCCCGTCTGCTTTGGTGCGAAAAAGCAGACATGGCGTTTCAAAATGTTGAATTTTGGGGGTTGCTCCAGCCTCACCCCCGCCCGAACCGCGCTGAAACGTACGGGTCTGGCGTCCAGTTCAGGTCCGCGACCCATGGCCATGTTGGTTTGCGGCGATGGTTGCCGATGTGCAGGATGTCCTGATCAATCGCGCCGGGGGAGAGGGCCATCAGGGCCGGGTTGGCGAGGGCCTTCATGGTCGGGTGCAGGTAGCCGCATTTCAGCACCACAATATGGAACCGGGCCGGGTCTACGCCGAGATCGCGGAAAGATTCCGCGGAGTGATACAGGCGGCGGCGGGCGGAGAGTGTGGCGGTAATTCCGTCAAACTCAATCACGGCTTCTCCGTCTTCCGGCTTGGTGACAGGGGCCAGATGTTTTACAACGGCGTTTGTCACATGCACTGGCTTGCACATCACGGGGTCCAGTGTCGCACCGATGGACAGCGGCAGCGTGGCCCCTACGCCCGCCCGGTAGCAGGCGTCCGTTGCGGGCCGGTCTGTCATGCCGCCCAGCAGAACATCTTTTGTTCCGGCTTTGAGCAGAGCCTGAAGGAAAAAGGTCTGGTCGGAATTGCCGCCACCGCCAGGATTATCCCCGGAATCTGAAATAACGACCGGGTGCGTGGTGGCACTCATGGCGCGGGAGAGACACTCCTCAATCGTCCCGGTCGGGCTGCCAAACTTAAACGCGTGCCGTGCATCCCAGTAACGGCCAGCAAGTTCCGCCACAACGCGCTTCTGTTCCTCAATATTCGTGCCGGTTGCCACAACGGAGGCCGCGGCGCGCGGTTCATCCGCCCAGACATAGCCGACAAGCTGTGAGACATCGAGAATACCGGGCAGGCGGTTATATTCGCTCAGGTCTGCCCATAAACGCCGCCCCGGTTCCCATTCCGTACTGCTCTGCTCACCCGGCAGCAGCGCCGGGATGCTGGCCCAGACAATGCCGGGGCGCAGGCCGTAGCGCAGGCAGTGCGTGAGCATATCCGCAGCCCGCATCACGTTTTCCACCCGGTCCACATGGGGGGCGGTGCGGTAGGCGGTCATGGCGTCCAGCGTATCCACGGCCCGGCGGCTCAGATTGCCGTGCAGATCATAATACGCGGAAATCAGGCAGTCCGGCCCGACCACGGCGCGGGTTGCCTCGTACCAGTCGCCTTCTGCATCATCCATGCCTTCTACGCTCAGCGCGCCGTGCATCATCAGATACACGCCGTCCAGCGGCAGGAGTTTTTTCAGACGGTCCAGATACTCCGCTTTCAGCGTATCATAGGTTTTGCGCTCTACCGGGCCGCCGGAGGGGGCTGTGGCTTCCAGCGTTGGCAGGAAGGGCACGTCATAGCGCAGCAGCGGCAGGGAGAGAGGGGCTTCAAAAATTTCCGGCCCCCGGCGTACGGTCAGATCCTCCATCCGGGCGCGGATGCGGCTGTAGGTGCTACATTCCGAGGCAATGCCACCCACGGCAAGCCGGGGTGTGCCCCGGAAGGCAGGCACCAGTCCCGCCGCCCGTGCTGCTCCGTTCAGGGCCGGTAATCCGGCCAGAACGCTGGCAGGAAGCATTTTGAGAATCAGTCTGCGCCGCACGGGAAGGCCTCCATCTGATATGACAGATCAATCGTTCTTTAACTGTAACGATAAAAGCCGGGCCTATCAAATCCCCTTCAAGGGGCGTGCATGGAAGCGGGAAGGGGGGGCTAGCGGTAGCGGCTGATGGACAGGTCCAGCACAGGAATATCCGGTTTTCTGCCGTGGATCATATCCGCCAGAATCCGGCCGGAACCGCAGGCCATGGTCCAGCCGAGCGTGCCGTGCCCGGTATTGAGCCACAGATTGCTAAAGCGCGGGACAGGGCCAATAACCGGCGTGCCGTCCGGCGTGTTGGGGCGCAGGCCGGTCCAGTAGGTGGCAGCGGACAGATCCCCCCCGCCAAACAGTTCTGAAAAGGAGAGTTCCAGCGTCTCGCGCCGGTCCGGGCTGAGGCGCAGATTATAGCCTGTCAGTTCCGCCGTGCCACCCACGCGGATGCGGTTGCCCAGCCGGGTGATGGCGACCTTGTAGGTCTCATCATTCACCGTGGAGAGCGGGGCGTGGCTTTCATCCGTCAGCGGCAGGGTGAGGGAATAACCTTTGACCGGATAGACAGGCAGATGCACCCCCAGCGGCCTGAGCAGCAGCGGGCTGTAACTGCCCATGGACACCACATAGGCATCGGCCCGCAGATGGCCCTTGCTGGTGCGGATGGACATGACCTCATCCGCAGCGGCGTCCATTCCTTTAATGGTAGTGTCATACAGGAACGTCACACCCTTTGCCGCGGCCATTTTTGCCAGACGCTGGGTAAAGATGTGCGCATCCCCGGACTGATCCCCCGGCAGATACAGCCCCGCCTTCAGCAACCCGCGCGCGTGCGACAGGCCGGGTTCATGCTCCAGAATCTGGTTCACGTTCAGCAGTTCATGCGGGATGGCGCTGTCTGAGAGCAGCTTCATGTCATGATAGGCTTTGTCGATCTGCTTTTCCGTGCGGAAAAGCTGGATCAGCCCGCGCTGGCGGTCATCATAGGTCAGGCCGGTTTCTTCGCGCAGGGCATCAAGGCAGTCGCGGCTATATTCCGCTACGCGCAGCATCCGGCCTTTATTGATGTCATAGGCGTGGGCGTTACAGTTTTTGAGAAGCTGCTCCATCCACCGGAACATGGCGAAGTCGATCCGCTTGCGGATCACCAACGGGCTGTGCCGCTGCATCATCCAGCCAATGGCCTTCATCGGCAGGCCGGGCGCGGCCCATGGGGTGGAATAGCCCGGAGAAACCTGCCCCGCATTGGCAAAGGACGTCTCCAGCCCCGGTTCCGGCTGACGGTCCACCACAATGACCTCATGACCCAGACTGTTCAGATACCAGGCTGAGGTCACGCCGATCACGCCGGCGCCGAGAATGATGATTTTCACAGTTTCATCCTTTCCGGGGATCATAATGGAGGCGGTGGTAGCGGGCTCCGAGATCCGTCAGTATTTCATAGCCGATGGTGTCCGCCAGACGCGCCACGGTGTCCAGAGGTACCTGCGGACCAATCAGGTCAAACACTGCACCGGCTGGTGGCAAAGCGGTGCCGGTGGCCATAAGAGGCGAGAGGTCCACGGCCAGTGAGTCCATGGAGATACGCCCGATTATTGGTAATTTGATGTCAGGCTGATCCGGCCAGACAACATGGCCGGTCTGGCCCAGCCTGCGGGGAAAGCCGTCTCCGTAGCCAATCCCGAGCAGTGCTACGGGTGTAGGCTGCCGGGCGGTAAAAGCCGCACCGTAGCCAACACTCGCCCCGGCGGAGACCATACGCGTCTGAATGACGCGGGCCTGCAACCGGACAGTTGCGTGCATAGGGTTTGGCTGCCCTGCGGTGGGCGCAATGCCGTAGAGGGCCGCACCGGGGCGCACGAGGTCAAAATGCCAGTCCGGCCCCAGAAAAATACCGGAGGAGGCGGCAAGGCTGGCAGGGGCTGCGGGCAGCAGGGCTTTGAGCCGGGTAAAGGTTGCAAGCTGCTGGCGGTTGAGCGGGTGCTCCGGGGTATCCGCGCATCCCAGATGGCTCATGACCAGAGTGACCTCAATGCCCTCCAGCCCCTGCGGGTGCGTGATCAGATGGTCAACTTCAGCTTCCGTCAGGCCGAAGCGGCACATTCCGCTATCAAGTTGCAGTGCTGCGGCCAGCGGGTGGCCCTGCGTGCGGGCAAGAGCCTGCCATTCCTGCACCTGTTGCAGGCTGTTCAGCACGGGCAGAAGGGTATGCGTCAGGCAGGCGCTGGCCGTGCCGGGGGGCGGGCCGTGCAGCACAAAAATGCGGCTGTCCGGCCCCACCAGCGGACGCAGGGCAGCCCCTTCCGCCAGATGGGCGACAAAAAAGGTGCGGCATCCGGCTTCATATAAGGTCTGGCCAACCTCTTTCAGCCCCAGCCCGTAGGCGTTGGCTTTGACAGCCGCCCCGCATTCCGCAGGGCTGACCCGGGCGCAAAGCTGCGCATAATTTTCGGCAATGGCGGCAAGATTGATAAGCAGCCGCCCGCCTTCCCAGCCATCCCTGTGCATGGTCTGTCTCCTGACCTCGTTAGGCGTGTCTTTATCATTTTTTTCCGGACGCTGGCAAAAGGGGGCAGGGCTGCGCAGCGGGCGTAAAAAAAGCATATTTTCCGCTTGAAATAAAAACCGTCCGGACGGTATGTATTGCGCATGACAGCCAGATCAAAACGCACCAACAAGCCCGAGGCCGTGAAAAATGACCTCCTGAACGCCGCAGGCCATATTCTGGTCACGGGTGGAATTCAGGCCTTTACGCTGGAACTGGTGGCAAAGGAGGCCAGGGTCAGCAAGGGCGGGCTCCTGCATCACTTCCCTAATAAAAAAGCCCTGCTGGACGGGTTGTTTATACGGGAGATGGACATGTTCCGGCAGGAAATGCTGGCCTCCCAGCAGAAAGACCCGGTGGCGGCGGGCCGGGCCGCGCGCGCCTATATTGGCCTGAATCAGGAAAATGAGGCTGAAACGCCTGTCATTCTGCGCCATTTGCTGGCGGCCATGCTGATTGACCCGCAACTTGGTCAGGAATGGATCCGGCATTACTGGGATGTCATTCGCTCCACGGGCCTGTTTGAAGACATGACCCCCACACTTCTGCTGGCCTGCATGGCGGCAGACGGGTTGTCTTTGTGGGATATTCTCGGCGCGGAGATTCTGGATCAAAAGATGCGTCAGGGCTTGTCTGACCTGATGGAAAAACTCACGCATATGTCAGAAAAAGTCCCGTGATATGCTGGGTTATGTCTATATTTTCTTTGCCGTTCTTTCTGAAATTATCGCCACAATGGCGCAGAAAGAAGCGCTGGGTTTTACCAGACTCCTGCCCACGCTGATTATGGCGGCAGGGTACGGGGCGTCTTTTGTGTTTCTGGCTCTGTCTCTCCGCCTTGTTCCTATGGGCATTGTGTATGCAGGCTCGGCTGGTCTTTCCATTATTCTGGCCAATCTTGCTGGCTGGATCTACTTCCGGGACCAGCTGGGCGGGCATCAGGCCATCGGAATTCTTCTCATTTTAGTCGGGATTTCTGTCGTCGCGACGCAGTCGTGACGCTTAAGACCTGCCTTTTTTCCGGAACTTATCATGGTGTGTCGAACGTGTTCAGAGGCTCTGAAAAGGGCGCTGCCGCTGTTTGCGGCTGGCTGTCTGCTGGCAGGGTGTAAACCGGCATCCGCCCCGGCACAGCATGACACTCTGCCTACCGTGCAGGTGCTCAGGGTGCAGGAAGACCAGCCGGAGAAAGTGCTTTTTGCCGGACGATACACTGCCAGCCGGATCATCCCGCTTGCGCCGACACAGGCGGGCCGCCTGCGTAAAATTGCAGTTGTCAGCGGTCAGTCTGTGCATCAGGGCGATGCTCTTGCCCTGCTGGAAGACAGAGTTCTGCAAGAACAGGTGGCGCAGGCGGAGGGTGAGGCCGACGCCGCCCGTGCGGATGCCGCACAGGCTGAGGCAACCTATAAACGGAGCCGCGGGCTGGATACAGCAGGCGGCCTTTCCGCCGGAATAGTGGAAGAGCGGGGGTATGCCCGGCGTATGGCGCAGGGCAAAGCCAGATCAGCACAGGCTGCCCTCATGCAGGCCCGGATTCAGCTTGCGGAAGCGACACTCCGCGCCCCGGAGGACGGGCAGATTCTGAGCGTGACCGGTGTGGCGGGCACGCTTGTGGCGGCTGGCACTGAGGTTGTGCGGATGGCCGCCGGTGCGCCAGAGGTGCGTCTTCAGGTCCCATCCCCGTCCGCGTGGAGGGTGGGGGACCGTGCAGAGGTGAGCTTTCCGGCAGATCCGGCAGCGCGGCCTGTTCAGGCTGTCGTGCAGGAAACCGGCGCGGTGGATGGCGCAAGCCAGATGCAGGCGCTGAGACTGCGGCTGGAGCAGAAGCTCGCTGTGCCCCTCAATAGTCTTGTGCGTGTGGCTCTTCCTGCGCAACGCGCGGCACCCGTCATGCGCGTGCCGCTTACGGCCCTTGTGGAGACACACCAGACACATGCGCAGGTCTGGGCGTTGACGGATGGCGATACCCCCCGCCTTGTGCTGCGGCATGTGGATATTGCGGGCCTGCGCGGCGCGGATGCGCTGGTTACGGGGCTTAGAGCCGGGGAGAGAATTGTTACCAGTGGTGAGGCGTCCTTCCAGCCTGATCAGGCGGTGCAGATGATCAGTCAGGCCAGTGGACGCTGATGATGGAGCGTTTCAATGTTTCGCGCTGGGCCGTCGGGCATCCGGCACTGGTCAGCTTCATGATGGCATGCCTGTTTCTTGCAGGCGGATACGGGTTTTTTCACCTTGGCCGCGCGGAAGATCCGGCTTTTACACTCAAGAATATGGTTGTTTCCGCACAGTGGCCGGGGGCCAGCGCACAGCAGATGCAGCAGCAGGTTGCGGCCGTGCTGGAGCAACGCCTGCGCGATGTGGAAGCGATTGATAGTCTCAGCACTTATTGCGTTGCAGCCAGTTGCGTCACGCAGATTTTTCTCCGCGATGATGAGAGAAAAGAGCGTGTGCCGGTGATCTGGCAGCAGGTGCGCAACAAGCTCTCGGACCTCGGGCCGGACCTGCCCTCCGGCGTGGCCCTTGCCGCGAATGATGATTATGCGGACGTCTATGGGTATGTTTTTGCCCTGACCGGGGGAGAAAATGCTGACCTGATCAAAAAAGCCGAGGACCTGAAAAAACTTTTCCAGACGGTGCATGGCGCTGGAAAAGTGCAGGTCAGCGGGGAAATCCCGCAGCAGATTACCGTCGAGGTTGACCCGCAGCAGAGTGCGGCAAGAGGGATCACTCTTGATCAGCTTGCCAGAGCCCTCCGGAACCAGTCGGCTCTGGCGTCTGGCGGATCTGTTGACTTTACAACCACTGTGCCGCTGCGGGTTTCCGGCGCGCTGGATGGGGTGCGGGCTGTTGCGGAGACGCCGGTTGCGGGGCCATCCGGGCTTGTGCGGGTGGGAGACATTGCGCAGGTCAGCCGGGGCTATGCCAGTCCGGCTCCCGCGCTGATCCGCTATAATGGCAAACCCGCCGTTGTGATTGCCATCGCCATGGCAGAAGGCGCGGACGGCATGACACTGGGGAAAACGCTCCGCAATGTGGCGGCCACTCTCACACTGCCTGCCGGTATGGTGCTGACGCAGGTGGAGGACCAGAGCGGCGTGATTCGGGAAGCCGTTAACACCTTCCTGATCAAGTTTGTCGTTGCGCTGAGCGTTGTTCTGCTGGTGGCGTTTGTCAGTCTGGGCTGGAGAGCAGGCATTATTGTCGCCTGTTCCGTCCCGCTGACGCTGGCCGGGGTCAGCCTGTTGATGGGCATGGCGCATATCGGCCTGGACCGTATTTCCCTCGGGGCGCTTATTCTTTCCCTCGGGCTGCTGGTGGATGATGCCATTATCAGTATTGAGGCGATGGTTGTGCAGCTTGAGCATGGGCGCAGCCGGGAGGACGCGGCCTCGTTCGCATGGAGCCACACGGCGTTCCCCATGCTGACGGGCACTGTTCTGACGGTTATCAGCTTTCTGGCGGTCGGGCTGGCGCACTCAACAACGGGCGAATATGCCGGAGAAATTTTCTGGGTGAGCGGTGCCGCCCTGCTGCTGAGCTGGGGTGTGGCCGTGGTGTTCATCCCTTTTCTGGGCGTGCATCTTCTGCCCCCGCCAAAGCCTGTGCGCATGGCGTATGAACCGTTTTCTACCATTCTGCTGCGCCTCGTGCTGGGGACAAGCCTGCGGTATAAAGCCGTAGTGGCAGGGGGAACATGCGTGTTGCTTGTGGCGGCGTGTGTTGGTTTTCTGTTTGTGGACCAGCAGTTTTTTCCGCAGTCCGACCGGCCGGAAGTGATGGTGGATGTTGCCATGCCACCGGGCACCGCCCTTGCGGAGACCGGAAAAGCAGTTGCTCTTCTGGAAAAACACCTGTCAGGACAATCTTCTTTACGACATATGCAGGCGCATATCGGGGATGGCGCGCCGCGCTTTTATCTGCCTTATGCGCCTGCCACGCCCAGCGCGGCCCACGCCACGCTGCTGCTGGTGGCGCAGGACCTGAAAGCGCGGGAGACGCTGATTCATCAGGTCGAGACTGTTTCTCTCCCGCCGGGGGTGCATCTGCATGTGCAGCGGCTGTCACTTGGGCCAACGGCGGATTTCCCGGTGCAATACCGCATTATTGGCCCTGATCCTGAAAAACTGAGGTCTGTTGCACAGGATGTTGATAAAATTCTGCGCGCGACGGAGGGGGCCGTTGCCGTGCAGGCGGACTGGGGAAACCGCACCCCCAGCCTGACATTTGAGGCCGACCCGGCCAGACTGGTCCATTTCCAGACGGACCGTGCCAGCGTGGCGGCGCAGCTTCAGGCCGCTCTTACGGGTGCGGATGGGGGCGATGTGCCGGACGGGCAGCATCATCGTCCCGTTGTGGTGCGTGCCATCCAGTCCGTGCGGTCTGACCCCGGCCAGTGGATGACCCTGCCGGTTGCAACCGGAGCCGCTGTGGTGCCGCTCAGCCAGCTTGGCAGCATGAGGGTGAGCACTGATTATCCCATTCTCTGGCAGAGGAATGGCGTGTTGTGCATGACGGTGCAGTCGGCTGTTGCGGCGGATGTCCAGCCCGCGACTGTGGTGCAGCGTGCGGCGTCTGCCATGCAGGCGCTCAGCAAAACGCTTCCCGCAGGCTACCGGATTGAAACTGGCGGGGATGTGGAACTTTCCTCAACGGCGGATAGTGCCATTTTCGCGTTTCTGCCGCTGACGGGTGGCCTGATCCTGCTTGTGCTGATGGTCCAGTTGCAAAGTTTCAGCCGGTCTCTGCTGGTTTTGTTTTCTGCTCCGCTGGGGCTGGTTGGCATGGTTGGCGGTCTGCTGCTCACCGGTGCGCCATTTGGGTTTGTGGCCCTGCTGGGGCTGATCGCTCTGGCCGGGATGATTATGCGCAACACCATCCTGCTGGTGGACCAGATTCAGTTTAACCACAGCAATGCCATGCCGCTGCATGAAGCCGTGATTGATGCCACCATGACGCGCGCCCGGCCGGTCTGCCTGACCGCAGTGGCGGCTATTCTGGCGTTTATCCCCCTCAGCTTCAATGTGTTCTGGGGGCCAATGGCCATTGTCATGATTGGTGGGCTTGCAGGCGGGACGGTGCTGACTCTGGTGGCTGTGCCCGCATTCTACGCCCTGCTGTTTGACCGCGCTGGAAGCCCGGCACAAGAGGCGGAAGGGGTGGCTCATGTCTGAATGCAGGTCGGACCATAGTGTGCTCAGGGTGTCGTGTGCCGTCATGTTGCCGTTTCTGCTGTGTCTTGCCGGGTGCAGTATGGGGCCGGATTTTGTGCGTCCCCATCCGGTTGTGCCGGACCACTGGCAGAATGCCGGGACCGCGCCAGCCGTTCGTTCCGCTTCCCCATTCTGGTGGACGATGTTTGATGATCCGGCTCTGAACAGTCTCATGATACGGGCCGAGACGGGAAACCCGGATATGGCTCTGGCGCGTGAGCGGATTAAAGCAGCACGTATCCAGCGCCGTGCGGCATCGGCTGAAAGTCTGCCTACGCTCAACGGGCAGGCGGCCTATACGCGGGAACGTCTGGCAACCGCCGGGGTTGGGCAGGTGCTGCGCCCTCTTCTGGGGCTTTCTCCGGGTGCGGAGGGGCAGGAGCCAGAGGGGGTAGCCTACACCAATTACAGCGTTGGCGCGGTCGCCTCATGGGAGCTTGATCTGTGGGGGCGACAGCGCCGTCTGCGGGAGGCCGCGCACGAGCAGGAAGCCGCAGTCAAGGCGGATGCGGATGCCATGCGGCTTTCAACACAGGCCGAACTGGCACGGACCTATTTCCAGTGGCTGAAAGTGTCTGACGCGCTGAACCGTGCGGAAGGCGCGCTGGAAAATGCCCGGCACCTGCTGCGCATTGCCGAGACAGTGCGGGCGCACGGGTTGCTGGCAACGGTTGATCTGGACGAGGTCCGGATCGCCTGCCATGCGGCTCTGGAGAAAAAAGAGGGCCTTGCCTTGCAGCAGGCGGCACTGCTCCGTGCGTTAGGGGTTCTGGCCGCAGGTCGCCCGGATGCTGATCTGCCTGAACTGCGCCAGCCTGCCAGTCTGCTGGCGGAAAAAATACCGCAGGTGTCTGCGGCAATGCCGTCAGAGATTGCCAGAAAACGCCCGGATATTCAGGCCGCAGAGGCACGGCTGCATGCGGCAACAGCAACGATCGGCATGGCGCAGGCTGATTTTTATCCGCAGATTACGCTCACCGGGCAGATCAGTCTGGATGCCCTGACGCTTGCTGAACTGGGGTGGAACGCACGCAATACGTCCTTTGGTCCCTCGCTCACGCTTCCTGTTTTTAATGGCGGGCGTCTCTCGCGTCAGCTTGAACTGCGCCATTCCGAGCAGAAAACCGCGGGAATGCTGTATCAGATGGCGGTGGTCAATGCGTGGGTTGAGATAGAAAATCTTCTGGCTGAGCAGAAATTTTTAAAAGAACGGGTGCAGGACCAGCAGGAGCTTGTGAACCGCGAGAAAGCGCGTGTTCTGGTCCTGCAAAAGCGGTATGAGCGCGGGGACAGCGCCCGGACCGACGTATTGCGTGCCTCTGTAGCGGAAACGGAGCAGGAAGAGGAACTGGCCGCACTCCATGCGGCGCTTCTGACCAATGCTGTGAACCTTAAAATAGCTTCCGGATAAAGCAAGTTTGAAAGGGGAATCTCCGTTAGTAAAAAACTCTACGCTCTCCAGCGGGGGAGGCGAGCCAGAAGACCAGCCCGGCCGCTGCGCCGCCCGCTATGTTGGTAATAAGGATGCGGTTCCAGTCAGGGAGCGCATGGCCGGACGCGGAGAGGGAAAAACTGGCAACGCCAAGCAGAAGGCCAAGCAAGGCCGCAGTGCCACACGCCCATATAATGCCCAGCAGCAGGCAGCCCGGCAGGGTGGTGTGATGGCTGGCCCGAGATAAAGCCCGATGCAGCGACAGGCAAAGGCACGCCATCGGGACGCCCAGAAAAACAAAAACCAGAAAGAACAGGCCGCTTCTGCCCAGACAATAAAGCAGGGCCGCAGGGGGCGTGAGGGTAGGGCCATGCCCGGCACCGTACAGGCTGACCAGTGCGGAGCAGATAAAGCTGTAACTCAGGACGGTTACAAAATAGCGCTGGCCCAGCCGCATGACGGTGTTCCTTTCTGAAAGACCCTCCGGGACGATCATTTTTAAGACTCAACAGCGTTTGAGAGGTTCCCCCGGAAGGGAAATTTTAACAAGGGGGCCAGAGCAGGCTAAAGGTATGTTGCGTGCTGGCACGGTATTTGCAGGAGATGCTGCCCTGCTCCCAGCTCCTCTGCGGCGTTTGCGTTACGTTGCGCGCCTTGTTTCAAAAGGAGCACGTTCGCGTTCGTGACGCGGGGTGTTATGCTTGAAGCGCGGCAGAAGAGCACAGGCATAAGCTATGATAAATATGAAAGAAAAAACGCGGGACACGAGCGAACAGGAACTTGCAGAAATAGAGTGCGTGCTACAGGCGCATTTTACAGAAGAATTTAAGGCTTTTATTTTAGAGCATAACGGATGCTCGGTTGAGAGAAATATTATTCGCATTTCTGAAAATGAAGACAATGCCCTGAGATATTTTCTGGACGTTAAGGATATTCCGGCGTGTTTATCATCCCTTCAGGACGATTATACGCAAAAACACTATTTTCCATTTGCGGAAGGGGAGTGCGGTGCTTTTTTTCTGATGAAAAAGCAGGGTGATCCGGGTATTTATTATTATGATCCCGATTATATGGGGCAAGACGCCATGACAAAACTATCTGACGAATGGCAGGGTTTTCTTGATAAAATTCAACCTGAGACAACAGACTTGTCAGAGGCAGACCAGCAGGCGCTTTCAAAGGCTGTTGTGTGGGTCAGGCCGGGTTTTCTGGAAAGTCTGGACAAAAAATATCTTATAAAAAAATAATTGGTGGCGGAGTGCGTGCAAAGGTGTTTGTCAGTAGCGCTGCCTTTTAAAGGAATGGCTGGATAAAGTCTGGCAGAACACAGCGCGCAGGCCCTGTTCTGCCAGTAGTTATGATTTAGTAGAGTTCCGGCACAATCATGGATTCCGGCGTCGGCTGCCGTTCATAATCCGGGTGGAAGATACGCGGCGGCAGAACCACTTCCGGGCGGGAGACGGGCTGATACGGCACCAGAGACAGAAGATGGGCAATGCAGTTCAGGCGGGCCTTCTTTTTGTCCACACCCTGCACCACCCACCAGGGGGCTTCCGGGATACTGGAGCGTTCCAGCATGACTTCCTTCGCCAGAGTGTAGGCTTCCCACCGCTTGCGGCTTTCCAGATCCATGGGGGAAAGTTTCCACTGCTTGAGTGGATCATCCATACGGGCGCGGAAGCGGGCTTCCTGTTCATCATCCGTGATGGAAAACCAGAATTTGATAATCTGGATACCGCTGCTGACGAGCATCCGCTCAAATTCCGGCACTGAGCGGAAAAACTCTTCGTATTCTTCATCCGTGCAGAAGCCCATTACGCGCTCCACGCCTGCGCGGTTATACCAGCTCCGGTCAAACAGCACGATTTCTCCCGCGGCGGGCAGGTGCGCCACGTAACGCTGGAAATACCACTGGGTCTTTTCACGGTTGTTGGGGGCGGGCAGGGCTGCAACCCGGCAGGTGCGGGGGTTCAGGCGCTGGGTAATGCGTTTGATAGCGCCGCCCTTGCCTGCGGCGTCACGCCCTTCAAACAGCACAACCACGCGGTGGCCGGTGGCCTGCACCCAGTCCTGTAGTTTGATCAGCTCACCCTGCATGCGGATCAGTTCACGAAAATACACGCGGCGAAATGCGCGGTCTTCGGCGTCCAGCCCGCCTATGCCAGAGGCATCATCTTCCAGAGAAAGTTCAAATTCTTCGTCAAGATCATCAATAATCTCACGACGCATCTGCACGCGTTCACGTTCTTCCGCTGTCAGGCTGTCCAGATCGCTCATTTTGTTCCCTTTATCGTCGCCGGAGGGGGCTGGAAGCGGACTATAAAGACTGGCGGAATTGATCAGTTTGAAACTTTCATGACATTGGCGGCGTGTCAGAAGGTTGTGGTGAGATTCAGCCCGGTGACAACGCCATTGCGGATATGTTTGCCAGTCTGCGGGTTGAGGGAGGTGCCGCCCACGTTCCAGAAATACTGGAAATCCGGCTGCACAATCAGCCAGGGCGTGGCTGCCGCCTGATAGGTGAATTCCAGATGGTGCTCCGGCACAAGCGCTCCTGCTGTGTTGGTGCCCAGCCGGAAACTGTCATGCGTGTTTTCCTTGGCGCGCAGGCCATACAGGCTGGTGCCCCATGCAAGGCCCAGCGTATCATCCGGCCTGCCGGGCAGCAGTTCATCAAACGTGAAGCCGCTTTGAATTTCAGAGGAAAACCGACTGGTTGTGCCGTTGCTCAGCGTAGCACGGGCAAAAAAGTTGATGGTTTTGCCAGAGCCTTTTTCTTTCCGCCAGATCATCTGATCAATAACGAAATAAGCCATCCAGTTCCCCTGATGATAAAATGGAGACCCGCTGCTGTCCGGGCTGGCCAGCAGGCCGCGTTGTGCATCATACCGCTGGTCCGGGAAGCGCCCGGTGTCATACAGCCCGCCGACTTTCCACACGCCGGGCAGCGCCACATCATCCCGTCCGCCTATCTGTTTCGCGGCGTCCAGCCAGAGCTGGGCTTCCCCCATGAAGAGCGCGCCGCCTTTGGTGGAAAACAGCGTGCCGGACGGGTCGCGCTGGGAGGCGCTGATATCACTATAAAACGGGCCGTGGGTCGGGTTGTCATTCGTAATGGCGCCCATCAGGACGAGAGGGGCCGCAGGCCGCCACTTTACGCGGCCGCCCACAGCGGAATAGGGCCATGAGGGCCCGCCGGAATAGAGGTTGCTGGACGTGGAAAGGGGCCAGCCAAAGCTGGAGTTCAGAAAAAATGAGGCGTTCTGACTGACAAGAAATTCCGTATCCAGATCCAGCGTGCCGACGCGTACATCCAGTGTGCTGTTCAGAAAACTTTGCCCGTACCATAGTTCAAACAGCCGGGTTGAGCGCCCGGCATCATACCCGCTGACGGTGTTGAGCGCGCCCAGACGTTCCCCGGTAAAGGACCGTCCGCGGATTTGCAGCGCGCTGACATTCAGCAGGCCGCCCTGCCAGCCAAAAGCCTTCCCGGTGTCCAGTGAGAGCGCGACGGCGGTCATACCATCATAGGTTGCCCCGCGCTGCATCCCGCCGGAGGCCAGCCCCCAGAGTTCCTCGACATCCTGCAAGGTAATCCGCACGCCTTTCTTGCCCAGCCATGTGCGCGCGCCGCCCATTGTGCCCAGCATTTCTGTGCTGGCATCCTCTTCGGGCGGGGAAAAGGTGGGGGAAGGCACCGGGAGCGGAACACCGGAGGGCAGAATATCGGTGGCGAGCGGTGTTGTGGCCGCCTGAACCGGGAGGGAGGCAAACAGGCCGGAGACCAGACTGCACAGCATTGCAAGACGCCGGGCGGGCCGGGTCCGGCTGGTGAGCGGAAAGGCGTCAGGCGTTTTCAGCATGGGACGGGCGGGCAGGCCGGGGCTCCGTAGGCAGCACAAGGGAACGGCGCGTACGGGGCACAGGGGCAGGAGGATCGGGTTTGTGGCACGCCTGCTCCTTTATAGTGACGGCAGTGGGGGACTGTTGACGATGCCTTCGTCGATTTAAAGTGACGGTATCATGACACAGCCTCAACCTGCCGTCGTTTACAGGGCAAAGGTGGCTGATGTGCGCGGCATGCGGGGCGTTTGCCGCATCAGGGGCGCGTCAGGGTGTCTGGCACTTTGCTGCCCTCATTCAGGCTGCGGTTGCCAGACCCCGGAAGAGGTGGCTCCGGGTAGGGCACCCTCCTCCGGAATGGTCCGTCCGGAAGGATGATGGGCCGGGACCGATACGGGTGGAGGGCAGGCAGGGGCTCTGGCTGTGGAGCAACAGGGAGCCGACTGCCTGAGTGTGGCCTCAGACCGTGGGCACGCCCTTGCTGGTGGAATATTCGAAGTGCAGGGCCTGATCGGGGTTGACGATCGGGTAGATGGAATGGGCGGCCATTGCCCCTTCACTAAACCCTTGCAGGATCAGTTTGAGCTTGCCGGGGTAGGTTGCCACATCACCAATTGCGAACACGCCGGGCATGCTGGTCTCACAGGTGGAGGGCGTGACGGGAACGGTGGAGCGGATGGTGTCCATGCCCCAGCGGGCAATGGGGCCGAGGTCCGTCGCCAGCCCGAAGAAGGGCAGGAGCGTGTCTGCTTCAAGGTGCCGGGTTGCACCGTCCAGATCCACTACTTCCACGCTTTCCAGAGCACCATTTGCGCCGTGCAGGGCGTGGAGCTGGTAAGGCACGACTTTCTCAATCTGCCCGGCGGCTACCGCATCATCCAGCAGACGCAGGCTTTCCGGCGCGCCGCGGAAGCGGTCGCGCCGATGCACCAGATACAGCTTTTCCGCCTTGTCTTTAAGGGCCAGCGCCCAGTCCAGTGCGGAATCCCCACCACCGGCAATCACAATACGTTTGTTTTCAAAATCGGCTTTGCGGCGCACGTAATACTGGACGGCACCGCTTTCCTCAAACGCCTCAAGCCCGTCCAGCGGGGGGCGGTTGGGGCCGAATGCACCGGCGCCTGCTGCAATAATTACGGCTTTGGCGGTAACGGTTGCCCCTTTATCCGTGCCCAGCGTGAACGCGCCCCGGTGGCCGCTCAGGCTTTCAATCCGGTGTTTGAGCAGGCGCGGGATATCAAACGGGGCAATCTGCTGTTCCAGATTGGCAATCAGTTGCGCGCCTTCCACCGCGGGGCAGGCGGGAATGTCATAAATCGGCTTTTCAGGATACAGCGCCACACACTGGCCGCCTACTTCCGGCAGCACATCAATCAGCACGCACCGCAGGCGCAGCATGGCGCACTGGAAGGCGGCAAACAGCCCCGTGGGGCCCGCGCCGATAATGGCGACATCAGTCTCAATCGGCATATCCGTCATGGCGCGGTGGGTCTCCCTTTCTGGCCGTATGATCTGCCGTTGTTTTTGCGACAGGTTGCCAGTGGGTGCAATAGGGGAGGTCACAGGGGTAATTTAGGCCTTTGTTGCACGGGATAAGATTTGCGATCGGGAAAGTGTGTTCAGAATTATGAACTCCTGATATTCTCTCCTGCACTAGATATTTGAACATGCGTTATTCAACGCAAAGACGCTCAGCAGTATCTGATTAGAAAGTTAAAAGATCTCTGGTTTTGGGGTGTCGACTAGGACCCACATCATCGTGGAAAGTCTCATGCTAAGCTGCACCATTCATCCGCGATTTTTCAAAAAGAGCGTTTAATCAGGAAGGAACAAATATGTTCCTTCTTTGAGAACGGCCCAACCGTATTTGGTCATAGCGTATGCGATAAACTCTCTTGTAACGTCACCGTTGTTTTCTGGTAATTTTAGATTTTTTAAATCTGAGAATATACGATGTACAACTACATAAGGATCATCTCTAGAAAATACAGGGCATTGATTTTCTAAATCATACTCAAGAAGTATATTCTTTTTCATTCCATATATGAAGAAATCAAAAAATTTTTCTTTTTTGTCGTGCGTTTTTAATTTTTCATTGTGCCTAAAAAGGTCATTCCATATACCATAAAAGTTATCATCTGATAAATTTTCTAAAACACTATTATAAATATTTTTCATAATCAAACCCTTACCTAGAAAATTTTATTATTTTTACAAAATTAATCATAAATTTTCATTGCCTATAGTGTAATATTTCCAAAACATTAATACTGTTCCTAGTGTTACTGTTTGATGCGGAATTTCTACTGTGTAGACAATACCGTCGTAAATTTTTGCTGTCTCTAAAGGACCAGTCAATATCCTTCAGACCAAATCAACCGTGTTTTGAAGGACGCTCCAGGCCCCCTGGGCGAGATTGAGGAAAGACAGCAGGACGCATCTCAAGGGAGATTAGGAACAGAAAAAAGCCAGCAAACCGGGCAGCATGCAGTAGTGGAGCGAGAACAGGGGCGTGGTCGTGTTGCCGGAAAGGGGCCGCGACCGTAAACTGTATTTCGAAATGTGAAGGCCTTTGTTCAGTTTCCTTCTCTATTTATGGGGTTTAGGTCGCCAAGATAGCTTTTCTTCTGGAAGATGCTGTCTCGTTATGGTTTTTTCCTGAGCAATTTTTATGGCTTTTAAAGTCCACTCAAGGGGAATATCATGTTTAACGTATTCTGGACTCATTGTTTGGTCTGGAGTAACAATAAACATATTATCTAAACCATGATCAATACTGATAAGGAATACATAAATGTCATCAAAATAAACTTCTGTTACCAGTTTTTCGTAACTTGGATCACTGAAAAATATAATCTTTAGATGTTCTAAGGCTTGCATTCACGATCCTTTTTGATTCAATGGTGTTGTGTGTGGAGCGACCTCTCTTACTCTCCATAACTTGAGAGTATCGCATTGAGATTGTTTTTTCCATTTTATAAACACTGAGAAAATTTTCTTTGGAATTAAATATTATCATAAATTCTTTCACTTTATCCCATATAGCTAAGCGATCATTTCGTAAGTCGCTTGAAATTTCAAATTGATTTGCGTCGCTTTTGTCTCAATATCGGAAATGAAACGTGATTCTGATATGTAATGGCTGTGGGGGATAAATGTGATGCGGTTTTGGTGAATATATCATTTTCTTTTGAAGGGTTGTGAAAATTTAGAGTGTGAATATTGGTGTCGGATATAGGTTTCTCATATAAAATATTAAAATTTTTATTTATGCAGATCGTTCTGTATAACAAAAAGCTCAGGATTAATAACCTGAATACATTATGATTTACAATAAAAAATTTTTAACGCGTAACGTTTGGACCGCACCTAAGTGTTAAACGGATTGCATTGACGAATCTGTTTATTTCAACCGCTTAGTGTGCATCACAGTGGGGACTGTGCAGAAAACTTTTGCTTTCTACACAATCCCCTATTTTATCAGGCCGCCAGAGCCTTTTTCAGCCCTGCATCCAGCACATCAAGGAAGTCCTGCGTGTTGAGCCATTTGGTGTCTTTGCCGACCAGAAGTGCCAGGTCTTTGGTCATCTGGCCGCCTTCCACGGTTTCAATGCACACGCGTTCCAGCGTTTCAGCAAAGTGGACCACGTCCGGCGTGTTATCAAAGCGGCCCCGGTAGGCCAGCCCGCGTGTCCATGCAAAAATGGAGGCAATGGGGTTGGTGCTGGTGGGGCGGCCTTTCTGGTGCTCGCGGTAGTGGCGGGTCACGGTGCCGTGGGCGGCTTCTGCTTCCACAACGTCACCCGTCGGGTTGAGCAGAACGGATGTCATCAGGCCGAGGCTGCCAAAGCCCTGGGCCACAATGTCACTCTGCACGTCACCGTCATAGTTTTTACAGGCCCACACATAGCCACCCGGCCATTTGAGGGCGCAGGCCACCATGTCATCAATCAGGCGGTGTTCGTAGGTCAGACCAGCCTTTTCAAAATCCGCTTTGAATTCCTTGTCATAAATCTCCTGAAACACGTCTTTAAACAGGCCGTCATAAGCCTTCAGAATGGTGTTTTTGGTGGAGAGATAGACCGGCATGTTGCGGTCCCGCCCGTAGGAGAGGGAGGCGCGGGCAAAGCCTTCAATAGACGCACGGGTATTGTGCATGCCAAGGGCCACGCCGGGGCCTTTGAAGTCATGCACGTCCAGCGTCACAGGTTCACCGCCGCCTTCAGGCGTGTAGGTCAGCTTGACGGTGCCGGGGCCGGGAATCCGGGTTTCCACAGCGCGGTAAATGTCACCATAGGCATGGCGGCCGATCACAATCGGTTTGGTCCAGTGCGGTACAAGGCGCGGCACGTTGGAGCAGATAATCGGCTCACGGAAGATGGTGCCATCCAGAATATTGCGGATGGTGCCGTTGGGGGAGCGATACATGCGCTTCAGCCCGAATTCCGTCACGCGGGCTTCATCCGGCGTGATGGTGGCGCATTTGACGGCCACACCGTAGCGTTTGGTGGCTTCAGCAGCGTCTACCGTCACCTGATCATCCGTGGCGTCCCGGTGCTCAATGCCCAGATCATAATATTTCAGGTCAATATCGAGATAGGGCAGAATCAGCCGTTCGCGGATAAAATGCCAGATGATGCGTGTCATCTCATCACCATCCATCTCGACGATGGGATTTTTAACTTTGATTTTTGCCATGGTGAAATACTCCCTCATCCCCGCACGGGACCGTAAAAATGCACACGAAGCGTATAAGCATCATGCGGCAGGCGGAGGGACGGAATAAGGGGTAAGGGCCGGTCTGTCGCTTCACATTCCGGGTAGGAAAAGACGGGCAACAGCGGTGTTTTCCCCGGTTTTATGCCGCTGGAGGCCGGATTTGCGCGGGGTATGTGCAGGGGGCGGAAGTGGTGTAGGAGGGGGCATCACAATATGGTCAGGACTTCATGACAGCATCAGCGTCTTCTCTGCCATCCCGAACCCAGTCTTTTTCCGTCGTGCTGGCGATAGAGCTGTGGGAACGGTTCGGCTTTTACGGCATGCAGGGCATCCTGCTGCTTTACATGATCCAGCGGCTCGGCTTTTCCGATGCACAGGCCAATCTGCTCTGGGGCACTTTCTCCGCCGTCTGTTATGCGGCCCCCGCTGTCGGCGGCTGGGTTGGAGATAAAGTTCTGGGTGCCCGCCGCACCATGGTGCTGGGCGCTGTGGTGCTGACGGTGGGTTACGCCCTGCTGGGGGTGGATCTGGGTGGCCAGATGGCGCTGTTTGCCGCCCTCGCGGTCATTGCTGTGGGCAACGGGCTGTTTAAATCCAACGCGGCCAATCTGGTCCGCCGGATTTATGAAGGCGACGATACCCGCATCGATGTCGCCTTCACCATTTACTACATGAGCATCAATGTTGGCTCCACGCTGTCTCTCCTGCTGACGCCGTGGTTGCAGGAAAAATACGGGTGGTCTCCGCCATTTCTGGTCTGTGCGGCGGGGCTGGCGTTTGGGGTGGCGTGTTACACGCTGTTCCATAAATGGCTGGCGCGCGTTGGCTCCCGCCCGGATTTTGAACCCGTCGTGTTTTCCCGCCTGATGGCGGTGCTGGGCGGTATGGTGCTGGTTCTGGCCGTTATGGTCGGGCTGCTGCGCTATCCGGCCGCGGGCCGGGCCTGTGTGTGGGTGGCCGCGCTGGCAGTCGGGTGTGTGTGGGTGGTGCTTTACCGCCGGGCTTCCGCCGCCGTGCGCCCCGGCCTGCGGCTGGCCTATCTGCTGATTGTGCAGACCATGCTGTATTTTGTGTTCTATCAGCAGATGGTCACATCCCTCACACTGTTCGCGCTGCGGGATGTGGATTCAGCCTTCACACTGGGCGGCATCACGCTGTTCCATATGTCCGCCGGGCAGTTTCAGGCGCTTAATCCGGTCTGGATTATGCTGGCCAGTCCGCTCCTGTCATGGGTGTATAAGAGCATGGCGGATAAGGGCTGGAATTTCCCCATTGCCGAGAAGTTTATTGTCGGGTTCTCGCTGGTCTCGCTCTCCTTCCTGATCTGGTGGTGGAGTGCCGCGACCGGGGGCAATCATCTTGTCTCCCCCTGGGTGATGTTCTGGGCCTATGGGGCGCTGTCTATCGGGGAGTTGCTGATCAGTGCGCTGGGTCTGGCTGTGGTCGCCCGTTATGCGCCCGCCAATGTGGGCGGCTTCATGATGGGCAGCTACAACGTGTCCAACGGTGTGGCGATGTATCTGGGCAGCGCGCTGGCCAATCTGGCTGCTGTCGGGCCTGCCGTGGCCTCGGCGGACCCGGCCCAGACTCTCCCGGTCTATGCCGGGCTGTTCCGTATGCTCTTCCTGCTGGGTGCGGGCTGCACGCTGCTGTTTGTGCTCTGCCTGCCTTTTACCCGCCGGTGGGATGCTCAGCACAGGGCGGCACAGGGGCGATAGCCGTAAGAGGCAGCCCGTCAGTTTGCATCAGTGCTGCGTGTGCGTGGGGCGGGGGGAAATCCTCCGCCCCATTTGCGTCCGGGCGGGCAAACAGGCTGCTGTTTGTCCAGAGTTCGCGCCTGCGCTCCGTCTGAAGGGCATCCGAAGGGCAGGGCGTCAGCGTTTTCACGAAAGTCTCTCCATCTCACCCGGCCCGCACAACAGCGGCCCGGCATTCAAGTTGCTGCCCAAACGCGGGGAGATGGGAAAGGTTCAGGTCGGTTTGATGTAACCGGAAGGTATGACGGACCTGTTACATGCTGCGGGCACCGTGCTGGCTCAGCGCGCCTTAACGGCGAGGTGCCCTTGCCTTGCGCCAGTTTCCTTCAGCGGAGGCTTTATAAGCAAGTTCATCGTGCCCGTAACTGGCATTCGCGCGGCTGTGGTGGCCAAGCAAAAATCCCTCACCTGTTGCTACAGAGGCTTCTGATGGTGTGGTCTCAAAAAGATATTTTATGGCGCCTATGGTCGTTACGCCGGGACCTGTATTCATCCAGATATTTTCAAAGTTGGCGGAATTGTTTTTGTAACGGGTAAGAGACTCACACAGTGCGTGAATAATACCTTCAATCAGAGGGTGTTTTTTTCTGGAGATAATAAGCCCGTTTTCAATGCACCATGGGGATCCAATGGCATACATTAGAAAACATTCGTAGGCAGCATGGCCGGTGATATCACTGAGCGGTGCGTGCATAGAAATATCAACATCAATATAAATCCCGCCGTGAATATACATGTCGCACATACGCCACAGATCAGAGCGCATGGTGGGATGAAAACACACATCAAAAAGCTCAACCATGCTCTGGCCGAAATGCGTAGCGAGAAACGCTCTCGCTGAGTCATCATGGGTGAGGGTCAGCTCAAAACCCGGATTATTGTTTTTTACTTTTTCGATGGAAGCTGACACGTCATCCGGCAACGTCTCACTATGCCAGTATTGTGAAATTCTTTTAGGGATAGAGGATGGAAAAATGCCCTCGCCTGGAGGAGCGATGTCTTCCTGAGTAAGCGTTGGAAGCCAGCCGCTTTCCACACCTTGCTTAAGGCAACGGAAAAAATCCATTTTGGCAACAGGCGTGGCAGGACGTTGTGAGTTGGTGTCTGTGCTCATGACATACTCTTTGCAATTTATTGTATATTTTTTAAAACTGACCTCTTCGCACAATGCAAGTATCAAGACTAAGTTTATAGATTTTGCGAATTATTAGGAAGTTATTTCTTCTGAAATGGATAAATCAGGCTGAATATTTTTCAGGCCCGCCACAGAGTGTAACGGGCCTGCCAGAAGGTAGTTTTGACTGTGGGGTTCTAACCTGAATGAAGTCTGAAAAAATCTCTCAGAATTCAGCAGACAGCGTGAAGTGATAGACACGCGGGAGGCCTGCATACAGGCTGGAGGCTGCGCCGGAGGTGCCGCTGGGGGCCCCTGTGTAGACTGACGCCCAGTAGCGTTCATTCGTGGCGTTGCTCACCCCGAAGCGCAGGACCATCGGCAGTCTTTCCGTCGCGCGGAAGCTGTAGCGCGTGCCAAGGTCCAGCGTGGTGTAGGAGCCTGTGTGCAGGGTGTTGGTCACGTTGGCAGCGCGGTTGCCCATGTAATGCACGTTGGCGTTAAACGCCCAGCCGGACGCAAAGCGCCCAAGGGAGGCAGGCAGGCGGTAATCCAGCAGCAGGTTGGCCTGAAGGGGTGCAGCGCCCACAATTTCCTTGCGGTCCAGCGCGCGGGAGGCCGCGTTGACCAGTTCCGCATCCAGCCATGTCATGCCCGCCAGCACGGACAGGTTGGGCAGGACTTCGCCCGAAATCTGGGCTTCCACACCATAGTTCCGCTGCGTGCCGCCGTACTGGTAGGTCTGGCAGTTGGTCATGGCGGCACACCCGGCATTCGGGTTGGAGGCCGCGACATACATGGCGTAGGGCGATGTCATGCGGAAGCCTGCCACGTTAAACTGCATGGTATTGTAACGCAGTTTGTAGCCGACCTCATATTCTTCCGAATGTGCTGCGGGCAGGGCAATGTTGGTGTTGGTGTAGCTTGTGCTGTTGGGCGTAACAGGCCCGGCTTCCACGGAGCGACCATAGGTGAAGTAGAAGGTCTGGTTGTCCGTTGGCTTATACATGATGCTGGCGGTCGGGCTGAATGCGGCGGAGGTTTCAAACGTGTCCCGCATGGCGGTTTTGGCGTTCAGCGCGCCGCGCTGATGGATCCAGCCCCATGAGAGCGTGCCCATGATGGACCAGTGTTTGTTCAGTTGCAGGGTGTCTCCCACAATAAAGGACTGGCTCATGATGCTGCTGGATTTATAGCGGCCATGATAATAAGGCTGCGTGCCACCGTTCTGGCTTGCGCCATACATATTGTGGATACCCAGATTCTGCGCTGCGGTTGAGGCCGCAACCGGGTTGTAGTTGCCCATCATGTAGCCGTTGGTGCCAATCACCAGATCATGCCGGATGGGGCCGGTGTAAACACGCCCGTTGAGGTAAGCCATGTTACTGCCAACGCGGAAATCATTCGCGGTGGTGGTGGCGGTCGCTTTGGAACTGTACCAGCCGTCGCTCCCGCGCAGGCCGCCACAGGTCTTGCCGCCGTCACACAGCGTATCGGCGACACCAAATGCCTGACGAGCTGCGTCCTGATACAGGCCACCGAGCGTGAAGCTCCAGTTCTCGTTGAACTGATGCTTGATCTTGCCCAGAAAGGTGTTGGTTTCCATGTGGTAACCGCTCCACTCCGGAGCCAGACGCTTGCTCAGGTCCGGGGCTTCAGGGAGTTTGTCACCGCCCACGCCGGTGGCCAGAATACCAAAACCGGGTGCACCGCCGCGCTGGTCATAGGTGTAGTGGCTGGCGTCAATTTCGATAACTGTCTTGTCGTCCAGATGGAAATCGAAATCCCCGCTCACCATTTCACGGCGCATGGAACTGCCCTGCGTATAGGCCGTGCCATCCGCATGCAGCATGTTCAGGCGGTAACCAAACCAGCCATTGCGGCCCAGACGCCCGGAAATATCGCCGTTTACCGTCGGGGTGCCGATGGAATCCACACCGACGGAAAGTCGTTCCGTGCGCCGGTCAGTCGGGCGTTTAAGCGTGTATTCAAACACGCCCGCCGGGTTTTCCGGCCCATACATGGCACCGGCCAGACCGTTGAGAACCTGAAGGTTATCCACCCATTCCGCCGGATACGGCGTGGTGGAGACAACGTTCAGGCCGTCCAGACGGGAGTTGGCCACAACATCGGATTCAAACCCGCGGGACTGCGGGCGGGAAGTGTTGGGGTCCCCGCGCACTTCAAGCTGCACGGAGGGCAGATACTGCGCCATATCATTGATGCTGCGGATCTGCTGGTTGACCACCACGTCATGCGTCACACCCATGACGGAATAGGGCGTGTCCAGCGTATCGCGGTTGCCCAGCGGGCCGAGATACACAACCTTGTTCATGTATTTGGCGGCCGTGCCGTCTGCTGCATGATGCCCGTGGACGTTAATGGTCTCCCCGTTGGAGCCGTCCAGAATCCCGGCAATGGGGGTGGAGGTGCGTCTTGCGGCCCCCACAGCGGCTGGAGCTTTCAATGCGGCTTTTCTGGCAGGGGTGGCTTTGACAACGGCGCGTTTGTCAGCCGTGTCGTACGGGGCCGAAGCCGGGGTTGCGGCCAGAGCGGAACTTGTCAGCAGGAGTGCGCCGAATGTTCCTGAAGCGAAAAGGCGGGGAAAACGATCGTGCATGGCTCAGGCAGGTCCGGGAATTGGTAAAGAACAGAAGGTGAGCCGCTTCTGCCGGTCCTGCCGGGTGTTGTCCATATACGGTGATGCATAAACCTGTATATGCAGGAATATAATCACTGGACTGATGCCAGAATAATACAGTCAGGCCGCGTTCACTCGGAAATCCGGCGGGACTGTTCGGTTTTCTGCATCGGCGTAATGCAGAAAATCTATCGGAGAAGGCGGGAAGGAACCCGGCCCCTGTCGTGCCAGCAGGCTCAGTATTCTTGTGGTCTGTGTGGGTGATGGCAGCCAGAGGGAGGCGGACGTCTCCGGGGTGTGCCTTTATTGTGCCCGCTTCAGCCTGTCTTTAGCATGCGCTTCATCAGGCAACCGGAGAGAGATGTTACGTGAACTGGCTGTATTTATTTATGAGCGGGTTTCTGGAAATTGGCTTCACCACCTGTATGCGTTTTGCAAAAGGGTGGCAGGATATTGGCTGGTTTATCGGGCTGCTGTTTTGTCTAGTGACAAGTATCGGGCTGGTGCAGCTTGCAACCCGCACCATTCCACTGGGTACGGCCTATGCCATCTGGACAGCATTGGGCACCGCCGGAACCGTTGTGTTCGGCATGGTGGCGTTTCATGAACCCGTTTCCGTCATGCGGCTGGTGTTTATTGCCGGGATTATGGTGTGCGTGATCGGGCTGAAAGTCTGTGGTGGCTAAAAATGCCGGGCGGCTGAACAGAGCCGAAAACGGGGGGCGCCAGCTAGTTTTTGCTCAGGCGGCATTTGTGCGGAGTGGGAAAATCCAGACAAAGGGCAACATGCTCTGAGAAGCACGCAAGGCGCGCCTCTGGCAGCAGAGACTTTGCAGGAACTACACATTTAAAAAGGGAAATGCTGGGGCGAATGACGGGGCTCGAACCCGCGACAACCGGTACCACAAACCGGCGCTCTACCAGCTGAGCTACATCCGCCACACAGCAAGCGCTCATGTAGAGAAACGCGTATGCCCCGTCAAGACCGAGATGCGGTGAAGACGGAGAAAAATTCTCCGCGGCTTCAGGTCCGGGTGCTGGCCCAGCGTTCAATACGGGCAACGGCGTCCTGCAACACCGTGTCCTGTTTGCAAAAAGCGAAGCGGACCAGATGCCGGGGCGGGGTGCCATTGGCAGGGTCATAAAAGGCTGAGGCGGGGATGGTCGTCACCCCGGCTTCTTCCGTCAGCAGGCGGGCAAAGGCGACATCATCCAGCCCGTTGGCCAGCGGGGTGATATCCACCATGACAAAATAACTGCCATCGCACGGCAGCACGTCCAGCCCCACGCCGCGCAGCCCGGCGGAGAGAATGTCACGCTTGCGGGCCATGTCCCCGGCCAGATCCCGGAAATACTGCACATCTTTCTTCAGGCCGAACGCCACGGCGCGTTGCAGGTTGGGGGCGGTGGCAAACACCAGATTCTGGTGGGCCTTGGCGACGACCGATGCCAGCGGAGCCGGGGCCGTGACGTAGCCAACTTTCCAGCCCGTGAGCGAGAAGCTCTTGCCTGCACTGCCAATACGCAGGCACCTCTCGCGCATGCCGGGGCGCGTCATGAGTGAGACGTGCGGCGTGCCGAAGGTCAGGTGCTCATACACCTCATCACACACGGCATAGGCGTCGTGCTGGCTCAGCAGGCCTGCGATGAAGTCCAGCTCATCCGGGGTGAACACCTTGCCAGTGGGGTTCATGGGGGTGTTGAGTAGAATGGCCTTTGTGCGGGCGGAAAAAGCGGCGGCCAGAGCCTCCCGCGGCAGCGTCCAGCCTGGTTCTTCCAGCCGCACCAGCCGGGGCACGCCGCCAAGCTGGCGGACCATGGGGAGATAGGTGTCATAAAGCGGTTCAATCAGCACCACTTCATCCCCCGGTTCAATCAGGGCCATCAGGCAGGCGGCAAGGGCTTCCGTCGCACCAGATGTGACCACCACCTCCGACTCCGCACTGACCTCCAGCCCCTGAAAGCGGGCATTAGAGTCTGCCACCGCCGCGCGCAGCTCCGGCAGGCCGGTGAGGGGCGCATACTGGTTGCGCCCATCGAGCAGAGCATCCGCCGCAGCCTGCACCATATCCTGCGGGCCTTCCGTATCCGGGAAGCCCTGCCCGAGATTGATGGCGTCATGCGCGCGGGCCAGCTCAGACATGACGGTAAAAATGGTGGTGGGCAGGGCGGCAATCTGCCGGTTGAGCGGTTTGGTCATGGCCGTAAATCCTGGGAGTTGCCGGGGGAAGGGTGGCGAAAAAAAGCGAAAGTGGCGCGCAGAGTGGCACGGCCTTGCGGCGTGAGAAAAGAGGGGAGATTGGTGCTGGATCGTTATATTTCGCACAAGCCCGATTGCCCGCGCGGCCAACCCGTGCAAGTTTGGGGCTGTTCGCTCTGAGTCTTCATGCCCCCCGGGATGCCCCATGGGCAGGTTGCGCGCAGAAAGAACCCCCTCTTGTTGAGTGCAGCACCAGAATATTGATGACGTGACATGAGAAAGATCGAGGCCATAATCAAGCCGTTCAAGCTGGACGAGGTGAAGGAAGCCCTTCACGAACTCGGCCTGCAAGGCATTACCGTGATCGAAGCCAAGGGCTTCGGGCGGCAGAAAGGGCACACGGAGCTTTATCGTGGCGCGGAATATATTGTTGATTTTCTGCCCAAGATGAAAATTGAGGTTGTCTGCCCTGCCAGTCTGGTGGAGCGCGCGGTGGAAGCCATTTCCGCTGCTGCCCGGACCGGACGAATCGGGGACGGCAAGATCTTTATTCTCCCGGTGGAAGATGTGGTGCGAATCCGCACGGGGGAAAGAGGGGAAGACGCTATCTGAGGTGCCCCGGTGCGGGGCCGCCCGGCGGCGGACGCGAGTTTTATAATCCTAGACGTGCCGCAAGAGTGTGGTGCGCAACAGGTTGTAGGTGAAGACATATGGTGAAGAAAACGACCACTGCGGGTGACAGCAAAGCCGCAGCGATTGCTAAGGTTTTTGACCTGATCCAGGAAAACTCGGTCGAGTTTGTCGATCTGCGTTTCACGGATCCGCGCGGCAAGTGGCACCACACCACGCAGTATGTCACCACGATTGAAGAAGACACCTTTACCGAGGGCTTCATGTTCGACGGTTCTTCCATCGCTGGGTGGAAAGCCATTAACGAAAGTGACATGGTTCTGCTGCCGGACCCGGAAACCGCTGTGATGGACCCGTTTACGGCGCGCCCGCAGCTGATCCTGTTCTGTGACATCATTGAGCCGTCCACAGGCCAGCCCTATAACCGTGACCCGCGCTCCACCGCCAAACTGGCTGAGCAGTATCTGAAGTCCTCTGGGCTTGGTGATACCGCCTTCTTTGGTCCGGAAGCTGAATTCTTTATCTTCGATAACGTGCGCTTTGGCACGGGCCCGAACTTCGGCAAATATCAGCTCGACAGCATCGAAGGACCCGGCGCCTCCCTGAAGGATTACCCGGAAGGCAATATGGGCCATCGTCCGGGCGTGAAGGGTGGCTACTTCCCCGTGCCGCCGGTGGATAGCGAAAACGACCTGCGCGCAGAAATGCTCGCCACCATGGGTGAAATGGGTCTGCCGATTGAAAAGCAGCACCATGAAGTCGCACAGTCCCAGCACGAACTGGGCACCAAGTTCGACACGCTGGTCCGCTCTGCCGATTTCATGCAGATCTACAAATACTGCGTGCACAACGTCGCTCATTCCTACGGCAAGACCGCCACGTTTATGCCCAAGCCGATCTATGGCGATAACGGGTCCGGCATGCATGTGCACCAGTCCATCTGGAAAGACGGCAAGCCGACGTTTGCAGGCAATGGCTATGCGGACCTGTCCGATACCGCCCTGTATTACATCGGCGGTATCATCAAACATGCCAAGGCGCTGAACGCCTTCACCAACCCGTCCACCAACTCCTACAAGCGCCTGATTCCGGGTTTTGAAGCTCCGGTGCTGCTGGCCTACTCTGCGCGCAACCGCTCTGCGTCCTGCCGTATTCCGTATGCCACCAACCCCAAAGCCAAGCGCGTTGAAGTCCGCTTCCCGGACCCGACGGCCAACCCGTATCTGGCCTTCTCCGCCATGCTGATGGCCGGCATTGACGGCATCAAGAACAAGATCCACCCGGGCGACGCCATGGACAAGGATCTGTATGACCTGCCGCCGGAAGAACTGAAGCAGATCCCGACGGTTGCCGGGTCCCTGCGTGAAGCGCTGGAAGCTCTGTCTGCGGATTATGAGTTCCTGCTGGCTGGTGGCGTGTTCACCAAAGACCAGATCGACAGCTACATCGCCATCAAGTGGGAAGACGTGTATCGCTTTGAACACACGCCGCACCCGGTTGAGTTTGAAATGTACTACTCCGTCTGATCCCTCCTTCCCGGAGTTTCAGATGATCAGGAACGCGGCCTTCTTCGGAGGGCCGCGTTTTTTTGTGCCTGTCTTGGGGGACATTGCCGGGTGGGAGGCTGATGTGTTTTTGCGATTTTGGCGTTGCGTGTTGCCCTGTGGCAGCACTGTTGCACCGGGTAATTGACTCGACCGGGCAACGCGATATGACACCCGTGTGATGGTTTCCCCTGCAACGGGGGATGAAAAGGGAACCGGGTGCGGGCCGTGCTGGCCTTAGTCCCGGGCTGTCCCCGCAACTGTAAGCGGCAGGGCTGAGGCTGCCCGGACGTACCGCGTCCGGCCCACTGGAGCAGACGATTCTCCGGGAAGGGAAGGCTCAGTCAAAGTGCCGCAAGCCAGGAGACCTGCCATCCGGCACGTGGTTGCAATCAGGAGACGCCAGCCGGGGTGTGCTGGCGTGCGTGACTGAGTTTTGCTCCGGCCTTTGCCGCATGAGCAGGCGGAGCACGTTTTCCTGTGGCAACGGCTGACCACAGGATACGAGTTAAAATGAGTTTTTTTCGTTGCGCGCTGACCACCTCCACCATTCTGGCTGTCACCGGACTGTCTGTGGCTGGCGCACAGGCCGCCGCCTCTTCCGCGACCAATGCGCGTTCTGGCAAACCTTTTACGCATAAAGCCGCAGCTTCGGGCAGCCATCTGAAAAGCCGCGCCACCGGACGGACCGCAACGGACAACACAGTTCCTGCAATGCCGGGGCAGTCTGTCGCGGCGCTCGCACCGACGGGCCGCACGCTTGTCTCACTGAGCCCGTCTCAGGGATTGCCGGAGGTGGTGACGGTCAGTGCGCTGCGCAGACCCATACGGGCGGATGATGTCGGGTCCAGCGTGACGGTGGTGACGGAGGAGCAGATTGCCACCCAGCAGCGCCGCACCCTGCCGGATATTCTGGCGCGGCAGCCGGGGCTGAATGTGGTGCGGTCTGGCGGATTTGGCGGAACAACCTCCATCTTTATGCGCGGGGCAAACGCCAATGATGTGAAGGTGCGGATTGATGGCATGGACATCAATGACGGCAGTTCCGCCAGCAACGCGTTTGATGCCGGGCAGTTTGTAACGGACGGCATTGGCTCCATTGAAATCTTGCGCGGCCCCCAGAGCGGCCTGTATGGCGCGGATGCCATGGCGGGTGTGATTGATATCAACACAAAGCAAGGGCAGGGGCGCTTTAAACCGTTTGTGCGGATTGAAGGTGGGTCTTATGGCACGTTCAATCAGGCCTTCGGGGCATCAGGCAGCAGCGGGCGCTTCCACTATAATGTTGTGCTCTCTCATTACCGCACGGATGGGTTTCATGAAATTCCGCGCTATATTGAGCGGTATAATGGGGCCAACCGGGCCCAGCGCCGCGCGGGGGACCGGAATGATAACCGCAGCGCTAACGTCAAACTGGGTTATGATGTCACGCATAATTTTGATCTGGGTCTGACAGCACGGCTGATACAGGCCAACTATCATACCTTTACAGCGTATGATCAGGTTTATACGCCCTATAACGGGGACCAGCTGATCCGGGACCAGAATACCCAGAACGAGGCCGTGGTGCGCGGCACGGCGCATCTTTCCTCCTTTGGCGGGCGGTTTGATCAGGTTCTGGGGCTTGGCTACATGACCAACCGCCGCCGGTACATGCAGGACGGGTTGTACGCGGATGGTGATCCTGCCATGACAGACCCGGATTATTACCGTTCCACACGCCTGAAAGTGGACTGGCATGGCACGGTTGATCTGCGGAAATTCGGGACGGTTCTTGTGGGTGCCGAGCATTTTCATGATGGCATCAATGTCGCGACGGATGACCCGACCGAGCCAGTGCACACCACCGCAGGCATGGATACCACGGCGGGGTACGGGCAGTATGAAGGCAACTGGAACCGTGTTCTCTATGGTGCAGCCAACGTGCGGTATGATGCCAATTCCCGCTACGGCAACCATGTGACATGGCGTGTGGCTCCCGCCATCCATGTGCCCAATACGGGCACCATCATCAAAGCCAGTGCCGGGTCGGGCTTTCATGCACCCTCGCTATATCAGCTTTTTGTCAATCAGCGCGGCGCTGGCTGGGCGGAAGAAGGCAACGCCAACCTGAAAGCCGAAACCATGATTGGCTATGATGTCGGTGTTGAGCAGAAACTGCTGCATGACAAACTGCGTTTTGGCGCCACATGGTATGACAACAAGGTGCGGAACCTGATCCAGTCTTCTGCTTACGTCATGCCTGCTGCAGGGAGTGCGTGGGGGGATTATATCTATTCCTTCGGCAATGTTGGGCATGCGCGCATGTATGGGGTGGAGGCATTTCTGGACTGGAAGGCACTGGACACACTCAGTTTTGCGCTGAATTACACATGGACCCACGCGCGGGATACGGATAGTGACGCGCTGTTGCAGCGCCGCCCGCAGCATAAGTTCAACTTCAATACCACATGGTCTCCGGTGAAGGATTTCACCCTGTCTGGTAATATTCTCTATACCAGCGGCTGGCGGGATTATCCTCTGGTGGGAGAAAACTTTTGCGCGACCTGCGCAAAAGGGCATGGATATTTTACCATTGATCTGACCGCGAATTACAAAATCAACCGCTATATCTCGGTTTTTGCGCGGGCTGATAACCTGCTGAACCGGCAGTATGAAAACCCGGTGGGCTACCTCCAGCCGGGTCGGGCCGGATATGGCGGCTTTACGCTGAATTACTGATCCTGCATGCGGTTTTGTGTGCCGGAAGGCCATTGCGGCGGGGGTACGCTCCCGTGGCAATGGCCTTTTTTGCGTCATGCGGTAGAATGAGCGCACAGGTTAAGACGCATTTCAGAAAGGCATTCCTTATGCTCACGCATCGCCCCGAAGCACAGCTAGCATCCCCCCAGCCCCAGCCCCAGCCCCGGCGCCGCAGGCTTGGCGTGTGGGCGCGGACCGGCCTGATGACGGGTCTGCTCTGTGCCAGCGTCTCCGGCACGGCACTGGCGGAAGACAGCACCGTGCATAACTGGACTACCAGCGGAAATGTGACGGTCGCGGACCGCTTCCCCACCGTGCAGGCGTCCGGTATTGCCCGTCTGCCAGATGGGCGGGTTGTGCTTTCCCTGCCCACCAGCGCCCAGCGGCATAAAGGCCCGGTGCTGGTCACGTGGGCACCGGGGCACCTGACGCCGTTCCCCAGTGCGGCCGCACAGAGCAAAATCCTCTCGCCACTTGGCATGACGGTCGATGCCAATGGTCAGCTCTGGCTGCTGGATGAGGGCGTTCGGGCTGGCAGCAAAGCCAGAGCAAAACCGGCCCTGCTGCATATTGACCCGAAGACAAACAGGATTATCCGTCGCTACGCCCTGACTGCGCCAGCGGTGCGGCCAGACAGCCATGTGAATGATGTGCGCGTTGACCTTACACATGGCAGCGCGGGCACGGCTTTTATCAGTGATACATCCCAGACCACACACCCGGCTTTGCTGGTAGTCGATCTGGCCAGCGGACAGGCACGGCGCATTCTGAAAGAAACGGTGTCCGTCAGCCCCATACCGGGTTTTGTGATGGAAGCCGACGGGCGTCTTGGCCGCTATGATGCGGAACATCCGACCGTGCCGCAGGGCGGTGTGGATGGCGTGGCGCTGAGTGCGGATTCCACCCGGCTTTACTGGTCTCCGCTCTCCTCCCGCCGCCTTTACAGCGCCCCAACCGCTGTGCTGGCAGACCCGAATGCCACTGAGGCCACGTTAGAGGCTGCGGTAAAGGATGAAGGGGAAGTCGGCATTATGGACGGGATGATTACCGCCCCTGACGGCAGCCTGTATGTGACGGATATTGAGCGGCACGCGGTTGTGCGCCGTGCGCCGGATGGCAGCCTGTCCCTCGTGGCGCAGGATGCCCGCCTGATTGCGCCGGACAGTATGGCGTTTGATGGGAACTCCATCCTGCTGACAGTCGGCCAGTGGGCGCGCCTGCCGGACTTCCATAACGGAAAGGATATGCAGGAGCGACCGTATATTCTGGTGCGGATTACGCCTCTGGAAGCGCCTGCTCAGCCCTGACGGTTTTAGAAAAATGGCTTTCTGTACCGGAACGGGATATCAGGTGTCCGGAACGGTGCAGAGAGGGTTTTTCAGGCTCAGGGCTTTTGGTGCGCGGGTTTGCCAGAGTGATGTCGGGCGTTGACCTTAAATAAACCGTGGCACTTTATGGATTTTCCTTGAGCGCATATTCATGAGCGTGCAGCACGCCAGAGCGAATTTATTGCGTGGAAAGCTTTTGCTGTATCCGTAGAGGAAGACACTATCTTCATTGGTGACGGCTTCGTTGTCTTTCCCAAGGGGAATACGCTTTTCCGGATTGTTTTTATGGATAAAATTCCAGCCGCTGACAAAAGCCAGGCAGGCTTCATAATAAACAACGACAAATTCACGAGTGTTCTGTTCATAAAATTTCACAAAATGCGCGCATGGGGTTGAAACCGGCCCGGCCAGAAGAGAGTGAGCAGAGAACACTGGATGGGGCATCAGGGAGGTGTAATCCCCCTCTGCCCGTGCCAGCGGGCAGCGTCCGGCAGGCAGTTTTGCGGGCCTTAAAGGTCAGCCCTGATCAGCCCCAAACTCAAAAATCGTGGTCTGATCAAAATCCTCACCCGGTCTGAGCACGGTGGAGGGAAAGTTGGGGTGATGCGGGGAGTCCGGGAAAAACTGGGTTTCCAGCGCAATACCATCCGTCTGGCGATAGGTCTGGCCGGACGGCCCGGCGTAGCGGCCATCCAGACTGTTGCCCGTATAAACCTGAAGGCCGGGCTGCGTGGTAGATACGGACAGGCTGCGCCCGCTGGCCGGGTCCGTGAGGGTGGCGGCAAGGCCGGGTGCTGTGCCGGTTGGGGCGTTGAGCACCCAGTTCTGGTCATACCCGCGCGCCTGAAGCATCTGGCTGAAGGTGCTGCGCAGTCGCTCCCCGATGCGGTGCGGTGTGCGGAAATCAAGCGGCGTATTCTCAACTTTGGCGATATCACCTGTCGGGATGGAGGCAGCATCCGTTGGGGTGTAATGGTCCGCATTCAGGGTCAGGACGTGGTTTTCCACTGTGCCGGAGCCTTCGCCTCCCAGATTGAAATAGCTGTGATTTGTCAGGTTCAGGACGGTAGGGCGGTCTGTGCTGGCGCGGTAGCGGATGCTCAGCCGGTTGGTGTTGTCCAGAATGTAGGACACATGCACGGTCAGTGTGCCGGGAAAGCCTTCATCCCCGTCCGGGCTGACCAGTGTAAGCTCCGCCCCCGTTGCGTCCGTCAGGTCAGGGATTTTCTTGACAGACCATATCTTTTTATCAAACCCGTTGCGGCCGCCATGCAGGGTATTGGGTGGTTCCGTGGCGGCAAGATGGTATGTGCTGCCATCCAGATCAAACGTGGCATTGGCAATGCGGTTGGCATAGCGCCCCACCAGCGCGCCAAAATACAGGCCCCCTGCGGCGCTGTCGCGCGTATAGCCTTCCAGTGTTGGAAAACCCAGAACAATGTTGGCGAATTTTCCCGTTTTATCCGGTGTGGAGATCGCGGTGATGATGCCGCCATAGGAGAGGAACTGCACGCTCAGCCCGGCTTTGTTGCGCAATGTATAGCGCGAGACTTTCTGACCATCCGCCAGTGTGCCAAACGGCTCGGCCTCAAACGCCGCGTCTGTTTCTGCATGGGACACAAACGGGAGCAGTGCCAGCAGTGCGGCGATGCCCGCCGTTGCCGGGCGGCGGAGGCGGGCGAGAAAGCTGCGCGGTGCGGCAGCGGGGGAGGGAGCGTGTGGCGTCATGGTGCAAAACCGTTCAGGCAAAACAGGAAGCAGGTCCTGATATGAGTGCAGGCGCAGGAGGCAGGATGCAAGAGGGCAGAATGGCTGCTCGCAGGGAACGCCCGCCGCGCCTCTGCGTTTGCGTGATCTCGCCCTGTAACGCTCTGAACGGCATGGTGGCATGACAGTTCGCCCGAGTAAGAAGGATGCCGGTATGATTTTTTGCAGTCATGGTTCGTGGTGAGATCAATTTTTCTGGAATAAATTCTTTAAAAAAGAAAGTTCCTTCAGTTTTTCTCGAAAAACCGTCCTATTGTTTGGCGGTATCAGGATATGTTCTTCATTAAGAAAAAATAAAAACCGATTTTTGGTCTGGTCCCTTGCAATCAGTTAATCTTTTTTCTGATAGGTGGGACGCCTGTGCCGGATTTTTCTGGAAAAAAGTGAATTTATCTTATACGGTTTCCTTCCTTCTTCGCATGTTCTGACAATACTGGTTGACCTGAATGACGCCACCCTCATCCCGGCCCCCTGTGCCGCTTCTGATTACAACAGTCCTTGTGGCAGTGCTTGGCCTGTTCCTGACCGGAGGCGGCGCGTGGCTCGCCGTGCTGGGCGGGTCCTGTTTTTATGTGCTGGCCGGTCTGGTCCTGCTGGTTACGGCGGGCCTGCTCTGGCGGCGTCGGCAGGAAGCCCTGTGGCTCTATGCCCTGCTGGTTTTTGCAACGCTTATCTGGTCCGTAGGGGAAGTCGGGTTTGACTTCTGGGCGCTCGCACCGCGGGGTGATGTGCTGCTGCCTCTGGGCCTGTGGATGCTCCTGCCGTTTGTCAGCCGTGGTCTGGCCCCGCAGTCCCGCTGGGCGCGGGCCCCGCTGGCGGCGGGCGTGGTGGCAGGGCTTGCCGTGTATGGCTTTGCGCTGACGCAGGACCCGCAGGATCTTGCAGGCGTGCTGCCCTCCGCCGCACAGCAGGCGGCGGTGCCGGGAGATGCGCCCGACGCGGCGGATGCCGACTGGCCCGCTTATGGCCGCACCCAGTTTGGGGACCGGTATTCTCCGCTGAAGCAGATTACCCCGGCCAATGTGGCAGGGCTGAAAGTGGCATGGGTGTTCCGCACGCATGACCTGAAAACCCCGAATGACCCCGGTGAAATTACGGACGAGGTTACGCCCATCAAGGTGCGGGACACGCTGTATCTGTGCTCCCCGCACCAGATCCTGTTTGCGCTGGATGCCGCAACAGGCAAGGAGCGGTGGAAGTTTGACCCCAAGCTCCAGTACAACCCGACATTCCAGCATATGACATGCCGTGGTGTGTCCTATTCTGAAATGCACCCCGGCGATGTGACGAGCGATGGCTCACCCGCGCCAACGGAGTGCAGCCGCCGCATTTTCCTGCCGACCAATGATGGCCGCCTGTTTGCGCTGGACGCGGAAACAGGGGAGCGCTGCCACGGGTTTGGCAAGGACGGGGAACTGGACCTGAAAGACGGCATGCCGATGCATGATGCCGGGTTCTATGAGCCGACATCTCCGCCGGTTGTGACGCAGAAGGTTGTGATTATCTCCGGCGCAGTAACAGATAACTATTCCACGCATGAGCCGTCTGGCGTAACGCGCGGGTATGACCTGTATACGGGTCGTCTGGTCTGGGCATTTGATGCGGGCAACCCGAACCCGAACGAACTGCCGTCCGGGAGCCACAAATATGTGGCCAATTCCCCGAACTCCTGGATTACGGCGTCTTATGACCCGCGGCTGAATATTGTCTACATCCCGACCGGGGTTGCCACGCCGGATATCTGGGGTGGCCATCGCTCTGCTGATCAGGAACGTTATGCGTCCGGTATTCTGGCGCTCAATGCGGATACGGGTGAGAAAGTCTGGTTCTACCAGACGGTGCATCATGACCTGTGGGATATGGATATCCCGTCTCAGCCGAGCCTTGTTGACCTGAAGCAGGCTGATGGGTCCGTCATTCCAGCGCTGTATGCCCCGGCCAAAACCGGCAATATTTTTGTGCTGGACCGCCGCAACGGGCACCTGATTGTCCCGGCTCCTGAAACACCGGTGCCGCAGGGCGCCGCGCCGGGTGACCATGTCGCCCCCACGCAGCCGTATTCTGAACTCACCTTCCGCCCGAAGCGCAACCTGACCGATGCGGATATGTGGGGCGGCACCATGCTGGACCAGATGGTGTGCCGCATCATGTTCAAAAAACTGCGTTATGAGGGGCCGTTCACACCGCCTTCCCTGCAGGGCACGCTGGTGTTCCCCGGGAATCTGGGCATGTTTGAGTGGGGCGGTCTGGCTGTGGACCCTGTGCGTCAGGTGGCTTTTGCCAACCCGATTGCCATCCCGTTTGTCTCCACTCTGGTGCCGCGCGGGCCGAAAAACCCGGCACAGCCCGACCCGAATGCCGGGCCGTCCGGCTCGGAAAGCGGTGTGCAGCCGCAATATGGCACGCCGTACGGGGTGGACCTGCATGCGTTCCTCTCCCCGCTGGGGATTCCGTGCAAACAGCCGGGCTGGGGGTATGTCGCGGGGATTGACCTCAGGACCAACAAGATCATGTGGATGCACCGTAACGGCACTGTGCGGGACAGTTCTCCGCTGCCTCTGCCGTTCAAGGTCGGGATTCCTTCTCTGGGTGGCCCGCTTGCCACGGCGGGTGGGGTCGCGTTCCTGACCTCTACGGCGGATTATTACATTCGTGCGTATGACGTCACGACAGGTCGCCAGCTCTGGCAGGACCGTCTGCCTGCCGGTGGTCAGTCCACTCCCATGACGTATGAAGCCAATGGCCGCCAGTTTGTGGTGACGGCCGATGGTGGGCACGGCTCCTTCGGCACCAAGCTGGGCGACTATATTGTGGCTTATGCCCTGCCGGAGGATGCTGAAAAGCACTGAGCGGCGCAGCGGGTATGATGCCGCCGGAATAAAACGGAAAAGGGGCGAGCCGGGAGATCGGCTCGCCCCTTTTTTGTGTGAGGCGCGCTGCTGAAAGGCCAGACAAAAAGGAGAGTCAATGTTTGTTGTCATGGGGGCCACGGGCCATGTTGGGGGCAGAGTGGCGCGGGCGGTGCTGGGGGCCGGGCAGGCCGTAACGGTCATCACGCGGAGCGAGGCGAAGGCGCAGCTCTGGAGAGAGCAGGGGGCAGAGGCCGCTGTGCTGGATGTACGGGATGTTCCCGCGCTGGCCACCGTGTTTCAAAAAGCGCGGCGTGCTTTTGTGCTGAACCCGCCTGCCAGTCCCGCGCTGAATACCGATGTAGAAGAACGCCGGACCATGCAGGCTATTCTGCGCGCCTTGCAGGGCGCCGGGCTGGAAAAAATTGTTCTTCAGTCCACCTATGGCGCGCAGCCGGGTGCCCATTCCGGGGATCTGGGCGTTTTGTATGAATTTGAAGAAGGTGCGCGCACGCTGGAAACGCCGCTCTGTGTTGTGCGGGCTGCGTATTACATGAGCAACTGGACGATGGGCAGTGAGGCTGTCCGGTCCACCGGTATTCTGGAAACCATGCTGCCTGCAACGCAGCGTGTGCCGATGGTTGCCCCGCAGGATGTGGGGGCTGTTGCGGCTCAGCTGCTGATGGCTCCGGTTGCTGAGGCGGGTCTTTATTCGATTGAGGGACCGGCATGGTACAGCCCGGCAGATGTGGCGCAGGCACTGGCGGCGGTTCTGGGGCGGTCTGTCCGGGTGGCCTCTCTTGCCAGAGCAGACTGGCTGGCGGCGTATCGCCGGGCTGGTTTTTCTGAAGAGGCAGCGCGCTCCTACGTACACATGACGGACATTTTTATCTCGCAGGCTTATGAAAGCCCTGCAAACCCCCTGAAAGGCGCGACGGATCTGCACACCTATTTTCAGCAGGTTTTTGGGCTGAAACAGCGCTGAGCAGAGAAGCTGCTTGCATTCCCGGTGGTGATTGGTGATTCTGCAACAATGTGGAATGAGCCGTATCTTGAAACCTGTTGTCGCTCTGCGTTGCACCGTCTGTGTCTGGCGGGGGCTGTGGGGCGTCCTGCCGGGCAGCGGGATGATCCGTGCCTGATCAGGATGGAAGGCATGGGGTTTGTCCGCGATAACGGGCAGGGCCGGTTTTTTGCAACCGACGAGGGCAAGGCTCGCCATGCCCGGGAAGTGCTGAAAGTGGCAGAGGGGGCTCAGCCCGCGTCTGCCCGGCATGGATGATCAGCCCCGCTGATGTGTGGGAGGCGCTGGATGCACTTGCGCTGGAACAGGGGCTGACGCCCTCCGGTCTGGCGCGTGCCGCCGGGCTGGACCCAACGACTTTTAACCCCTCCCGCAGGATCAGCCCGCATGCGGACGGGCGAGGGGATATGCGCTGGATGGCGCTCCCCACGTTATTGCGGGCGCTGGACGTTCTCAAAATTTCTCCGGCCCAGTTTATTCAGGGGCTGGACGGTGCGGGGCGGGGAGCGGGTCAGGCTTCTGTGAGGCGCCTGCGCGGGTTGCCTTTGTCACGCTTGCAGGGAGGCGGTCTGTTTAACAGCGCAGGCTACCCGACCGGCGTGCAGTGGGAGGATGTTACACTCCCCTGCGCCATAAGCGAGGATGCCTACGCTGTGCGTGTGGACACGGATGCTCTGGAGCCACTGCTGCGGGAAGGCAGTTCACTGGTTGTGATGCCGGATATGCCGCCAAGACGGTCAGACCGCGTCCTGCTTTTGCAACCCGGGATGCCGCCGGTTGTCGGGATTCTGGTTGATAATACGGCGCGGCAGAGGGGCGTAGCACCTGCACCTGCACCCGCATTGCCGGTCTCGGCAGCCGTGTCGCGTCCGCAGAGCACAGGCGACATGTCTGGACGCACTGCGGAGGGGCTGCGCTGGGGTGTTCTGCCTTATAAAAATTCTCAGACTGGCGGAGCAGACGCGCAGGGAAATGTGTGCGGTATGGAGGAAACTGTTGTGCCTGTGCAGGAGGGGAAATCCGGGGTGTGGGTGCATCGTATCGTCATGGCAACATTTTAAGAAACAGAGTATTTCAGTTATTTTCATAAAATCCGGAATAAATTATTCCCGTTCCGTAATTATTAATATGAAAAACAAATCTATTTCAAAGTGCTACACATAATGTGAACGGAAAGCCCTCAGGAATCCGTTCTGGTACCGTATCAGAATCCCCGACTTTGTGATCGTATATTATAATATATACGACATAGGTGAGCATGATGACGGTGTTGCGTTACGGCTGGCGAGGACGGTCCTATTTCTTAACCTGTACGGCTCTGGTGTTTTGCTCGGTTGGGGTGGCAAAACATGCACAGGCCGAGGCGGCATCGCCCAAAGCGGGCCGCGTGGCTGCAAAACGGCACCATCCCGAGGTGCCTGCCACTAAAAAATCTGTGCCTGCGCGAGGCCGGGCTGCATCGGCTCCGCATCGCCCCCGAGCGGTAAATTCCGCAGCGGGGGAGGAAGTGCAGGTTACGTCTAACCACGCGCATTCCACGGGTGCAAATGTTGTGGTCTCTCGTGCGGCTATTGATCATTTTACCGCAGGTTCCAGTCCGCTTCAGGTTCTTGCAGCGACAGCGCCGGGTGTCAGTTTCGGGTCTTCTGATGCCTTGGGGATGGATACAGCCGCCAGCACTTTTTACGTCCGTGGATTCAACCAGTCCCAGCTTGGCGGCACGATTGACGGTATCCCAATGGGGGGCTTCGGGTTTCATAACTGGTATGGTTTGAATATCGATCAGATTGAAATTCAGGATAATATCCAGTCCATGTCCGTCTCTCAGGGGGCAGGGGCGGTGGATATGCCATCTGGCCAGACGCTGGGCGGCGCGCTGACTTTTCAGTCTTCCGACCCTAAAGATAAGGCCGGAGGCAAAATCAGCCAGAGCTTTGGCAGCTATAACGGTTTTCGTACCTTTGCCCGCGTAGACAGCGGTATTCTGAATGAAAGCGGGACAAAATTCTATGCGTCCTTTGCCCGTACGTCTCAGAATTTGTGGAAAGGCTACGGGGACCAGCGAGAGAATCAGGCGAACGTCAAGCTGGTGCAGCCCTATCAGCACGGGCGCGGGAAGCTGACAGCTATTTTTGATTATTCGGGTTTTACACAATATAATTTTCTGACCATGACAAAAAACATGTGGCAGAACTACGGTCAGGTCGCCATGCTGAAACCGGACTATGCCAAGGCTGTCCGCTGGGCAGCGAACGCACAGGCTGGCACGGTGCCAACCGAAGTGCAGGGTGTCCTGTCGGCGGATGAAGCGTCCAATATTTACTGGGATGGATCACAGGTGCAGCGCAACTATCTCAGCGCGCTGGTGAATGAATATAATATTCTGAGCAATCTTAAATCCAACACCGTCCTGTATGGGCATGTTTCAAACGGCGATTACGGCGGCACGAACAACTTCCTCACATCCCCGACGTCCGGCATCCCCATGGTTCAGCAGATGGGGCACCCGGATGTCCGGCGCATCGGGTTTACGCAAAGTTTTACGCTCAAGCTGCATAATAACGATATTCAGAGCGGTTTCTGGTATCAGAATAACACCTTCAACTACCCCACACGTCTGTATGAAGATGGCGTAAATGGCGCGCATGCAACGCTGAGTGGTTTTAAAAAGGGCACCGGCACCACGTGGTGGGCGGACTCTTTCAACAGCAATACATTTCAGTTCTACATCAAAGATGTCTGGCACATTATTCCGGGTATGACGCTGGAAGGGGGCTTCCGCTCTCTGACGCAGACAACGCATGGCGGCACGACCGTGGATAACACAGCGGCTCTGGCTTCCACCTGGGGCACCTATTATGCGCACCCGGTCTCCGGCAGTATGACGGCCTCCAACGCGTTTCTGCCGCATTTTGCCTTTGACTACCATTTTCTCGATCAGCATGAATTTTACTGGGATATTGCGGAAAATATGCGCACATATGACTACGCAACCCAGACAAACGGCGGCACACCCTGGGGCGCGCTCGGCAATGCCAAAAACTCGGCGCAGCAGGTTTTTGATGAAAACAAAAGTAAACTGAGGCCGGAAAGAACATGGAACTATGTCGTCGGGTATCGTTATAACTCGGCCTTTTTCTCTGGGTCAGCCGATTTTTACCACACTGATTATTATAACCGGCTGGCGGGCATTACGTCCGGCCCGGTGAATAATACCTACAGCGCCTATCTGAACGTGGGGCGTGAAACCATGAATGGCGCGGACGTTCTGGGCACAATCCGCCCGTTCCACGGTCTGGAAATTACCAATAGCTTTAGCTGGAATGATGCGGAATATAAATCAACCGCCGTGCCGTATAATGGAAGCACCATCAGCCTGAAAGGTAAGCATCAGGTTTTCTATCCGAAGTTCATGTATAAGGCGAACGTCAACTATACATATCGCCGGGCCTCTTTTAACTTTAACACGACCTATAGCAGCGCCATGGCCATGACCTATACGAACGACGTAAAGGTGCCGTCTTACTGGACGTCCTCACTGATGGCATCCTACAATTTTGGAAAAATTGGTCACGCGTTGCAGGACTTCAAGGTCAGCTTCTCGGTCAACAACCTGTTTAATCAGAATTACTTTGGCGGCCTGTATGGCACGGCGGCTATGTCTGGCGATAATAACGCCATTCTGTATCAGGCTGCTCCACGGGAATATTTCGGCACACTTTCCGCCGAATTCTGATCAGGCCGGAAATTGCTGGTGGTTACTGGCGCAGGTCTGGAGATTTGTGCCAGTGCCAGTGCCAGTGCCAGTGCCAGTGCCAGTGCCAGTGCCAGTGCTGGCTGCATGGTGCTTGGTGCGAGATGCTCGGGCGGAGCAGGGGCGAGGAGAGGGGAAGCGGCAGATCAGTGTAACGTCGCTGGTCCGGATCGTATGAGCTTTGCGATCGTGGCGCTGTCCGGTGGTTGCTGTCCGGTCTGGCAGCGACCCGTTGCCGGGTGGGCGTGGCGGCAGGAGGCTGGTCCTGCCGGAGAGGGTCACAAAATTTTTTAGAGAAACAGCGCCCGGCGGTGCAGAACTGGCTGACAAGTCTCTCCGTATCGCTTAAAGGGAGCAGCATGACCGACACACCCCTTTCGCTCATCCGTAATTTCTCGATTATTGCCCATATTGACCATGGGAAATCGACACTGGCCGACCGCATGATTCAGGCTTGCGGGGCGTTGACCGCCCGCGAGATGACGAATCAGGTGCTCGATAATATGGAGCTTGAGCGCGAGCGCGGGATTACCATCAAGGCCCAGACCGTCCGGCTGACCTACCCGGCTAAGGATGGCAAGACCTATGTGCTGAACCTGATGGACACGCCCGGACATGTTGACTTTGCGTATGAAGTCAGCCGGTCTCTGGCCGCGTGTGAAGGGTCTCTGCTGGTTGTGGATGCCTCGCAGGGGGTGGAAGCGCAGACACTGGCCAACGTGTATCAGGCCATTGATGCCAACCATGAAATTGTGCCGGTCCTGAACAAGGTCGATCTGCCCGCAGCGGACGTGGAGCGGGTGAAGGCGCAGATTGAGGAAGTGATTGGCATTCCCGCGGATGACGCGGTGGAAATTTCCGCCAAGACCGGCCTGAATATTGAAGGCGTGCTGGAAGCCGTCGTCACCCGTCTGCCCCCGCCGGTGGGCGATGCGGAAAAGCCCTTGCAGGCCATGCTGGTGGATAGCTGGTATGACCCGTATCTGGGCGTGATCGTGCTGGTGCGCGTCAAGGAAGGCCGCCTCCAGCGCGGCATGAAAATGCGCATGATGTCCACCGGGGCCGTGCATCAGATTGATCAGGTCGGTGTGTTTGCCCCGCGTATGACGCCGGTGGACAGCCTCGGGCCGGGCGAGATGGGCTATATCAACGCGGCTATCAAGACCGTGGCGGACTGTAACGTGGGTGATACCATTACAGATGACCGTCGCCCGGCGGACAAGGCTCTGGCTGGCTTCAAGCCCTCCATCCCGGTTGTGTGGTGTGGCCTGTTCCCCATCGTGGCGGATGATTTTGAAAAGCTGCGGGACAGCCTTTCCAAACTGCGCCTGAACGACGCGTCTTTCCATTATGAGGCCGAGACATCTGCCGCGCTGGGCTTTGGCTTCCGCTGTGGCTTCCTCGGCCTGCTGCATCTGGAAATTATTCAGGAACGCCTGTCCCGCGAGTTCGATCTGGACCTGATCGCCACCGCGCCGTCCGTGGTGTACCACATCACGCTGACAAACGGGAAAGAGGAAGAACTGCACAACCCGGCGGATATGCCGGACCTCTCCCAGATTGAGCGGATTGATGAACCGTGGATCAAGGCGACCATCATGGTGCCGGATGAATATCTGGGCGCTGTGCTGACGCTATGCACGGAGCGCCGTGGCGTGCAGGTGGACCTGACCTACGTGGGCAACCGCGCCATGGCCGTCTATCGCCTGCCGCTGAACGAAGTGGTGTTCGACTTCTATGACCGCCTGAAATCCCTCACGCGCGGTTATGCCAGCTTTGATTACCAGATGGACGGATACGAGGAGAGTGACCTCGTCCGGATTTCCATTCTGGTGAATCAGGAGCCGGTGGATGCGCTGTCCTTCATTGCGCACCGGTCTGCCGCGGAAACCCGTGGCCGGGCCATTTGTGCCCGCCTGAAAGACCTTATCCCCCGCCAGCTCTTCAAGATCGCCATTCAGGCGGCCATTGGCAGCAAGGTGATTGCGCGTGAAACCATCGGCGCGCTCTCCAAGGATGTGACGGCCAAATGTTATGGCGGTGACATCTCCCGTAAGCGCAAACTGCTGGAAAAGCAGAAAGAGGGTAAAAAGCGCATGCGGCAGTTCGGGAAGGTGGAAATTCCGCAAAGCGCCTTCCTCGCAGCGCTCAAAATGGATAGCTGACGCAGGCAGGGCAGACCTGCGGCAGCGTTAAGGCGGACTTGATCCGTCCTGTTTTCGCTTTTATGTCGGAGGTCTTCCAGCCGGAGTTGGTATCACCGTCATGAACAGCACTTCGCCCCTTGATGTCGGCGACCATCAGCACGCCACCTTCCCCGATGGGCTGGATCTGGAATGTGGTGTGCATCTGCCCGCGCTTGACGTCGCTTATCGCACCTACGGCCAGCTTTCCGCCCGGCGGGACAATGCAATTGTCATTTGTCACGCGTTTACGGGGGACCAGTACGTGGCGGAAACGCACCCGCAGACTGGCAAACCCGGCTGGTGGGCGCGCATGGTCGGGCCGGGGCGGCCAATTGATACCAACCGCTTTTTTATTATCTGCACCAATGTGCTGGGCGGCTGCATGGGCAGCACGGGGCCACGCTCCCTCAAGCCCGGCAGCACGGAACGATGGGGCACGGATTTCCCGCCCATTACTATCCGGGACATGGTGCGCGCGCAGTATAAACTGGTGCGTTCGCTGGGGATTGAGCGGCTGTTTGCGGTTGTCGGCGGTTCCATGGGCGGCATGCAGGCGCTGGAATGGGCCGTGACCTATCCGGATATGATGCTGGCGGTCATGCCGATTGCCACCGCGCCGTATCATTCGGCCCAGAATATCGCGTTTAATGAGGTCGGGCGGCAGGCGATTTTTGCGGACCCGGACTGGTATGGCGGCCGCTACTGGGAACATAACGTCGTCCCGGCACGCGGGCTGGCCGTGGCGCGGATGATGGCGCACATCACCTACCTGTCCGAAGAGGCGCTGACCCGTAAATTCGGCCGCCGGGTGCGGCGTGACCCGAAGGATGCGCAGGCGCCGGAAGCCTCTCTGGCGATGTTCGGGGATGTGTTCGAGGTCGAATCCTATCTGCGCTATCAGGGCTCAGCCTTTGTGCGGCGGTTTGACGCCAATTCCTACCTGACCATCACCCGCGCGATGGACTGGTTTGACCTTGCCGCCGAGCATGATGGGGAACTGCCCGCCGCCTTTGCCGGAACGCCGGTGCGGTTCTGTGTGGTGTCTTTCTCGTCCGACTGGCTGTTCCCTACCTCAAGCGCGCGCTATCTGGTGCGCGCGCTCAATCAGGCGGCAGCCAACGTCTCCTTTGTGGAGATTGAAACGGATAAGGGGCATGATTCCTTTCTGCTGGATGAACCGGATCTGGACAGAACCGTGCGGGGCTTCCTCTGCGGTGTGGCAGACCATGCGGGGCTGGCCTGATGCGTCTTGATCAACGGCTGATTGCGGACATGATCGAACCCGGCACCCGGGTTCTGGACGTGGGCAGTGGCGATGGGGCGCTGATTGACCATCTGTTCCGCCTGCGCGGGTGCGATGCCCGCGGGATTGAAATTGACATGCGGGAAGTGACCCGCTCCGTCGCCCACGGTCTGCCCGTGGTGCATGGTGATGCCGACCACGATCTGGCGCACTACCCCAATGATGCGTTTGATTATGTGGTGTTGCAGCGGACCCTTCAGGCGGTGGAACGGCCACGGGAAGTGCTGCGGCAGATGCTGCGTATCGGGCGGCATGCCATTGTGTCTTTCCCCAATTTTGGCCACTGGCAGCTCCGGCTGAAACTCCTGCTGAGCGGCCGGATGCCCATGACGGCTGTGTGGCATACCCAGTGGTATGAAACGCCTAATATCCACCCCTGCACCATCCGGGACTTTATCGCGCTGTGTGAGGAAGAAGGTTATTGCGTGCAGCAGTGGATGGCGGTGGATGAAGAGGGTGAACGCGCGCCATGGCGGCGTTCAATCCGGCTGGCGAACCTGTTTGGTGAGCAGGCGCTGTTCCTGCTGCGGCGGGAAGGGGACTGCCCGCCCGCTGCCTGAACACTCTTCCTGCGGAAAATTCTGACCCTAAAGAAAGGCCGAGTAAGATGGATGTTCTGAAAGCTGTCGCAACGCGACGGGCCGTTAAGCAGTATGATCCGGATTTTCAGATCCCTGAAGCCGATCTTGCGCAAATTCTGGATGCCGCCCGGATGGGGCCGACGGCCTTCAATCTGCAAAACTGGCGCTTTGTTGTTGTAACAGACCCGGCGTTACGCAAACAGATCCGGGCCGTCGCGTGGGATCAGGCTCAGGTGACGGATGCATCCGTGCTGATTGTGGTCTGTGCTGACCTCGCTGCCTGGACAAAAAACCCGGCCCGCTACTGGCAGGACGCCCCGCAGGATGTGCAGACTCTGATGGCGGGGATGATTGACCAGTATTATCGCGGGCGTGAGCAGGTGCAGCGGGACGAGGCCATGCGCTCCTGCGGTCTGGCGGCACAGACGCTGATGCTTACGGCGGTTTCTCTGGGGTATGAGACCTGCCCGATGGACGGATTTGACTTTGATGCCGTGGGTAAACTGATCAATCTTCCGGAAGACCATGCAATTGGCCTGTTTGTGGCCATTGGCAAAGGGAGCGCCCCGCCAAAGCCCCGTGGCGGCAGTCTGCCGCGACAGGATGTGGTGATTTCCAACCATTTTTAAGGGGCTTCGGAGAGTTTCTTCTAAAACTTTGGTTAGTTGATTGCTTGGCCGGGTCTGCTCTTCACAGGGGCGTGTACCCGGCCTGTTTTTTTAAAACTTCCTTAAAAATTGAGAAAACCTGATTTTTTGCCCCAGTCTGCCTGCCTGTGCGGGAATGGGGCATGAACAGAGCATGACGATTATGAGGCGCTCTTCTTTTCGGACCAATATGGTACGGAAGGCTTGCGAGGCCTGAAAACACCTCTTATATACGATTTCAAGGCAGGGTTTTCAGACAGACTTTTTCTGAAAAGACGTGACGCTGCCAGTATTGTTAAAAAAAGTTCACGAACGTGAGTGAGAAGAACGCCTCCGTGTGTCCTGTTCGCTGCGTTCTGACACGATATGGTGCGTAGCTGAAAAAGGGTGTTCTCGTCTCGCTTTTCAGGCTGCACGAAAAGGTTTGCCCTGATGACCACGTTCTCTGATCTGAAGCTTGCCGCGCCTCTGCTGAAGGCTCTTGCCGAACAGGGGTATGAAACGCCGACCCCCATTCAGGCCCAGTCCATCCCGCATCTGCTGGAAGGGCGTGATCTGCTGGGTCTGGCGCAGACAGGCACCGGGAAAACGGCAGCATTTGCCCTGCCTATCCTGAATTACCTGCATGCCCACCCGAAGGTTGCCGGCCCCAAGAAGCCGCGAGTGCTGGTGCTGGCTCCCACGCGTGAGCTGGTTTCCCAGATCAGCGAGAGCTTCAAGGCCTATGCCCGCCACATGAAGTTCACGCAGGCCGTTGTGTTTGGTGGCGTGGGGCAGGGGCGTCAGGTTGAAGCCATGCGCCGGGGTGTGGACGTACTGGTGGCGGCTCCGGGCCGTCTGCTGGACCTGATTGGTCAGGGCTATATCGACCTGTCCGGGCTGGAAGTGCTGGTGCTGGATGAAGCAGACCGCATGCTGGACATGGGGTTTGTGCGCGATATCCGCCGCATCATGACGTATCTGCCGGAAAAACGGCAGACGCTGCTGTTCTCTGCCACCATGCCGCGCAGCATTGCCGATCTGGCAAGCTCCCTGCTGCATGACCCTGCAAAAGTGGAAGTGACGCCGCCGTCCAGCACGGTGGACCGCATCCAGCAGGCTGTGATGTTTGTGGATGGCACGGACAAACGTGATGCTCTGCTGACACTTGTGGAATCCCCCAAGGTCGCCCGCGCTGTTGTGTTTACCCTCATGAAGCATGAGGCCAACAAGGTCGCGGAGTTCCTGAACAAGAACAACATCGTGGCGGAAGCCATCCACGGCAACAAATCTCAGGGCGCGCGTGAGCGGGCAATGAGCGGTTTCCGCGCCGGTAGCGTCAAGGTGCTGGTCGCGACCGACATTGCCGCGCGTGGGATTGATGTGGACGATGTGAGCCACGTCTTTAACTACGATCTGCCGAACGTGCCGGAAAGCTACGTTCACCGGATTGGCCGGACGGCGCGTGCCGGGCGTGATGGCTGGGCTGTGTCCTTCTGTGACCCGGAACAGCGCGCATGGCTGCGGGATATTGAAAAGACGATCGGCAAGCCCATTCCGGTGGTGCGTGATCACCCCTGGCATTCTGAAAGTGCGGAAGCCTCTACCATGCGTCCCCCCGTTCTGGGTGGCGGTGGTGGCCGTGGGCGCGGTGGCCCGCCGCGTGGCGGGAATGGCGGCGGCGGTGGTCGTGGCCGTGGTGGCCCGCCGCGTGGTGGGAATGGTGGCGGTGGCCGTCCGGGTGGCGGCGGTCGCTCTGGTGGCGGTGCCTCTTCCGGCCGTGGCCGCGCCTACTCGTAAAAACCTCGACCCTTTCGGGGGTCTGGTGTGTTCTGAAAACCGCTGTGGTGCAAAGCCGCAGCGGTTTTTTTTATGGGGTCAGCCGGATGGAAACCGCGCAGTGGTCGGACAGGGTGGGGATGCCGGTTTCTGCCTTATAGGTCATGACGCGCAGGGAATGGGGTTGCAGCCAGTTCCGGGCCGCACCACCCAGCAGGATATGGTCAATAAAATACGTGCCATTATCGCACGGGCTGGCCCAGCCTGCGGTCGTCAGGCTCAGCGGGGCGGCCTTGTTCAGCAGCAAAAAAAACGGGTCATAAACCGTCATGCGCCGGTTGAAATCCCCCATGATAACAAACGCCTCATGCGCAGCCGTGCGGGCGCTGATCCAGTTTTGCAGAACGCCAAACTGTTGCAACAGCACGGGGCAGTTGTGTTTTTTGTCTGAAAGAGGCGTATCCCAGCACCCGGTTTTAAGGTGCAGCACCAGAACACGCAGCGGGCTTGTCCCGGTCTCTATCGTCACGTCCAGCCCGCGACGTAACTGATGCGCGGCGGCTGTGGGGGCGACGTTCAGGTCCACCACATCCGGGTTCTGGTGGGCGTGCAGCGATTTGCGGACGGCCAGCGCCGGATGCTGGAGCAGGGCATCCTGTGTGATGAAAATCTGATAGGCCTGCGGCGGGAAAAGTCTCTGTGCGGTGGGGATGGAATCCACCTCCTGCAAGCCGATCAGATCCGCATCCAGATGCTGCGCGTAGGCTGCCAGTTTTTCAAAGTCGGCGGGGGTGCGATGCGGGCGGTCCGGCGGGGCTGTGGCGGCCAGAGGTCCGTCTTCCGCCATCAGCCAGTCCATATTCCACGTCGCCAGTTTTAAGGGGTGCTGCGTAACGGGGCGGGTATCGGAGTCCGGCTGTGTGTCGCGCGCTATGGGGGCGTGCTGCGCCGTGAGGGCGGCGGCATGAGCAGCATAGGCGGTTGGGGGCAATGTACTGCCCAGAACAGTCAGGGCCAGAAAGACCGCGCGTGAGCGGGGCAGGGTTTTGAAATACGTCATGGGGCAAAGAAAAACCGGCGAAGCCTCTGCTTCGCCGGTCTTGTTTTGCGGCATCCGGGCTGAAAGCGGGATGACCAGCATGTCAGGCAGGCAGCGCTTCCAGACTTGCAATGGCCTGCGGGATGCTGGTGGTTTTACGGGTCTGTTCATCCAGAATGGTGATTTCACCCGTCCCGATGTCATAAAACCAGCCCTGCAGGAACAGTGTGCCGCGAGACATGGCGGCAACCACGGCCGGGTGCGTTCTGAGGTGGGAGAGCTGAAGCAGCACATTCTGTTCAGACAGGCTGCGGACATTGGCCGGACCGGCGTCTTCAGCCTTCAGGTCACCCAGCGCCGCGCGGGCGGCTTCTGCGTTGCGCAACCAGGAACGGACCGTCGGCATTTTATCCAGCCCGCTTTTTTCTGGTGCCAGCAGGGCCTTCATGGCCCCGCAGTCAGAATGACCGCAGACGATAATGGCGGATACACCCAGACCGGCGACGGCATATTCCACCGCGGAAGAGACCCCGCCCAGCATTTCCCCATAGGCCGGAACAATGTTGCCAATGTTACGGAGAATGAACAGGTCACCCGGTTCTGTCTGGGTGATCAGGCTGGGGTTAATGCGGCTGTCTGCGCAGGCAATAAACAGAGCGTTAGGAGACTGCCCGTCTGCCAGAGCGGCAAACAGGGTCTGTTTGGCGGGGAAAACCTCAGTATTGAAGTGTTCAACGCCACGCAGCAGCGAAATAAGGCCAGCTCGGGCTTCAGAACAAGTAGGCATAGGCTTCTCCAAAAAATACTCAGTGGGTGCAGGATTCGGTCCTGACCAAAGACCTTCGCTCTGCATGTTAGAGTTGAATGAAACGCATGGCACCGGCTTTTTTTCCATAACTCTGAAATTTTTTTTATAGAAACGTCAGAGTCGAAAGAAAAAGCACCGAAAAAAAGACCCCTGCCAGCCTATACCGGAAAACCGGAAAGGCTGAAGCAGGGGTCTTACCTGAAAATCAGAGGAGAGGAACGCTATTGCTGGATCAGAGGAGATCATCCTCGTCCAGATCCGGCTCGCTCATCTGATCCGCCGGGTGGCGGATGGGGGCGGGGGCGGCCCCTGTGCGGGGGCGCTGGGTTTCTGCCTGCTGGCGGCGGGTGAAGTTGCTGGCGATGGTCGCCAGTTCCATGAAGTTATCGGCCTGACGGCGCAGATCATCCCCGATCAGCGGCGGGGAAGAGCGCATGGAGGACACAACGGACACGCGGGTGCCCTGACGCTGCACGGCTTCCACCACGCGGCGGAAATCTGAATCGCCGGTAAAGAGAATGGCGTGATCAATATGCGGGGCCATCTCCATCATATCCACGGCAATCTCGATTTCCATATTGCCTTTAACGCGGCGTTTTCCGGTGGAATCGGTAAATTCGCGTGCAGGTTTGGTGACGAGAAAATAACCGTTATAGGAGAGCCAGTCTGTCAGCGGCTTGAGGGGAGAATAATCTTCCGTATCCAGAATGGCGGCGTAATAATAAGCGCGAATGATGTGCGTTTTAGAGGTAAAGAAATCCAGCAGCTTTTTATAATCGACGTCAAAACCCAGACCGCGAGAGGTGGAGTAGAGACTTGAGCCATCAATGAAGAGGCAGGTTCTCTCTTCTTTTTTGAGATTCATTTGGATTTTTTCCTCTAAATAATACAGTGATACGTTTTGAATGTAGGTTAAAAATCTATCGCATTCAGGGATTTAAGGCTAAGCCTGCGCGGATTATACCGGTGTTCAGAAAAAAAGATACATTCACATGGCAAATATATCAGGTCTGACAAAAACTCCGGACGAGGCAAATACCGTCCTTATCGCGATAGGGGCAAATCTGCCTTATGCGGGGCAGGCGGCGCTGCAAACATGCCATCGGGTTGTGGCCGCATTGCGGCAGGTGCCTGGATTAACGGTCGAGGCGGTTTCCCACTGGTATGAAAGTGCTCCTGTGCCACCGTCAGGTCAGCCTCCTTATATTAATGGTCTGGTCAGGGGGGTGGCCAGCATTGAGCCTGAGGCTCTGCTAAAGGCGCTTCAGACCATAGAAACGCAGTTCGGCCGGGAACGTTCCATCCCGAATGCGGCCCGCACGCTTGATCTGGACCTGATCAGCTTTGGGGCACTGTGTCAGACTGACCCGTCTCTGACCCTCCCGCACCCCCGCGCGCAGGAGCGGGCTTTTGTGCTGCTGCCCCTGCGGGATGTGGCGCCGGACTGGGTGCATCCTGAAAGCGGAAAAACGCTGGCGGACCTCCTGCCGGGCGTTGCAGATCAGGAAATCCGGCGGATTCAGGAATAAGGACTTCCTAGGGGTGGGGGGATGCGTTACAATGGTCCTTCTGAATTTTTTTGCTGAATTGTGTGGAGGCTCTTCGTAATGGCACGCGTCACTGTCGAAGACTGCGTTGAGAAAGTCCCGAACCGCTTTGAGCTGGTGCTGTACGCAGCCCAGCGCGCCCGTAATATCTCACGCGGTGAAGAGCTTACCATTGACCGGGATAATGACAAGAATCCGGTTGTCGCCCTGCGCGAAATTGCGGATGAAACTGTCAAACTGCCGGATCTGCGCAATGATCTGATCCGCTCTCAGGCGCGCGAGCCCGAGCCCGAGCCTGTGGATGAAGAAGTGCAGGATCTGGTTCCCACGGAACAGAATATCTTTGGTCTGCAGGAAGTCTCCCCGGAAGAGGAAGCTTCTGATGATGCCGGTGCGATTGAAGCCGCTCTCAGCGGGCGCGCACGGCGGTAAGAGCGTGTGACGCAGGCGGGGAGCGATAACAGAACCGAAATTCTGGTGCCTGAGGCAGGTGCTTCGGCTGGTTCTGCGCTCCTGCCTGGTGTGACGGGAGAAACTGCTCCCGTGCCGGTTGCCCCGGAACCGTCCGGGCGAGGCGATGTGACCTGTGACCGGCTGGTTAATATTGTGCGCGGCTACGCGCCCAATGCTGACCTTGACAGTATCCGCCGCGCTTTTGAGGTGGCGAAAAAGGCTCATGAGAGCCAGCTCCGCGATAATGGTGACCCGTACATAACGCACCCGCTGGCGGTGGCGATGATTCTGGCTGGCTTCCGGCTGGATGTTCCGTCCATCGTCACAGCCCTGCTGCATGATACGATTGAAGATACCGGCGTTACGCAGGAGGAACTGCGGGCGCAGTTCGGCGCGACGGTGGCTGATCTGGTGGATGGCGTCACCAAGCTGACGCGGCTGGAACTCCAGTCTGACCGGACCAAACAGGCCGAAAATTTCCGCAAACTTGTGCTGGCAATGTCCAAGGACATTCGCGTTCTGCTGGTCAAACTGGCAGACCGGCTGCACAACATGCGCACGCTGCATTTTGTGGAGCGTGTGGACCGCCGCCAGCGCATTGCGCGGGAAACGCTCGATATTTACGCCCCCCTTGCCGAACGTATCGGTATGGACCGGGTCAAGACCGAGTTGCAGAACCTCTCCTTCGCGCAGCTTGAGCCGGAAGCGGATGCCACCATCCGCGCCCGCCTGAACTATCTGCGCGGGCAGGGTGCGGATGTGATTGAAGAGGTGCGGCGGGAACTGCTGCGCCTGTGTGAAGAGGCCGGGCTGAAAAACGTCCATGTCTCCGGGCGGGAAAAATCGCCGTATTCCATCTGGGAGAAAATGCAGCGCCGGAATGTGGCGTTCGAGCAGCTTTCGGACATCATGGCCTTTCGCGTGGTGGTGGACACGCGCGAGGATTGTTACATGGCGCTGGGGGCTGTGCATGCGGCCTATCCCGTCATTGCCGGGCGTTTTAAGGACTATATTTCCACCCCCAAGGCCAACGGATATCAGAGCCTGCATACCGGGGTGACGCTGCGCTCCCCGCGGAACCAGAAGATTGAAGTGCAGATCCGTACCGAGGCGATGCATGACATTGCCGAAAACGGTGTGGCGGCGCACTGGGCCTACAAGGAAGGCGATGCCGGGAGTGAGGGGGGTATTACCGGCTTCCGTCGTCCGCGCTGGGTGCAGGATCTGCTGGAAATTCTGGAGGCGTCCTCCGCGCCGGATGAGTTTCTGGAAAACACCAAGCTTGAACTCTATCAGGATCAGGTTTTCTGCTTTTCCCCCAAAGGCCAGCTTATTTCCCTGCCACGCGGGGCAACAGCGGTTGATTTTGCCTATGCCGTGCATAGTCAGATCGGGGATTCCTGCGTAGGCGCCAAGATCAACGGTCGCCTGATGCCGCTGCGGCATGAGTTGCAGAACGGGGATCAGGTCGAGATCATGACCGCGCGTGGCGGCGCGCCGTCTCCCTCGTGGGAACGGTTTGTCGTCACCGGCAAGGCGCGTGCGCGCATCCGCCGTTATGTCGCGGCCCAGCAGCGTCAGACCTATCTGGATAGCGGGCGCGCGGCACTGGCCAAGGCCTTCCGTCAGGAAGGGGTCGATGGCTCCGAAAAAGTTATTGAAACGACCATCAAGGCGCTGAAGCAGAGTTCGCTTCAGGATCTGTATGTGGCTGTGGGCAACAATAATCTCGGGGCGCGGGATGTTGTGCATGCGGCCTATCCGGAACTGCGCCGCGCCACGCGGGCTCCGCGCATGGTGGCGGGGCTGCCGGGTGTTCTGGGTACGGCCGGGCCGCGCCCGCGGGCGACCAGTGGTGCCGGGAGCGGCCGGTCTGGCGGGGCTATTCCGCTGGTGGGGCTTGGCCCCGGCGTGGCCGTGCATTTTGCCGCCTGTTGCCATGCTCTGCCGGGGGACCGGATTGTGGGTGTGGTGGCAACCGGCAAAGGTGTGACCATTCACACCCGCACCTGCCCGACGCTGGAAAGTTTTGCTGCAACCCCCGAGCGTTTTCTGGATGTGGACTGGGATTATGACGCCATGGCCCGCTCGGGCAGTGGAGAGCTGCGGGTGGGGCGCGTGACCATTGTGGCGGAAAATGAATCCGCCGTGCTGGCTGCTATTACCAACACCGTGTCCAAAGCTGATGCGTCTGTGGTTAATCTGAAAATTGTGCACCGGCAGCTCGACTTCATGGAAATCCTTGTGGATGTGGAAGTGCGGGATCTGCGGCATCTGTCCTCGGTTATTGCGGCCCTCCGGGCGGCGCAGGGGATTTCTCAGGCGGACAGGGCACGGGCATGAGTGTCATTTCAGCCGGGATTGACCTGTGTGACATGCGCCGGATTGAGCGCGTGATTGAACAGTTTGGCGACCGCTTCCTCCAGCGCGTTTTTACAGCGACGGAGCGGGCGCGGGCGGACCGGCGGTACGGGCAGGCGCGGATTGGCGCCTATGCAAAACGCTGGGCCGCCAAGGAGGCCTGCGCCAAGGCGCTGGGCACAGGCTTTGCGCAGGGTGTGGCGCAAAGCCAGATCGGGGTGGAAAACCTGCCCTCTGGCCAGCCGACACTGGTGCTGACAGGTGCAGCCCTGCTCCGGTTGCAGCAGATCATGCCAGCCGGGCAGGTGCCGCATCTGGTGCTGAGCATGACGGATGAACATCCGTACGCGTTTGCCGAGGTCCTGATCTCGGGGCGTCCGGCTTGACATCGGGCAGGGTGCGCGGCTTGATCCCGCCGGTTTTTCTTTTCTTTCCTAATGACGCAGACAGGCGGTGCAGGACATGACCAACCCGAACCAGACTCCCACGGTATCAGGCGCAGGGGAGCCGGCAACACTCGGGCAGCTCGTGCTGGACTATGCCAGAACCATCATCGGGGTGGTGCTGGCGGTTACGCTGTTCCGCACTTTTCTGTTTGAAAGCTTTGTCATTCCGTCCGGCTCCATGATCCCGACCCTTCAGGTGGGGGATTACATCATGGTGTCCAAATACAGCTATGGGTATTCCCGCTTTTCCTTCCCGTTCTCGCCCAACCTGTTTCAGGGACGGATCTGGGGCGCTGAGCCGCACCGGGGGGATGTGGCTGTGTTCCGTTTTACCAAAGATACCTCGGTTGATTACGTCAAACGGATTATCGGTCTGCCGGGTGACCATATCCGGGTGACGGAAGGGCATCTGTATCTGAATAATGAGCTGGTGCCCTGCCTTGCCCCGCACCCATACACGGCGATGGATGAATCCCGCGTGCCGATGGAAGGGGAGGCCTGCGAGGAGCAGCTTCCCGCCAGCGGCGGTAAAGGGGTTGTAGCACATCAGGTGCTGAAGCTGATGGATGATGGCGCGCAGAATAACACGCCGGATTACGTTGTGCCGCCGGGCTATTTCTTTGCCATGGGCGATAACCGGGATGATAGCGCGGACAGCCGCTTTATGGGCGATGGCCCGAAAGACCTTGGTTTTGTGCCCATGGAAAATCTGGTGGGCCATGCCGGGCGCGTGTTCTTCTCGGTAGAGTCCGCGCATCCGTTCTGGCAGGTCTGGTACTGGCCGGTGGAAATTCGCTGGGCCCGGATTTTCCGGAGCATCACGTGAAACGCCCCGCTGTTTTTGCCGGAGAAGCCTCTGCGGTCATCGCTTTGCAGGATCGGCTGGGCTACCAGTTTCGCAATCCGGCCCTGCTGCATGAGGCTCTGACCCATCGGTCCGCCGCGCACCAGAACGCTGGTGGCCGCCGCCGCCCGCAAAAGGCGCGTGGCATGGGCTCCAATGAACGTCTGGAATTTATCGGGGACCGCGTTCTGGGGTTGCTGATGGCGGAATGGCTGCTGGAACGCTATCCGGCGGAGCAGGAAGGCGCGCTCGGCTCCCGTCTGGCGCATCTGGTCTCCCGCGCCACGCTGGCTGAAATTGCCGAGCGGATTGATCTGCCTGCCAGTCTGGCGGTCGCCACGCATGAGGCCCGCGTGGGGGTGCAGAGCACCGCCAATGTGGTGGCCGATGCGCTGGAAGCCGTGCTGGGCGCCGTCTTTCTGGATGGCGGGCTGGACCCGGCCCGCGCCATTGTACGCAAAGCCTGGAAGCCGATGCTGGATGCACAGGCCCGTCCGCCCAAGGACCCGAAAACGGCCTTGCAGGAATGGGTGCTGGGGCGCGGGCAAAGCCTGCCGGTTTATGAGACAATCGGGGCTGATGGCCCCTCCCACGCGCCTTTGTTTGTGGTGCAGGTGACCGCTGGTGGCCGGAGTGGAGAAGGGCGGGCTGGTAACAAGCGCGCCGCCGAGAGTGCCGCGGCAGCGGATCTGCTTGAACAACTTGGAGGCCCGGATCATGGGTGAGACGACGCGCTGCGGCTTTGCAGCACTGGTGGGGGCGCCAAACGCCGGGAAATCCACGCTGCTGAACAAAATGGCGGGGGCTAAACTCTCCATTGTCAGCCCGAAGGCGCAGACAACCCGTGCCCGCGTGCTGGGGATTCTGATGCGCGGCTCCACGCAGATTCTGCTGGTGGATACGCCCGGTATTTTCCAGCCGCGCCGGATGCTGGACCGGGCGATGGTCGCTGCGGCATGGAGCGGTGCGGAAGATGCGGATATCACGCTGCTGCTGGTGGATGCACGCTCTGGCCTGACGGACGCCGTTAACAGCATTATCGAGCGTCTGGCCAGCACGGGCCGCAAAGTCTGGCTGGTGCTGAACAAGACGGACCTTGTCTCCCCCGAGCGCCTGCTGCCGCTGACGCAGGAGATTACGCAGAAGCTGGCAGTGGAGCACGTCTTTATGGTCAGCGCCCGCTCTGGCAGCGGTGTGGAGGATCTGCTGGACCGTCTGGCCGCAAGTCTGCCGGAAGGCCCGTATCTCTACCCGGAAGATGATCTGACGGACCTGCCCGACCGTCTGCTGGCGGCGGAACTGGTGCGGGAGCAGATTTTTCTGCAAACGCATGAGGAAGTGCCGTACGGCGCCACGGTTGAGACGGAAAGCTATAAAGAGCGCCCGGACGGCTCCGTGCGGATTGATGCCACCATTTATGTTGGCCGCGCCGGGCATAAGGCGATTCTGATCGGGGAGCGGGGGCAGAAAATCCGCCAGATTGGTGAGCGTGCCCGTAAGCAGCTTTCCGGTCTTCTGGAACGGCCCTGCCACCTGTTCCTGAATGTCAAGGAGCGGTCCGGCTGGGATGAAGAGCGCGCCCGTCTGCGGGCCATTGGTCTGGATGATGTGCCATAAGGCGGCTCTGGCCGCTTGTAGCCGCGCGTCATGAAGGATAAGAGAAGGGCGACTTGTCCCGCCCCCTGTCCGGAGGCGGGGCCTTTTTCAGACGATCTGCGTGATTGAGGGCCAATGACTGCTTCCACTGGCGAGATGCCACCCCGTAAACGCGTATTGCTCAAAGTTTCCGGTGAGGCCCTGATGGGGTCAGGCGCTTATGGCGTCGATCAGCAGACGGTTGAGCGTATTGCCGCTGATGTTGCCGAGGTTGTGCGCAGCGGGTGGGAAGTCTGCCTTGTTGTGGGCGGTGGCAATATCTTCCGCGGTCTGGCCGCGGCGGCCAAGGGGATGGACCGCGCGCAGGGTGATTATGCCGGGATGCTGGCAACCGTGATCAACGCCCTGCTGTTGCAGAACGCGCTGGAAGGGCAGGATCTGCCGACGCGGGTGATGTCCGCCATCGGCATGTCCGCCATTGCTGAACCCTATATCCGCCGCCGCGCTGTGCGGCATATGGAAAAAGGCCGCGTGGTGATTTTTGCCGCAGGCACAGGCAACCCCTTCTTCACCACCGATACGGCCGCTGCCCTGCGCGCTGCGGAAATGGAATGTGACGTGCTGCTGAAAGGCACGCAGGTGGACGGCGTTTATTCGGCTGACCCCAAGCATGACCCGTCTGCCGTGCGGTATGAAGAGCTGACGTATATGGATGTGCTCTCCAATCAGCTCAGCGTGATGGATGCCGCTGCCATCAGTCTGGCGCGGGAAAATCGTCTGCCGATTATTGTGTTCAATATTGGTGAGCCGGGGTCTTTCCCGCGCGTGATGCGTGGAGAAGGCCCGTTTACGCGGATTATTGAAACCGCGTAAACCGAACGGAATGCCTTGTCCGGTGCGTTCTGCCGCCGGACGCTAATGCTAAGAGTGATGAGGCGGGCCTGCGGGTCCGTCCGGGAAACGGGAGAAAGACCGTGTCTGATCTGAATGCCCTTCTGGATGACCTGACGCGCCGCATGGATGGCGCGCTGGAAAGCCTGCGTCGTGACTTTGCGGGCCTGCGTTCTGGCCGCGCCAGCCCGGCCCTGCTGGAGCCGGTGCGCGTGGAAGCCTATGGCGGTGAAGTGCCGCTGACGCAGGTTGGCTCCATTGCCGTGCCGGAAGCCCGCATGATTACCGTGCAGGTGTGGGACCGCGTGTTGGTCGGGGCTGTTGAACGCGCCATTCGTGACGCAGGGCTGGGCCTGAACCCGGCTTCTGACGGCCAGCTGATCCGCGTGCCGATCCCGCAGTTAACGGAAGAACGCCGCCATGAACTGGCAAAGGCCGCTGCCCGCTATGCGGAAGGTGCCAAGATTGCCGCCCGTGGCGTGCGGCGTGACGGCATGGATAAAGCCAAGGCGTTTGAGAAAAAGAGTGAGATCAGTCAGGATGACGTCAAGACCTGGTCTGACGCTATCCAGAAGCTCACGGACCAGTATGTGAAAAAAATTGATGACATGCTGGCTGACAAAGATCGCGAGATTAAGCAGGTCTGACGCGCGTGGCGTCGGGATTCCTCTCTCTGGCCCGTGGTGGTGAAACCGTGCCGACAAAATCATCCGGGACTGTAGACAGGAAATCTGTCGTCCCCGCGCATGTTGCCATTATTATGGATGGCAACGGTCGCTGGGCGCTGGAGAGAGGTCTGCCGCGTCTGGCCGGGCACAAAGCGGGGGCGGAAGCGGTTTCACGCTGCCTGCGTGCCGCGATCAATCGTGGCGTAAAATATCTCACGCTCTATGCGTTTTCTTCAGAGAACTGGTCACGCGAGCCTGCTGAGGTCGCGGATCTGACCAGCCTTCTGCGGTATTATCTGCGGCACAAAGTGGCGGAACTGCACCGGGAAGGTGTGCGTATCCGCTTTATCGGGGATCTGGCGCGGTTTGACGTCAGTCTGCGGGAAGAACTGGCGCGTGCGGAATCCCTCACACGGGATAACGGGCGACTGACCCTGCTTCTGGCGCTCTCCTATGGCGGGCGTGGTGATATTGTGCAGGCCGCCCGGCGGCTCGCGCAGTCCGTGCAGCAGGGTGACCTGAAGCCCGAACAGATTGATGAAACCCTGTTTGCGGACAAGCTGTGGACCGCTGGCGTGCCAGACCCGGATGTGGTGGTGCGGACCAGCGGGGAGTTCCGGCTGTCCAACTTCCTGCTATGGCAGAGTGCTTACGCGGAACTCGTTTTTCTCGATATTTTCTGGCCCGACTTCAATGAAGGGCATTTTGCGACCGTGCTGGAGGCCTATGCCCGCCGGGAGCGCCGGTTTGGCGCGAGGCCCTCTGCATCATGAGCCAGCCTGATGCTTCTGCGTGGAGAGACCTGCGCACGCGTCTGATGTCCGCCTGCGTGCTGGTTCTGGTGGCCGGGCTGTGCATCGGCATGGGCGGTATCCTTTATGATCTTCTCATTCTGGGCGTGATGGGCGGCATGGCGGCGGAAGCGGCTCTGCTGTTCGGGCTCTCCCCGCGATCATGGCGGGGCAGCGTGTATGTGCTGTGGGCCATCGGGGCCGGGCTGGCGGCGGTTACGGGCCGGTGGGAGGCCTTTCCGGTTTTCTGCCTTTCTTCCATCATATTCGGGGCGCAGTTATGCGCGGTGATGTGCGTGATTGTGCTGGCGGGCACGGCTCTCGTCTGGCTGCGGCTGGAAAGCGTATGGCCGGTGCTGTTTGTGGTGGCAGTTGTGGTGGCGAGTGACACCACGGCGTACCTGACTGGCAGGTTGATGGGTGGGCCCAAACTGGCACCGCGTATTTCTCCCGGCAAAACATGGTCAGGCTCGGCGGGTGGTCTGGTGGGCGCTGTGGTGTGCGGCTGCGTGATCGCGGCTCTTTCCGGGCAGGGCGGTGTGGCAACTGCTGCGTTCTGGGGCGCGGTGCTGGGTGTGGCGGCGCAGGCGGGTGATCTGGCGGAAAGTGCCATGAAGCGCGCGCTGGGTGTCAAGGACTCCGGCACGCTGTTGCCGGGGCATGGCGGGTTGCTGGACCGGTTTGATGGTCTTGTCGTCGCCGCACCGGCTGCGGCTCTGATCTCATTATGTGTGGCGGCTCCGGCTCCGTTCTGGACGGCAGGGGCACACGCTGTTTTCGCTTTTCTGGCAGGAAAAATGCCGGGGTGAGTCTCAACAGGCGGCAGGCTTTTATCAGGCCATGCCGCCTTTGTCTGGTTTGGAAGAGGGCGCATGAGAACCGTTACCGTTCTGGGAAGCACAGGCAGCATTGGCTGCTCAACCGTGGATCTGCTGGAGCAGGCGCGTGACCAGTTCCGGGTGCGGGCGCTGGTAGGCGGCAGCAACGCCGCCAAACTGGCGGAGCAGGCAAAAAGCCTGAAGGCCGAACTGGCTGTTGTTGCCGATGAAAAGGCGTTTGAAGAACTGCGCACGCTTTTGGCAGGTAGCGGCACCGAGGTCGCCTGCGGCCGAGCGGCTGTGATTGCCGCTGCTGGCTTGCCAGCAGACTGGACAATGGCGGCTATCACCGGGGCTGCCGGGCTGGAGCCGACGCTGGCGGCTGTCAAAAACGGCAAGTCCATTGCGCTGGCCAACAAGGAAGCTCTGGTGTGCGCCGGGGATGTCATGCTCCGTGCTGTAGCGGACGCCGGGGCCACGCTGCTGCCGGTAGATTCCGAGCATAACGCCATTGCGCAGGCTATGGCGGACAAGCAGGCGGATCAGGTTGCCAAAATTATCCTCACGGCGTCCGGCGGCCCGTTCCGCAAAGCGTCTCTGGAAGAGATGGAAGCCGCGACCCCGGCACAGGCGCTCAAGCACCCGACATGGAGCATGGGGGCAAAAATCAGCATTGATTCCGCAACCATGTTCAATAAAGGACTGGAAGTGATTGAGGCCGCCCGCATTTTTGGTCTGACGGAAGACCGTATTGATGTGCTGGTACACCCGCAGTCTGTGGTGCATGGGCTGGTGCAATATACGGATGGCAGCCTGATTGCGCAGATGGGGTCTGCGGATATGCGGATCCCCATTGCGCACACGCTGGCCTGGCCGAAGCGCATGGCAACAACCTCTAGCCATCTGGATCTCGCGGCCTTTGCCACGCTTGAATTCAGCGCGCCGGACATGGTGCGTTTCCCGGCGCTGCGTCTGGCGCGGGAAGCTCTGCGGAGCGGCGGCGCTGCTCCGGCCATTCTGTCCGCGGCTAATGAAATTGCGGTTGAAGCGTTCCTGAAGGAACAGATCGGCTTTCTGGACATTGCCCGTGTGGTTGAGCAGACCATGACGGCGCTCGGCGCCCCCCCGGCGGATACGCTGGAGGCCGTGCTGCACTGGGATGCCGAGGCCCGTAAAGCGGCCCGCAGCCATACTCTTGCCCTGGCGGCTTGAGAAAACAGCTCTCTGAGCCGATATCCGGATAATCATGATACACGAATACCTGCGTACCCTTATCTCCTTTGCCTTTGTGCTCGGCGTGCTCGTGACCATTCACGAGCTTGGGCATTATCTGGCCGCGCGCTGGCGGGGGGTGCATGTGGAAGTGTTCTCTCTGGGGTTTGGCCCGGCCCTGTTCCGCTGGCATGACCGCAGCGGCACGGAATGGCGTGTCTGCCCCATCCCTCTGGGGGGCTATGTTCGCCCGCACGGGTTTGAAGACCCGGAGGACGCAACGGAAGAGCAGAAAGCCGCGTGGATTCCGGGCCGGACCTTCCATGATAAATCCGTCTGGTCACGGGCGATCGTGATTGTCGCGGGGCCGGTGTTTAACTTCCTGCTGGCGATTGTGCTGTTTACCATCATTTTTGCCTCGGTCGGCCAACCGACGGTGCGCAATGAGATTGCGTCCGTCATGCCCGGCGGGGCCGCCGCGACGGCAGGCGTGCAGCCCGGTGACGTGATCCGCAGAATCGGCACGCATGACGTCACGGACGTGCAGGATGTGCAGACAACTGTCACGGGGGAAGCCGGGGCTAAAACCACCCTCACGGTGCGCCGCGCGGGGCAGGACGTGGACCTGCCGGTGACAATCGGGACCGCAGCGGAGTCGTCCTCAGCGCAGCCGCATGGCCAGCTTGGCGTGATGTTTGCAACCGAAGCCGGCAAGCCGCTTTCCGTGCCGTCCGCCGTTGTGGCTGGCGTCAGGGCGACGTGGACAACATCCGTCCAGACACTGGATGGCGTGTGGCAAATTCTCACCGGCCGTCATACAGCCAAGGATCTGGGCGGCCCGCTCAAGATCGCGCAGCTCTCGGGGCAGGTGGCGCAGTATGGTTTTGCCAGCCTGCTTTCGTTCATGGCTTTGCTTTCTGTTAATCTGGGTCTAATAAATCTGTTCCCGGTGCCGCTTCTTGATGGCGGACGTCTGGTTTTTTATGCCATAGAGGCAGTAAGAGGGCGTCCGGTTTCAAAGCGTATTCAGGAAATCAGTTTTCAGGCTGGTTTCGCGCTTCTGGCTGGCCTGTTCTTGTTTTCGACGTTTAATGATCTGTCTGGTTTCGGATTGTTTAAGTGGATTGCATCGCTCGTAAGCTGAATTACAGTCGGGCTGGAACGGAAGAACTTGCGTGACACGGGTTATATCGGATACGTCCCCCTGCGGGCGACAGAACAACAGGGGAAGGTCTCCTGAGATGGGAACGACCCGGATGGAGGATGGCAAATCTTGACGGGTAAGCGTTCAGCCCTTTTTGTTTCTGTCTGCGTGCTGCCTTTCTTTCTGACGGAAGGAAAGGTCGCGCGCGCTGCGGCTGCGGATGATGGCGCACAGGCGCCTGCCTCCGTCTCTGCGCGGCAGGCCAGACTCTCGGCATCCACCTCTGCTCTGTCGGGACATTCCGGTGGGGTGATTGAAGATATTACGGTCTCCGGGAATACCCGTATCGAGACCAATACCGTGCTGTCCTACATGGTGGTGCGGCCGGGAGATTCGTTCAGTCAGGAAGACCTGAACCGCTCCCTGAAAACGCTTTACGCCACGGGTCTGTTCAAGGATGTTTCCATGCGGCGCGAGGGGGGGATCCTCCATGTGCGGCTGGTGGAAAACCCGATCGTCAACCGCATCGTGTTTGAAGGCAACCACGCGGCGAAGGATGAAGACCTGCGTAAGGTTATCGCCCTGCGTCCGCGTGCTGTGTATTCAGCAGAAACAACGGCGGATGACCGGCAGAAGATTCTGGACGTCTATGCCCAGAAGGCCCGTTACGCCGCTGTGGTGACACCCCAGATTGTCCGTCTGGCGCATAACCGTGTGGACGTTGTCTTCCAGATCAATGAAGGTCCGCAGACGCTGATCCGCAAGATCAGCTTCGTTGGCAACAAAGCCTATTCCGAAGCGCGTCTGGCCGGGGTGGTCTCCTCCAAGGAAACCGCATGGTACCGGTTTTTCTCCTCTTCTGATGAGTACAATCCGGACCGTCTGAAATATGATGCCGAGCTGCTGCGCCGTTTCTATCTGGCCAATGGCTATGTTGATTTTGACGTCAAGAACGCCACGGGTGAACTCTCTCCGGACCGCAAATCCTTCTACGTGACCTTCACGATGAACGAAGGTATTCGCTACCGTCTGGGGAAGGTGGATATCCGGTCCAGCCTGCGCCATGTTCCGGCGAAGTCCCTGCGTAAATATGTCGAGCTGTTTGCCCATCAGTGGTACGACGGTAAGGCCGTGCAGGATAACGCGACGGATATGGAGGAAATTCTTCAGGCACAGGGCCATCCGTTTGCGATGGTGCGCCCGGAAATTGCCCGTAACCCGGAAAAACATACCGTCAACCTGCTGTTTGATGTGAGCGAAGGCCCGCGCCGGTATATCGAGCGGATTGACGTGAACGGAAACACCGTCACGCAGGATAACGTGATCCGTCGCCAGTTGCCGTTTGCGGAAGGTGACCCGTACACCCCCAGCTACAAGAAATACGCCAAGCAGAGTCTGGAAGATCTCGGATTTTTCAAAAGCGTTTCGCTGGATGAAAATCAGGGGTCTGCGCAGGACCGTACCAACGTGTCTGTCAACGTGACGGAAAAGCCGACGGGTGAATTCTCGCTGGGTGGCGGGTACTCAACCGACGTTGGCGTGCTGGGCAATATCGGCCTGAAGCAGCATAACCTGCTCGGCTCAGGTGTGGATGCCGGTCTGTCCGGCACCATGTCCATGTGGCAGAAGCAGGCGGATTTCTCCGTGACTGATCCGGCCTTCCTGAGCCGCAACATGGTGGCGGGGATTGACCTGTTCGGGATTGAGAACAAATACCAGACCTATCAGAACTATTCAGAAAGCCGTTACGGTCTCACCCTGCGTATGGGGTATGCCTATAACCGCTATCTGTCCCAGTCGTGGAGCTACACCCTGATGCGCCGTAACGTCGGCAATACATGGGATGAGTCTTCATGGTATGTTCTGGACAATAAAGGGGCAACCACGCTCTCCCAGCTCAGCACCAATCTGGTCTATGATACGCGCGACAATCATATGGTGCCGCATAGCGGCTATATGGTGTCTGTCGGGGGTGATTTCGCTGGTATCGGCGGGAACTCGCGGTATGTCCGTGGCAAAGTGAATGGCGCGTACTATATTCCGCTGGATGACCTGACCAATAGCCATGAATGGACGGTCGCGCTGCGGGCCGGCATGGGGTACATGACCGACTGGGGCGACGGCAAGAAAAGCATCATTGATAACTTTTATCTGGGCGGTAACAATCTGCGAGGCTTCCTCGACGGTGGTGCCGGGCCGCGAAGCATCGGTTATTACGGGCATGCCTCGGAAGATCTGATCGGTGGCCGCTTTATGTATACGGCGTCTGCCCAGCTGAACTTCCCCATTCCGTTCCTGTCTGACATGGGCGTGAAGGGGCGTGCGTTTGTTGACTCCGGGAGTGTCGCCGGCTTGCGCGTTCAGCGGAATATTATCAATCCTTACACAAATAAGCAGGACGTAAGCGGTAACACCTTGCGGCCGCGTGTCAGTGCCGGTGCGGGTTTCTCCTGGAAAAGCCCCTTCGGTCTGCTGAATATCGATCTGGGCGTGCCCGTTATGCGTAGCCATAATGACCGCACGCAGCTCCTTCGCTTTGGCTTCGGCCAGCAATTCTGAGGTAATGATGCCTAACTTTAACAGAACAGCCGCTCTTTCTGCGGCTCTCCTGTCAATTTCCGTTGCGCTGGCTCCGTCCGCCATGGCTCAGAACGCGGGCGGCGGCTGGTTTGTGCCCAAAGCGGCTCAGCAGCCTGCTCCTCCGGCGGCACATACCCAGCATCGGGCACCGTCTCCTGTCCAGTTGCCAGCACCTCCGGCTGATAGCAGCGAAGCAGACCAGCAGCAGACCCCGCCGGTCCTGCCGCTGCCGCCCATTCCGTCCATGCAGGACCTGCCGAAGGGTGTCGCTCCGCCGCCGACCGTTATTGGCGTGATCAGCGTGTCCGGTGTCATGCGTCAGTCTACCGCTGCCATGCAGGTGGAGCGTACTCTGGGTGGCCGCCGTGATGCGCTGGCGCAGGACCTGCAGAAAGAGCAGGCTGGCTGGCGGAATGAGCAGCAGAATTTGCAGGCTCAGGCGAAAACCATGACGTCTGATCAGATTCAGAACCGGGAACGCAGCCTGCAGAACCGCGTGATGAAGGCGCAGCACGACTTCCGCAATCGCAACCGGATTATTCAGGAAGCGGCGCAGGTGTCTCTGGGGCAGATCGAGCGTGAGCTGGTTCAGGTCATTCAGAAAGTGGCCGCAGCCCATGGCATGAATCTGGTGCTGCATAGCGAGCAGATTGCCCTGCATGTTGACGGGCAGGACATTACGAACGAAGTGGCCAAGCAGCTCAACAGCGTGCTGCCGTCCGTGTTTATTCCGGATGCTAATGTAGACCCGGAAGAGCTGGCAAAATCCGGCAAGATGCCGACCACGGCAGACGCGGATCAGGATGCCCCGGCAACGGGTCCGGCTCCTGCTGTCGCCCCTGCGGCTCCGGCCGCCGCTCCGGCTGCGCATAAGTAAGGATGGCCAGCACGCAGGCGTCTTCCGGGCCAGCCGACCCCCGGTTTTTTACACGGTCTGGTCCGTTTGACGGGCAGGCTCTGGCTGATGCAGCCGGAGCCACACTGGTTCCGCCGCGTGAAGGCGGATTTCCCGAAGCTGGCTACGCTGGCATTGCCCCGCTTCAGGTCGCGGGGCCGGGAGATGTGAGTTTTCTTGATAATCGCCGCTATGCGCCTCTGCTGGAAGGCACAAAAGCCGGTCTGGTGATTGTGGCTCCGGCGTTTGCGGATAAGGTTCCGGCGCATTCCGCCGCGCTGGTGTCCGCAACGCCGTATCTGGCGTGGTCCCGTGTTGCGCGGCTGTTTCACCCCAAAGCTCCCGCGCAGCCGGGTATTCACCCCCTCGCAGTGGTTGATGCCAGTGCCGTGGTAGACCCCTCGGCTGAAATCGGCCCATTTGTGGTAATTGGCGCACGGGCTGACATTGGTCCCCGTTGCATCATCAATTCTCACTGTGTGGTGGGTGAGGGCGTGGTGCTTGGGGCGGATTGCCGCATTGGCTGCCATGTCACCCTGTCTCACGCAACACTGGGTGAGCGTGTGATTATCCTGCCGGGTGCGCGCATCGGGCAGGATGGCTTCGGGTTTGCCGTGGGGCCGAACGGGTTTGAAACCGTGCCGCAGCTTGGGCAGGTGGTGCTGGAACATGATGTTGAGATCGGGGCAAACACCACGATTGATCGCGGTTCCGTTAATGATACCGTGATTGGTGCGGGCTCACGGCTCGACAATCTGGTTCAGATCGGCCACAACGCCCGGCTTGGGCGGTGTTGCATTGTGGTGTCTCAGGCCGGGATTTCCGGCTCCACGGTGCTGGAAGACTATGTGACTGTCGCAGCGCAGGCAGGCCTTATCGGGCATATCCGTATTGGGGCCAAGGCGCGTATTGGAGCACAGTGCGGCGTGATGTCCGATGTGGAGGGCGGCGCTGATGTGATTGGCAGTCCGGCCATGCCGTTCCGGGAGTTTTTCCGGAATGTTGCGGTGTTGCGCAAGCTGTCCAAAAAAGCGTCTGGACCGGCAGAAGGCGGTTCGGGCAAGGGTTGAACAGGTACCGGGCGCTGTCCGGCTGAAAAAGGTGGTCCAGGGGACGTGGAGACGAAACAAGAATCGCAGCAGGACGTTCAGACAATCGATGCGATTGACGTCACGCGCATTATGCAGGCGATTCCGCACAGATATCCTTTCCTTCTTATCGACCGGATGGTGGATATCAGACTGGGGGAAGAGGCAACCGGCATTAAGAATGTCTCGGTCAACGAGCCGTTCTTCCCCGGTCATTTCCCTGTGCGGCCCGTTATGCCCGGTGTTCTGATTGTAGAAGCCATGGCGCAGACAGCAGCAACGCTGGTGGTGCTGACGCTTGGCAAGGCTTTTGAGGGCAAGGTTGTCTATTTCATGACAATCGAAAACGCCAAGTTCCGCAGACCTGTGGAGCCGGGTGACCAGTTGCGCATCCATGTTGTGAAGGAACGCCACCGCGCCAATGTGTGGAAGTTCCGTGGCGTTGCCAAAGTGGATGGGGTTTCCGTCGCGGAAGCAACATTCAGCGCCATGATCATGGGTTGAGTCCCGCATTATTTTTAAGATAAGTGTTACAAAATATCCTGATCTGCCCGGAAAACGCCTGTTTTCTGAGGCAGATAGTCCCGCGTAATGCGTTGTACTCTGCGGGATGCAAACAGGTGAAAGAGGAGTGGAACTGGTGCATGCAGTAGGAGAAAACGGGGGGGCGCGTGTTCACCCTACCGCCATTGTTGCACCAGAGGCTCGGCTTGGGCGTGGCGTGGTAATCGGACCCTGGTGTTCGGTCGGCCCCCATGTGGTGATTGAAGACAACGTGGAACTGATTTCTCACGTTGTGGTGGATGGGCATACGCGGCTGGGTGCGGGATCACGCTATTTCCCGTTCAGCACCATCGGCATGGCCCCGCAGGATCTCAAATATAAAGGTGAGCCGACCCGGTGCGAGGTGGGTGCCCGCACGGTGGTGCGTGAGCATGTGACCATCCATCGTGGCACCGCCGTGGGCACGGGCCTGACGCATATTGGTGACGATGTGCTGATTATGGCCAACGCCCATGTGGCGCATGACTGCACGCTCGGGAACCGGGTGATTATCGTCAATAACGTCGTCATGGGTGGCCATGTGACAATTGAGGATGATGCGCGGGTCATGGGCTCTGCGGCTATTCACCAGTTTGTCCGCATTGGCCATGCGGCTCTTGTTGGCGGTGTGGCCGGTGTGGAAGCGGACGTTATCCCCTACGGTAGCGTACTGGGGAACCGCGCGCGGCTTGTGGGCCTGCACTGGATCTGGCTGCGCCGGAACGGCGTGCAGTCCGCGGAAATCCACCGGATGCGCAAGGCGTTCCTTACGCTGTATCCGAAAGGTGTGTGCGAGGAAGGGCCATTTGCGGCGCGTCTGGAAGTGATGCGGCGTGAGTTTGGGGATGAACCCCGCGTGCGTGAAATTCTTGCTTTTATTGATGCTCCCAGCCGCCGTGGCCTTGTCCGTGTGGCGCGCGGAGACTTCAGCACGGCGGAAACCGAAGGCGCGTGAGCGCGCAGCCCGGCGCAGTTGGTATTCTGGCCGGGGGCGGTCCGCTTCCGGCACGCGTTGCCGAGGCCGCAGCGGCGGCCGGGCGGCCGGTTTTTATTCTCGGATTTGATGGATTTGCGGAGCCAGAGGTGATCAGCCCCTGGCCGCACCAGTTTGTGCGCCTTGGCGCTGCCGGGCACATGCTGTCTCTTCTGCGTGAGCATGGCTGCACGGATCTGGTGCTGATCGGCCCTATCCGTCGTCCGTCCCTGCGCAGCCTGTACCCGGATGCGGAAGGGGCGCGTATTCTCGCCCGGCTGGGGCGGGCGCTGTTTGCGGGAGACGATGGGCTTCTGGCGGCTCTGGTGCGTATTCTGGGCGAGGAAGGGTTTTGCGTCCGGGGTGCGCATGAATTTCTGGCGCATGCCGTTGTGCCGCCGGGTGTTCTGGGCGCGATTGCACCGGATGATCAGGCTCAGGCGGATATCAGCCGCGGGATTGAGGTTGTGCATGCGCTCGGCCGGATGGATATCGGGCAGGGCTGCGTGGTGCAGAATGGTCTGGTGCTGGCTGTGGAAGCCATGGAGGGCACGGACCGCATGTTGGCGCGCGCCGGAGAGTGCCGACAGCCGGGCGAGGGCGGTGTGCTGGTCAAGCTGCTCAAGCCCGGGCAGGACAAGCGGGCGGATATGCCCACCATTGGCCCTGCAACGGTGCGCAACGCGCATCTGGCGGGCCTGCGCGGGATTGCGTTTGAAGCAGGCCATACTTTGCTGACAGACCGCGAGGCCTGTGTGCGGGAGGCGGATCAGGCAGGATTATTCCTGATTGCGGTAACGCCGGAGCCTCTCGCGCGCTAAAAACAAGAGCGAAACAGAGGAGACGCAGCGCGATGGTACGCTATTTGCACACAATGGTCCGGGTGAAAAACCTGGATGACAGCATCGCTTTCTATAAACTTCTGGGCATGCATGAACTGCGGCGGCGCGAGGTGCCGGATGGCCAGTATACGCTCGTTTTTATCGGCTATGCTGATAATGCCGCCGGTGAGGCCGAGATTGAGCTGACCTATAACTGGGGCAAGGATGACGGCTATGACGTTGGCACCGGCTTCGGGCATTTTGCCGTGGGTGTGCCGGACGTCGCGGCTGCGGTGGAGCAGGTGCGGGCCGGGGGCGGTAAGGTTACGCGGGAAGCAGGTCCCGTGAAGTTCGGCACATCCGTCATTGCCTTTGTGGAAGACCCGGACGGTTATAAAATCGAACTGATCCAGCGCCCCGACTAACTCCGCGCAGCGATGCGTGGTTTCAGGACTGCGGTTTCTGCTTCAGGCGGAGCAGAGCGCGGTCCAGAGACTCGTCTATGGTTCTGACGGCCTTGAGCACCAGAGGGTCCGTGCTGGTGCCAAGCTGCTCGGCTGCGAGCATGGCGGGGGAGAGAATATTCCGGATATCGTGCCGCAGCTTTGGGTCAGTGTCCGTTGCTGTGGGAGCAGGGGCTGTGTCCGCCGCCACAGGAGCAGGCTGAGCCTGTGTGACTGAAGGCTGTGAGGGCAGCGTGGGCGTGCGGGGCGCAGACGAGGGTGCTGGAACCGCAGCCGGTGTTATAGAGGCATTCCGCTGCGAGTCTGCGGGCTGACTGTGGGTCGGATGGCGCGAATCAGCCAGAGCAGACGTCCTGAAACGGGTGCCGAGCCACGCCCCGATCCCGGCTGTCAGCGCAACAGGCAGCAGCCCCGCAGGGAAGGAAAGACCGAGCAGGCCCGCGGTCAAAGCGCCGAGGAGCGGCAGGCAGAAGAGAAGCAGCACGATGCTGAGGGGGGATTGAGAGGTGCTCATGGAGGACCAGCCCTTCTTTTTGTCGGAACAGAGTGTGCCGGGACTCTGCCGATATGATTGACGTTCTCCTTTCTGAACATTATAAGCCGCCCCTTCAAGACAGGTGGCTCTGGGCTGCCTGCATATCTGTATCAATGAAGGGAGTGCTGCAATGAAGCGCACTTATCAGCCGTCCCGGCTCGTCCGTAAGCGTCGTCATGGTTTCCGCGCACGTATGGCAACTGTTGGTGGCCGCAAGGTTATTGCCAACCGTCGTTCCAAAGGCCGTAAGCGTCTCTCCGCTTAAGCTTTTTATGGCTTACGGGCATCATGCAGCAGCGTGAGAGTCTGGAGGGAGCGGGGGCTGAGCCCGTTCGTTCCCAACGCCTAAAAAAGCGGAAAGAGTTTCTCTTTCTGGCCGCGCGTGGGCGTAAGGCGCCCGTGCGGGGGCTGGTGCTCCAGCTTTTTCAGCGGGCCGACTCCAACGCACCGCGCGTTGGGTTTACCGTTACAAAAAAAGTTGGCAACTCTGTGGTTCGCAACCGCGCCCGCCGAAGGCTGCGCGAGGTTGTCCGCATTGTGGAAACTGAAACACCTCTTAACGGCCTTGATCTGGTTCTGATTGGCCGCGCTGCAACCCTGAACCGCTCCTTTGTGGATCTGGTGGCAGATTTTCGCAAAGCCTTGCAGCAGTGTCTTTCTCAGGCTGACCGGAGCGCAAAGCCCGGCCATAAGTGAGATTTCTGCCTGCCTGACAGGGCAGGAAGATGCTTTCCCGGCTTGCATTCCTGCTCATCCTGCGCTGGAAACCAGAGTGCCGTGAAGACTCCGTGTTTCACGGTTGAATTATCTGTTCCGTTTCGTGCAGGGGGGCCAGCAGGCCAGCAATGGATACAAGACGTCTGATACTGGCAACACTGCTGTCAGCCGCGGTTCTTCTCGGGTTTGATTATTTCTTCCCGCAGGCGCCCAAAGCTCCTGTTACGCAGCAGACAACGCAAAGTGTTTCTGCGCCGCCGTCTGGTGCCGCGCAGCCTTCTCCCGCAGCCTCGGCGCAAGCCGCTGCCGATCCGGCCAATGAGGCCAGCGGGCCTGAGACGCATCTGGCGATTGATGCCCCTGCTGTGCAGGGTTCCATCAATCTGCGCGGTGCGCGGCTGGATGATCTGGTCCTCAAAAAATATCGGGAAACGGTCAAGCCGGACAGCCCGGACGTGCGTGTGCTGTCTCAGGACGCAAGTGCGCGGCCGGACTATATTGATTTCGGGTGGCGCGCGCCGTCCGACGTTTCCGTGCGTCTGCCCGATTCCCATACGTTGTGGAAGGCAGACAGCGCAAAGCTGGATTCCACGCATCCCGTCACCCTCTCATGGGATAACGGGCAGGGCCTGACGTTTGAAATTGCTCTGGCGGTAGATCAGGACTTCATGTTCACCGTTACCCAGCGCGTGCATAACGCAACGGGTCAGGCTGTGGCGCTGTATCCGTATTACCGCGTCAACCGTGCCTACACGCCGGAAACCAACGGCGGGATGCTGGTGCATGAAGGGCCGATTTCCGTCATTGATGGCCGCCTGAATGAAGGGTCCTACAAAGCCCTGCGGAATGAAGGCGTGCCGCCCGATAACGTCTCATGGAGCCATCAGGGCACAGGCGGCTGGGCCGGGATTACCGATAAATACTGGCTGATGGCCGTCCTGCCGGACCAGACCACACAGGCTGTGGGGGCCTATACCTATCTGCCCGCGCAGCACATCTATCAGGTGGGCTTTACAGCCAGCGCCCCGGTGCAGGTGGCAGCAGGCCAGACGGCCTCTTCCGAAGCACATGTGTTTGCCGGTGCGAAGGAAGTGCGGCTGCTGGACCGGTATGAGCACAGCCTGCATGTGCCCATGTTCTGGAAAGCGGTGGATTTCGGGTGGCTGGCGTTCCTGACGCGCCCGGTCTTCTTCGTGCTCGACTGGCTCTACACCATGATCGGCAATTTTGGTCTGGCGCTGCTGACCTTTACCGTGATCGTGAAGCTGCTATTCCTGCCGCTGACCATCAAGCAGATGCGCATGACGTGGAAGACGGCCCGCCTGAAGCCTAAGGTGGACCAGATCCGCGCCCGCTACAAAGACGACCCGATGGCCATGCAGCAGCATATTATGGGGCTGTACCGGGAAGAGGGCGTCAACCTGTTTGGTGGCTTCCTGCCCCTGCTTATTCAGGCTCCGGTGTTCTGGTGTCTGTATAAGGATCTGTATGTCACCATTGAGATGCGGCATGCGCCGTTCTTTGGCTGGATTAAGGATCTGTCTGCCCCGGACCCGACGAACGTTTTCAACCTGTTCGGCCTGATTCCGTTTGACCCGGCACAGGTGCTGTCCATTCTCTCCCTTGGTGCATGGCCCATCCTGTATGGCGCGACCATGTTCCTGATGCAGAAGATCAGCTCCAGCTCCACCAACATGGACCCTGCGCAGCAGAAGGTGATGACGTTCATCCCGCTGGTATTCACCTTCTTCATGGCGCATCAGCCGGTTGGTCTGGTGATCTACTACGCATGGAGCAACCTGCTGACGGCGTTGCAGCAGTTCATCATTCTCGGGCGCTTCAAGGCGGCTGATAAAACTGCCGATGGCAAGACGACTGGAGTGAGCAAGCGCTGATGCCCGAAGCCGGAACTGACTTTCGAGACCTGACGAATGACGAACAGATTGCCGCCGCCCTGGAAGAGGGGCGGCTGCTTTTTGCCGGTTCGTGCGATTTTATTTTTGGGGCGCAGAAGCTCGGGCAGCTCCCGCCGCAGACCCTGCCGGAAATTGCCTTTGCGGGCCGGTCCAACGTGGGCAAGTCCAGCCTTGTCAACGCGCTGACAGGCCGGAAGACGCTGGCACGCGCCTCATCCCAGCCGGGCCGCACCAAGCAGCTCAACTTTTTTGATCTGGCCCACCGGCTGATGCTGGTGGACATGCCGGGCTACGGCTTTGCCAAAGCCGCGAAGTCGGTCAAGGAAGACTGGCAGGAAATGATGTTTGACTACCTGCGCGGCCGCCCCGGCCTGCGGCGGGTGCTTCTGCTGCTGGATGCGCGGATTGAAGTCAAACCGCATGATCTGGAAGTGATGAAGCTGCTGGACCGCGCCGCCGTCAGTTTTCAGGTGGTGCTGACCAAGTGTGATGCCGTGAAACCCACGGCACTGGCCCGTAAGGAAGAAGAGGTTCTGGCTCTGACCAGACGCCACCCTGCGGCATGCCCCTTCCTTTCCCTGACCAGCAGCGAGACCGGACTGGGCATTGAGCCTCTGCGGGCAGAACTTGCAGACTTTGCTCTGCCGCCCCAATAACACCCGGCAGGATTATCGAGCAGGATTTTCAGCCCATGACCGACCCTTCTTCCTCAGTGCCTGATCTGCATCATGAAGCCGCCGTTCTGGCCGGTGCGCTGCCGTATCTGCGGCGTTACGCGGGTGATACCATTGTGGTCAAATATGGCGGACACGCCATGGGTGACCCGGAACTGGCGCTGACGTTCGGGCGGGATATTGCCCTGCTCAAGCTGGTTGGCATCAATCCGGTGGTGGTGCATGGCGGCGGCCCGCAGATCAACCAGATGCTGGCGCGGCTGGATATCCGCTCCACCTTTGTGGATGGCCTGCGCGTGACAGATGCTAGCATGGTCGATGTGATTGAGATGGTGCTGGCCGGGTCCGTCAATAAGGAAGTGGCGGAACTAATCAGTCAGGCCGGTGCGCTGGCGGTTGGTATTTCCGGCAAGGACGGCAAGCTGATTACCGCCCGCAAGCTGGCTCGTACCGTGCGGGATCCGGACAGCCAGATTGAGCGTGTGCTGGATCTCGGCTTTGTGGGTGAGCCGATCAAGGTCGACCCGCGGGTGATTTACGCTCTGTCTGGCTCCGGGCTGATTCCGGTAATTGCACCGGTTGGTCTGGGTGAAGATGGCGCAACCTACAACATCAATGCCGATACCGCAGCCGGTGCGGTGGCCGGGGCCGTGCATGCCACGCGCCTGCTGATGCTGACAGACGTGCCCGGCGTGCTGGATAAGGACGGCAAGCTGATCCCGGAACTGACAGCCGAGCAGGCCCGGCAGGCCATTGCGGACGGCGTGATTACCGGCGGCATGATCCCCAAGGTGGAAACCTGCATTGAGGCCGTTCAGGCCGGGGCGCGGGCCGCCGTGATCATCAATGGCCGCACACCGCATGCCTGCCTGCTGGAACTGTTTACGGCGTCCGGTTCCGGCACGCTGATCCGCGCGGACTGATCTGCGTGGGCGGATACCTGACAGCAGGTGTCCGTCCCGCCGCGTTGACAGGAGCGTGCCCTGTCCGCATGGTTCCTTCCTCTTTTTGCCGGTCGGGGGTTCCGCCCCGGCCCTGTCTCCATCCTGTCTGACGGTATTGTCTTATGACTGAAGAAACTCTCCGCGCTCAAATTGAAACTCTGTGGGACGCCCGTGACCGGATTTCCTCCGCCACGACCGGTGATGATCGCAAGGCGATTGAAACCGCTCTGGAGGCGCTGGATTCCGGGCGTCTGCGCGTGGCAGCCCCTAGTGAAGATGGCTGGGTGGTGCATGAATGGCTGAAAAAGGCTGTTCTGCTTTCTTTCCGTCTGAATGACAGTGTGATCGTGCCGGGTGCTGCCGCGGGTGGACCGGCATTTGATAAGGTCCCCGTCAAGTTTCAGGGCTGGGATCAGGCCCGTTTTGAAAAGGCCGGGTTCCGCGTGGTACCGGGTGCCATGGTACGCTACTCAGCCTATATCGCACCGGGTGCGGTGCTGATGCCCAGCTTTGTGAATGTGGGCGCGCATGTGGGCAGCGGCACAATGGTGGACACATGGGCAACCGTTGGAAGCTGTGCGCAGATTGGCAGCAACTGCCATATCAGCGGCGGGGCAGGCATTGGCGGTGTTCTGGAACCGTTGCAGGCGGCTCCGGTCATTATTGAAGATAACTGCTTTATTGGTGCGCGGTCCGAAGTGGCGGAAGGCGTGATTGTGGAGCGCGGCTCTGTTCTGTCCATGGGGGTGTTCCTCGGCGCGTCCACCAAAATTGTGGACCGTGCGACGGGTGAGATCTTCATGGGCCGTGTTCCGGCCTATTCCGTGGTGGTGCCGGGTACGCTGCCCTCGTCCAGCCCCGTCGGGCCGGATGGCCGCCCGAACCCCAATCTGGCCTGCGCCGTGATTGTGAAGCGGGTGGATGAACGCACACGCTCCAAGACGTCTATCAACGACCTGCTGCGCGACTAAGCACGGGATCTCTCAGGCAGATTATACACATGACCTATTCAGCGCCGGACCAGACCACCACAACCGGACCCCGGACCGGGCTTCTGCCCGATCTGACGGACCCGGTGGCGGTCACGCAGGCGCTGATCCGGCATGCGTCTGTCTCGCCTGACCCCGGCCCGGCCCAGCAGACTCTGGCCGCCATGCTGGAGGCGCTGGGCTTTACCATTATCTCCCTGCCGTTTGGGGAGGGGGCGGAGCGGACGCCAAACCTGTTCGCCCGGCTGGGCACGGCGGGGCCGCACATCTGTTTTGCAGGCCACACCGATGTAGTGCCGCCGGGTGCGGAGGGTGCCTGGACCCATCCCCCTTACGCGGCAGACATTGCAGACGGTATTCTGTTCGGGCGCGGTGCGTGTGACATGAAGGGCGGCATTGCCGCTTTTGTCTCCGCTGTTGCCCGGTGTGTGCAGCAGGGCGGCCTGCCCGGCTCCATCAGCCTGCTGATTACCGGGGATGAAGAAGGCCCCGCCACATACGGTACCTGCAAGGTGCTGGACTGGATGGCGGAGCAGGGGCAGATTCCGGATTTCTGTGTGGTGGGGGAGCCAACCAACCCCGCCGCCATGGGGGATATGATCAAGATTGGCCGCCGTGGCAGCCTGAACGCCCATATTGTGGTTGAGGGCGTGCAGGGCCATGTGGCGTATCCGCACCGGGCGGATAACCCGGTGCATAAGCTGCTCAGTGTGCTGAGTGCTTTGCGTGAGACGCCGCTGGATAACGGGTCTGACTGGTTTGAACCCTCAAGCCTGCAAATTACCAGTATGGATGTGGGCAATACCGCGACCAACCTGATCCCTGCAAAAGCGGAAGCGCGGCTGAATATCCGCTTTAATGACCTGCATACCGGCACAGGCCTGAAAGGCTGGCTGGAGACCATCTGCCGCCAGCACGCGCCCACGGCACGGGTGACTGTACGCATCAGCGGTGAATCGTTCCTGACGGCCCCGGGGGCGGCGACGGACCATCTGGTGCAGGCCGTGCAGACCGTGACAGGCCGCACGCCTAAGCTGGATACGGGTGGCGGCACATCTGATGCGCGCTTTATTGCAAATTATTGCCCGGTGGCGGAATTTGGTCTGGTCGGGGCCAGTATTCACAAGGTGGATGAACACACGACACTGGCTGATCTGGAAACATTGACGACGATTTATAAGACCTTTCTGGAAGGGGTCATGGCGTGATTTCAAGTTCGGGTTCTGGCAAACAGGGTAATGGCCGCAGAATTTTGCAAGGGATGCTGCTGCTGGCCAGTGGGCGGCGTGAAGGCATTGGCTGCTTTCAGGGAACGCCTGATTCCTTTGGTGCGGCCCTTGCGCCGCAACTGGCGTTATTGCTGGTTGGTATTTTTCAGGCCTCCATGCAGGCGGACAAGGTGCTGGGCTTTACCAAGCTCCTGCTTTCTCTGTGTGTGGTGCTGCTGCCTGCCGTAATCTCGCATTTTTACGCCCATAAATGGGGGCGGGATGCGCTCTGGCTCCGCTATATCACAGCTGCTACGTGGTGCGGTTGGGTGGTGGTGCTCATCTCGCTGGTGGCCACGGTTCTGGCGGGTCTGCTCTTCCCGCCGCTGCTGCATCAGCCGGGTTTTATGGCCGCGCTGATGGTCACGGTCTCTGTCTATGAAATCTGGCTGCAATGGTATGTGGCGCGTGTCGGGCTCGGGCTGAGCCGGGGGCGTGCCGTGCTGATGTATGTCTCGGTGCTGGCGGCGACGCTGGTTCTTTACGGTCTGGCGGCTCTACTGCCGCCGCATTACATCGTGATGCAGGATCTGCTTCAGCCGATGATTTCAGTTAAGCCGTCTCACTAAGTCTCTCACCAGACCACGCTGCGGAGAGTGCGGTCTGAGGGAAGAGAGTTGTTCTGTTTTTGAAAAGCCTGTGCAGGCATGAGAGCAATTCTCTCACGCCGCGCAGGTTTTTTTATGGGCTGCGTATCCGTGTGCGGAGTCTTGCAGGAGGGCAAGGCTTTTCACTTCAGGGCCACCAGACGGAGTAGAAGCAGGCTCAGCCCCCCTAACACGGTGAGCGATAGGACGACGGTTGTCGTGACGCGGCCTCCTGCTCTGGCGACGGTACGAACATCAACCCCCAGCCCCAGAGCCGCCATGGACAGGACTGTCAGCACTGTTGCCGTCTGCGTAAGCGGCGCAATCAGGCCAGAAGGGACAAGCCCGAGACTGCGGCAGAGCATGAGCGCCAGAAAACCGGGGATGAACCACGGGACAAACCGTGTGAGGCCGGGACGCCCGGCCTCGGCTGGCCCGGCGGTGACAGTGCTGCCATCCGGCTGCGCAGGAGGCAGGCGGGGCGCAAGGCAAGAGAGAACACAGCAGACCGGCCCCAGCATCAGCACCCGCACCAGTTTAACAACGGTCCCTGTCTGCACAGCCAGTGGGCCAAGGGGCGCTGTGGCAGGCAGAACCTGCGGCACGGCGTAAACCGTCATGCCCGCAACAATGCCGAAGGGCTGGTCAGGCATCCCGGTCGCAAAGGCCAGAACAGGCAGGGCAAGCACCACCCCAATCCCCAGAACAGCCGTAAAGGCGATTGAGGCTGCCACATCCTTGCTGTCTGCCCGGATCACCGGGGCCACGGCGGCAATGGCGGAATTGCCGCAAATAGCGTTCCCGCAGGCGACAAGCAGGGCCATGCGGGGCGAAAGGCCGAGCAGCCTGCCAAGGCCAAAACTGATCAGAATGGCCGTGGCGACGACGGCCGCAATCCCCGCCAGCAACCGGGGGCCAAGAGGTATGAGAGCGGCTGCACTGACGGAGGCGCCCAGCAGCATGACGGAAACCTCCAGCAGGGTTCGTGCGCTGAAGCAGATACCCGCATCCCACTGAGTGTCTGGCGTCCATAGGCTACGGATGCAGGCGCCCAGAAGGATGGCAAGGACAAGTGCTTCCAGCCACACCTTGCCAAACAGCAGGGATTCGAGTGACTGGAGGCCATACGCGCCTCCTGTAATGGCCGCGCATAAGCCAATGCCGGGGAGCTGGGTGCGGAGGGTGCGATAGACTGTGCCCAGAGGTGCGGTGATCATGGATGTGTCCTTCCGCCCTCTGATCTAGGCGCGGAAGATCAATCAATCCAACGCATTGTTTTTCTCATTCCAATCAGTAAAAATAATGAATTGGAAAAGGATGGCCTGATTGTGACTCTTGAGCAGCTTCGGATTTTTGTGTGTGTGGCGGAACGGGAGCACATGACCGATGCGGCCAGAACCCTGCATGTCACGCAGTCTGCGGTCTCGGCGGCCATTGCCGCACTGGAGGCGCGGCACGGGGTCCGGCTGTTTCACCGCGTCGGGCGCGGGATCGTGCTGACAGAAGCGGGCAGCCTGTTTCTGGCGGAAGCCCGTATTATTCTGGCGCGTGTTGCCGCAGCGGAGGCCATGCTGGATGATCTGAGCGGCCTGAAGCGGGGCACCCTGCGCGTTGTTGCCAGCCAGACCATTGCGGCATACTGGCTGCCGCCCGCACTCGCGGCCTTCCGGGCGCGGTTCCCGCATCTGGAAATCGTGCTGGAAATTGGCAACACCATGCAGGTTGCGGCCCATGTGCAGGCGGGGCAGTCTGACTTTGGCATTGTGGAAGGCAAAGTGGACAACCCTGTTCTGGCGCAGTGGCCCATTGCGCAGGATCGGCTGGTGCTGGTACGCTCCACACCGTTTGATGCGCAAAGCTGCACATCGGAAGCCCTGCAAAAGGCAGACTGGGTGATGCGGGAGCAGGGGTCTGGCACCCGCTCCACGCTGGATGAGTGTTTGCGGCAGAGCGGCGTGGACCCCGAGACGCTGACCGAGGTTCTGGTTCTGCCATCTAATGAGAGTGTGCGCACGGCGGTTGAGGCCGGGGCCGGGATTGCCGGTCTGTCCTCTCTCGTCGTTGCTCCAGCGCTGGCGGCGGGCACGTTGTATGCGGCTCCGCTGGCCTTCGGGCCGCGCGAGTTCTTCGGCCTGCGGCACAAGGAACGGTACCGGAGTCAGGCCGTTGAGGCTCTGACAGATTTTATCGCGCAGTATTCAGCGCAGCAGGGGTGAGGGCGCATGCAGACTCTTGACCGTCTGGGGCTGAGTGTCCCGGTTTTTCAGGCCCCGATGGCCGGGGTGGCGACGCCCCTGCTGGCGGCGGAAGTCTCCATGGCCGGAGGGCTGGGCGGGCTGGGTCTCGGCTCAGCCCGCCCCGCGCAGGCGCGTGCTATGATGGCGGAAGTCCGGGCCAGAACCGACCGTCCCTTTAACGTCAATCTGTTTGTGCATCAGACACCCCGGCAGGACCCGGAGCGTGAGGCGCGCTGGCTGGACTGGCTGAAACCGGTTTTTGCAGAATACGGGGCGGTGCCGCCTGAAAAATTGTCTGCGTCCTATACAAGTTTTCTGGATGATCCGGAGATGATGGCGCTGCTGCTTGAGGTCAGGCCAGCCGTTATCAGCTTTCATTTTGGCCTGCCGCCCGCAGCCTGTGTGACGGCGCTCAAACAGGCAGGCGCAGTGCTGCTGGCGAGTGTCACCAGCCCGGCGGAAGCCCGCGCGGCAGAAGCGGCCGGGATGGATATGGTCGTGGCGCAGGGGATTGAGGCCGGAGGGCACCGGGGTATTTTTGACCCCAATGCACCGGATGATGCACTGGGCACCTTCGCACTGGTGCGTCTGCTCAGCCGCCAGTGTCATGCCCCGGTGGTGGCAGCGGGCGGCCTCATGGATGGGGCAGGTCTTGCCGCAGCGCTGGATCTGGGGGCCGTGGCGGCCCAGATGGGCACGGCTTTTCTGCTCTGCCCGGAAACCGGCCTTGAGGACGGATACCGAAAAACCCTGATGGGGCAGGCGGCTTTTCATACCCGTCTGGTCAGTCTGATTTCAGGCCGCCCTGCGCGCGGGCTCTCCAACCGGTTTACCGCGCTTGCGGAACAAGCGGATAAGCCCGCCTGCCCGGATTACCCGATTGCGTATGATGCGGGGAAAGCGCTGGCCAAAGCTGCCCGCGCACAGGGGGATGCAGGTTTTGGGGCGTACTGGGCCGGGCAGGGCGCGCCACTGGCCCGCGCAGTGCCAGCGGGGCGGTTGATTCGGGAAATCTGGTCTGACTATCAGGACAGCGTGAAACAGCAGAAACGCTCAGCGGAGCGCGAGGGGCAGGTCTGAGACCGGCCTCCCCGGCCAGCGTCAGTCTGAGGGGATCTGGTCCGCAAACGGGTCCGGGTTGTAGCCAACGCCTGTCAGATACAGGCCGGTCGGCGGGGCTGTCGGGCCTCCCGCCGTGCGGGAGCGGGCTTCCAGTGCGGTGGTAATCCGCTCCGGTGTCCAGCGTTCCCGGCCGACAAGAATCAGCGTGCCGACCATGTTGCGCACCTGATGATGCAGGAAAGACCGCGCGCGGGTGCGGATATGAATTTCTTCTCCCACACGTTCCACGGTCAGACTGTCCAGCGTGCGGACCGGGTTTCTGGCCTGACAGGCGGCGGCGCGGAAAGAGGTAAAATCATGCGTGCCCACAAGCCTGTCCGCTCCGGCGCGCATCAGGTCCAGATTCAGGCGGGCGCGTACATGCCACATATGGGTGGCCCCAAGCGCCGGAGGGGCCGGTCGGTTGATAATGCGGTACAGGTAGGAGCGCCATGTGGCGGAAAACCGCGCACTCCATTTGTCCGTTACCCGCGCGGCCTGAAGCACGGCGACGGTGTTGGGCTTGAGGTGATAGCTCAGCCCATCCCGCACGATATGGGGGGCTAGGTTCATATCCGCGGGAAAGTCCAGATGCGCGACCTGCCCCGTGGCATGGACGCCGGCATCCGTGCGTCCGGCGGTAATGCTGGAAACGGGACGTCCGTTCGCCATACGGGTCGCGGCGGCTTCCAGAAGGCTCTGGACGGATGTGCCCTCATTCTGCTTTTGCCAGCCGACGAGACCCGTGCCGTCATATTCAATTTTAACGGCCCAGCGCTGGAACGCATCCCGGTTTTCCGCCGCAGCGTGCGGGTCAGACGGGAAAATGGGCGAACGATCCTGCAGGACCAGCGGCTGCTCTGTCATACGCTGTCTGGAGCAGCGGGGGGCGTGTGGTAGAGGCGGGTGCCAGCGGGAACAGGCTGGCCACGCAGGAAGGCCTCCGCGTCCATCATGCCGCGCCCCGGTTTTTGCAGGCGCGTCAGGCGCAGGGCACCCTCGCCGCAGGCAATGGTCAGGGCATCGTCCAGCGCCGTGCCAGGCGGGGCCGTGTGCGTGCGACCCGGCAGCGGGGTGGCCGCACCAATTTTCAGCACCGTGCCATCCGCCTGCACGGTAAAAGTGCCGGGCCATGGCGTGAGGGCGCGAATACGCAGGTCCAGTGCGCTGGCGGGCTGGGACCAGTCAAGACGCCCGTCCTCCCGCGTCAGCATGGGCGCGTAGGTCACGCCCTCTTCCGGTTGCGGGATGGGGGCAGGGTGGTCCGCCAGAACGCGCACGGCAAGCTGGCCTCCAATGGCGCTCAGCGCATCATGCAGGCTGGTTGCGGTGGTCTCAGTTGTAATCGGTACAGCCTCACGCAGCAGCATGGGGCCGGTATCCAGCCCGGCTTCCATCTGCATGATGGTCACGCCGCTTTCTGTATCGCCTGCCAGAATGGAACTCTGAATGGGGGAGGCCCCGCGCCAGCGCGGGAGCAGGCTGGCATGAATATTCAGGCAGCCAAGGCGCGGCGCATCCAGCATGACCTGCGGCAGAATGAGGCCATAGGCGGCCACAATGGCGGCATCAGCCTTGAAGGCGGCAAAAGTGGCCCATTCTTGCTCATTTTTGCGGAGCTTTTCCGGGTGGCGCACTGGCAGGCCGAGGGCTTCCGCCGCCTGCTGCACGGGGGAGGCCCGCAGCGCCTTGCCCCGGCCAGCGGGGCGCGGAGGCTGGGAATACACAGCGACAATCTCGTGCCCTGCGGCATGGAGGGCGTGCAGGGCAGGCACCGCAAAATCCGGCGTGCCCATAAAGATAAGACGCATGGTGTCCGGCCCTCCGGCTTATTTCCGCTTCTGTTCCTTGGCCAGCCGCCGCAGGATCATGTTCCGGCGCAGCACGGAGAGGTGATCCACAAACAGGATACCTTCCAGATGGTCAATTTCATGCTGCATGCAGGTGGCCAGCAGGCCGTCCACTTCACGCTCCATGACATCGCCATTCACCGTGCGCCACTGGACGCGCACTTTCTCCGGCCGGGTGACTTCCGCGTACTGGTTGGGCAGGGAAAGGCAGCCTTCCTCCCGCGCGGCCAGTGTCTCTGTCTCGGCAATTACTTCCGGGTTGATCATGACAATCGGCTCACGGGCCTCTTCCTCGCCCAGATCAACCAGCGCGAAGCGCAGGCCGAGCCCCACCTGCGGGGCGGCCAGCCCGATGCCGGGGGCGGCATACATGGCGGAAAACATGCTGGGCAGAACCCGGCGGATATCCGCCATATCTTCCGGTTTGACCTCACGTGTTTTGCGCCGCAGCACAGCATGCGGGGCAATGAGGATGGGCATGGGAGCGGCATCTGCCGCCGCAGCGGAAAAAGCTGCGTCTGTCATGGCTGCGTCTGTCATACGCCCGATTTAACCTCCCGCGTCCGGCTGCGCCAGAGGAAGATGTTCAGGATGTGCCAAAAACCGTGGGAAATATGCCGCACTCGCGACTCAGATGATGCAGGAGCGCGCCTGAGCGGCCTTTTCAGGCATGCGTGGGCCTCCGTGCAGTCTTGCGTTTGGCCGCGTGTCTCCCATATCGTGAGGAAAGCCGGGTGCCATGAAGGGCCCGGTTTCTGTCTCGCTCAGAAAGGGGAGGCTTTATGTCTGGCAGAGTATTTGGCTCACCCATGTTCCTTGGTTTTGACCATCTCGAGCAGATGCTTGAGCGGGCCAGCAAAGGCAATGGCGATGGGTACCCACCTTATAACATTGAACAGATAGCCCCCAACGGGCTGCGCATTACGCTGGCGGTGGCGGGATTCCGGATGGATGATCTCCAGATCACGCAGGAAGACAACCAGCTGGTCATTCGTGGTCGGCAGGTGGAAGATGGTGAGGAGCATGTGTATCTGCACCGTGGCATTGCCTCCCGCCAGTTCCAGAAGGCTTTTGTGCTGGCTGAAGGCATAGAGATTGGCGGGGCCTGGCTGGATAACGGCCTGCTGCATATTGATCTGTTCCGCCCGCAGCCGGAAGTGCGCGTCAAGCGGATTGAAATCATGCAGCCCAGCAGCACAAAAACGGCAGCCGCTGCGGCGGGTGGTCTGAAGCCCCGTTCTTCCCGCATGCTGCATAAGGTGGTGGAGGACTGAGCCGCCGGGCGCAGGCTGGTGGATCTTTTTCCGCCGGACAGCGTTGGTTTTCTAGAAACGGAAAGGAGACACCATGAGAGTCACGACCCGTAACGGACGTGTTGTTCTTATGCCCGATGAGTCGGATAAACCGTTGGATGTCCATCAGCTTTCCGAAAAACAGTTTCGGTCTCTGGGGGTTGCCAATGTCGCCTACGTGCGCCCGGCCCTGACGGAAGATGGCGAGGAAGGCTGCGCCATTCACGCTGCTGACGGCTCCCCGCTGGCCGTTGTGGAAGATCTGGAAACCGCGTGGGGGGTTATCCTCCAGCACGATATGGTGCCAGCCAGCCTCCAGTAACAGGCCTTCCATTCATTGATCTTTCCAGTCGCCGGTCTTTGTCATTTTCTGACCCATTAAAAACTCTGGCCCATTAAAAAACCCTGCCACGGGACGGATGAAAAATCCGCTGTGTGGCAGGGCCTTTTTTTGGGCGGTAGGTGCTCAAGGCGTCCTTCAGGACGGCCCCGTATCCACCCACCCGATATTCCCGTCATCACGCCGGTAGACCAGATTGATCTGCTGGTTCTTCCGGTTGCGGAAAAGCAGAATGCTGCATGCGGCAAGGTCAAGCCGCATGACGGCCTCACTCACGCTCAGGCTCGGGATATCCGTGGTGTGTTCCGCAATAATCGCGGCATAGGTCTCGGCTTCTGCCTGAGCCTCATGGTCCGTGCCGTGGTCCGGCCTGTCCTGCCGGGCTTTTGTGGCGGGCGGGGCGGATTGCAGCACATAGGAGCGACCGGTTTCCTGCGTGACATCCGCCTTGCTGGTGCGGGCGTGGGTTGTCACGCGGCGATGGTAGCGGCGAAGGCGTTTGGCAATATGTTCGGCGGCATCATCAAACGCGGCGTTGGCGTCAGCGGCTTCGCCCTCACCGCGCAGGGTCAGGCCACGGCCCGCATGCACGTTGATATCACAGGTGAAGAAGGACCGGGCTTTGCTGAAAGTCACATTGGCTTCCAGCGCCTTGTCAAAGTATCGTTCTGCAAGGCCGCCCAGGTGAGCATTGACCCGGTGCTTGAGCGCATCGGACAGAGCAATCTGTTTACCGGAAACATGAATATGCATCGGATGTCGTTCCTTGCTGGTTAAAAGCAGGACCGTCTTTGCCTGAGCGCGGAGCCGTAACAGATGCAGCCCTCTCTCAGGCGCAGGCGGTTTGACTCGTCAGACACGGAGCCTATGCCCGCGTGCCTGAACGTATTTGGGCATGTCCGGGCCGCGTCTGTCTACGGTTTTATGACAGTTTTAATGCAGGAACCCGAAGGGGCATGCAGCGTTACGGCGCGAGGATTTCGGCCCGTTTCTCAAAAAACCGCACGCTTCGGGGTTGCTGAGGCGGAAAGCTGGCGCATACAACACAGAACAGAGTTGCAAGCCAGACAGGATGCCATGCTTTTAAGATCCAGCCCGCCCGTCAACATGCCAAAGATGCGCCGCAAGTGGCGGGTCAAGGTAATGATCCTGCTGGCGCTGCTGGCCGCCTATGGCAGCATCATGTGGTACATGACGCATTACAAGCCGCCGATGGAACGGGTGGTGATTCCGGTGGAGGTGGTCAGGCAGAAGACCCGTGCCGGTCTTGCGGCCCCTCCGGCCCCGGTGCCGGAACTGGAGCCAGCGCCTCCGATGCCCGAAATTGCGCTGCCACAGTTAGTAATTAAAGGGCGGCAGTAAGGAGACCGCGCCTTACAGCGAGAAGCTTTCGCCCAGATACACGCGGCGCACATCCTCGTTCGCAACAATTTCTTCCGGTATGCCCTGCATCAGCACCTGCCCGCTGTGCATGATGTAGGCGCGGTCGATCACTTCCAGCGTCTCACGCACGTTATGGTCGGTAATCAGCACACCAATGCCACGGTCTTTCAGGTGCGAGACAAGGTCACGGATTTCCCCCACCGCAATGGGGTCAATCCCGGCCAGCGGTTCATCCAGCAGGATATAATGCGGCTGGCTGGCCAGTGCGCGGGCAATTTCCAGACGCCGCCGCTCACCGCCTGACAAAGCGAGGGAGGGAGAGCGGCGCAGATGCGAGATACCAAATTCACTCAGCAGTCCGTCCAGCATCACTTCCCGCTGGTCCGGGTCACGCTCCACCACTTCCAGCGCGGCCATAATGTTCTGCTCAACATTCAGCCCACGGAAAATACTGGCTTCCTGCGGCAGATACCCAATGCCCAGCCGCGCACGGCGGTACATGGGGAGCTGCGTGATATCCGCGCCATCCAGCGTGATGGAGCCGGTATCCGGCTGCACAAGGCCCACAATCATGTAGAAGCTGGTGGTCTTCCCGGCCCCGTTCGGCCCGAGTAGGCCCACGGCCTCGCCCCGGTGCACTTCAATGGAGACGTTTTTCACCACCTCGCGCTTTTTGTAGGATTTGCCAATGCCATTGGCAAACAGGCCCTGCCCGGGTGCATGGGGGGCGTTCAGGTCGGCCGGTTCAGGCCCCGGCCCGATGATCTGATTGTCCACGGCTTCGTCCGAGGTCCAGCTGATCTCCTGCGTCATCTGTTATTTCCTGTCCGATCCGTCGCCATTGTTCGGCACAACCAGCCCGCTTACGCGGCTGCCGGGGCGCTCGGTCATGGTTGCCAGACCTGTATGCATGTTGATGATGGCGGCAGCGCCTTGAATCTGGTTTGGCCCGCGGGTGATGTGCACATTCCCCACAATACGGGCAATGCCGGTATCCGGCACGTAGACGCCGCGATCCCCGGTGACGGTTTCCGTCTGGGTGCGGACCCACACATGGCCAAACGCATTGACCTTTTCCAGCTTGCCAGAACCATTTGCCAGCGGGTCGGACGAGGTCTGGCCCGCATCCTTCTTCTGGTCCGCAGGCTGGGCGGACTGGTCTGGCGGGGCGCTGTAGCCCACCAGCACATCCGCGCGGATCTGCCGGTTATCATTGGTGGTGACCGTCGCGTTGCCACGCCCGATGGAAATACGCTGCTGCGAGTAATATTCCATGGAATCCCGCGCCGTCAGAATATCCTGCGGGGTGGTGAGCTTCAGGGCATTGCCCGTCATCACCAGCACGGCCTGATCCATGTCATACACGGCCTTATCGCCCCAGCCCTGATCGGTCTGGGTGTAGATATGCACATGCCCGACGGCTTCCAGCCGGTAAATTTCATTCGCGCCGGAGGAATCCGGGTCCCCACCGCCTGCTTTGCTGTCAGCCGGTTTTCCGTCCGCAGGCTTGGTATCTGCCGGGGCCGGTGTGCTGGCCGGAGCAGGCGGCTGGCCGGTTGGGGCGGCGGGGGTGCCTGCGGCTGCGGCGGGTGCGTTGGGGCCGGCGGGTGTGCCTGCTGCGGCATCATCCGGGGCCGGGGCACCATCCGGCGTGGTTTTCTTGCGGTAATAGGCAATCAGCTTGTCTGCCGTGACCGTGACATCGCCACGCACGGCCTTGGCCTGATCATACGCAGTGACTTTTTTCTGGTTCTGGTCCCAGTCAAACCCACCGGCTGCGGTGACGGTAATCTGCCCGCCGTGGGAAAGGTCGATCGACTGGGCATGGGCTGTGCCGCAGAACAGAGCCGCCACCATTGGCAGGGCCATAAGGCCCGGAGCCACAGCCAGCTTAGCGGAAGGAGGGAGCAGACGCATGTTCAGGAAGCCTTCCCATCAGCCGGATGGCTGCCGCGGTCATCATTCAGGATCAGTCGGCCCGGCCCGCGGAACTGGGCAATGCCCTCATGCTGAGACACCAGATATCCTTTTGCATCAAGCACGCCAAACGGCCCTTCTGCCCGCACCCACGCGTTGGATGCAATAATGCCCGTACGGATGTTCACATCCGCCACAGGGCTGCGCATCATAAGGCCATCATCACGATACAGGGTTACTTCTCCGGTGAGGTCAAGAATCTGTGCATGCTGCATGTAGACGCCTTTTTCCGATCGGACCAGCAGCCAGCTTCCGCCCTGACTGAGGATATCCGCCACCGGGTCTGTCAGATCCATCCGTTCCGGGTTGGCCTGATGCGCGCTGTCCGCCGTCACCATAAAAGGTCGATTATGTTCATCCACACCCCGGTAGGTCGCGCCGATCAGATTCCCGCTTTCAATCTTGACCCTTGAGAGATCTTTCAGCGCCGCCTTGTTGGCGTTAATCAGCCGGTCCACTTCCGGCCAGACCGCAATGGAGCTGAGCAGCAGCAGGGCCGTGGCGGGCAGAACCCATTTGGCCCAGCGCAGCAGCAACCGCCTGCGGGCGAGTTCCGCGGCGTCCGGCGGCAGGCGGCGGGGTGCTGAGGGCGCCATGCGCTCACGCTGCTGGCGCACGCTCTCCTGCGAGCGCGCAAAATCATCACGCTGGGGGGGACGGTCAGCGGGGTCGGTCATCCCACGCCCGCCCGCAGCAGGTCATGCACATGCACAACGCCCATCGGGCGGCGGTCCGCGTCCAGAATGAACAGGGAGGTAATGGGGCGGTCACGTTCGTTCATCATGCGCAGCGCATCAGCAGCAAAAATGTCAGGCCCTATGGTAAGAGGGTGACGGTTCATGACATCCTTTGCCAGCGTGGTTGTCAGATCAAGGTCCAGCGCACGGCGCAGGTCACCATCCGTGATCAGCCCCGCCAGACGGCCATTATGGTCCAGAATGCCAATGCAGCCTAGGGCTTTGCACGTCATTTCCATAATCACGTCCCGCATAGGGGTGTCTTCCTGCCCCAGCGGGATATCCGCGCCGTTATGCATCAGCTCCTGCACGGTGCGCAGGCGGCTGCCCAGACGGCCTCCGGGGTGAAAATTGCCAAAATCGCTGGCGGTAAAGCCGCGCTGGCGCAGCAGGACCACGGCCAGCGCATCCCCAAACGCCAGTTGCATCAGGGTGCTTGTGGTCGGGGCGAGGCCCATCGGGCAGGCTTCCGGCATGGCAGGGAGCGTCAGGGCTACATCCGCCGCGGAGGCCAGTGTGGAGTTTGCCCGGCTGGTCACCGCCAGCAGCGGCAGCCCTGCCTTGCGGGTATGGGCTGCGATATCGCCCAGTTCCGTCGTCTCGCCCGAGTTGGAGAAGGCCAGAACGGCATCCCCCGGCTGCACCATGCCCAGATCCCCGTGGGAGGCTTCTGCCGGATGCACAAACAGGGCGGAGGTGCCGGTGGAAGAAAGGGTTGCCTGAATTTTCCGCGCCACATGGCCGGATTTACCAATGCCCGTTACCACCACGCGGCCGGACACGCTCAGCAGAATCTCCACCGCGCGGGCAAACGCGCCGCCCAGCCCGTCCGGGTCCTGCAAGGCGTGGACCAGCGCATCCAGCCCGGTGCGTTCCGTCTGGATCACGGCTGCGGCCTCGGTCGCGAGAGTGGCGGGAGAGGCCGGTAGAGTGCGGTCTGTCATGCGGGGCGGGTTCCGGTCCGGTCGGGATCAGGCGCGGTGGGAGAAAATATCGGGGTCTTCATACCCCAGAAGGTCAAGCCGGGCACGCGCGGGCAGGAAGTCGTAACAGGCCTGCGCCAGATCCCGGCGGCCTTCACGCACCAGCAGCGCATCCATTTTTTCCCACAGCGCATGCAGATACAGCACATCGGACGCAGCATAGGCCAGTTGTTCCGGCTTGAGGTTTGTCGCCCCCCAGTCGGACGTCTGCTGCTGCTTGCTCAGTTCCACTCCCAGAATGTCCCGGCACAGGGCGGCCAGACCGTGGCGGTCCGTAAAGGTGCGGACCAGACGGGCGGCTATTTTGGTGCAGACCACGGGGCTGACGGTAATGCCCAGCGCATGCTGGAGAATAGCGACGTCAAACCGCGCGAAATGCATGATCTTGGTGACGGCAGGATCGGCCATCAGGCGTTTGAGGTTGGGGCAGTCATACCCTTTACCGCCGAGGGATTCCGGGATGATCTGCACCAGATGCGCCGTGCCGTCTCCGGCGGAAAGCTGCACAAGGCACAGCCGGTCACGATGGGGGTTGAGGCCCATGGTTTCCGTATCCACGGCAACGGACCCGGTAAAGGTCAGCCCGTCGGGCAGGTCGTTATGATGAAGGGTGATGCTTCCCTCGGAAGAGGTCCGGGATGCGTTCATGACCCGCTCCTGCCTTGTTGTTGATCAGGCTCAGACGGATACAGCCGGGATGCAGGAATGTCCATTCCGGACACTCTGCCAGAGCTTTCAGGCGATTTGATGGTGAAGTCCTGCGGGAGTACTCCAGCCGGAACATGCACGAGAGTAAGGGCGGCGTCGCTCTTATCCCGGACGGCAAAGGCAAGCCGCCCGCTGGCCTGAGCTCTGAGTGTTCCAGAAGCGTATCTGGCGTGTGTTTGGGTGCGGGGATGCAGGATGTAGGTGCAGAAATAGGCCGGGTTTTCAGGATGCGTTTCAGGACGCCGGGAGTGTGCCGTTCCGGGATTCCTGCACGGCAAGCAGGGTCAGCCGTGCCTCGTTTTTCTTCAGGAAACGCCCCATGGCAATCATGCCACCAACCGCCGCAATGCCAATGATGATTCCGGCCGGGCCGGAAACTTCGGAGATCTTGCGGCCCAGCGCATAAGTGCCCAGCGCATAGCCGCCTGCCCAGCAGGTGCCCCCCAGCGCATTGAACAGCATGAAGCGCGGCCAGTGCATACGGCAGGCCCCGGCCAGCACGGCCACAAACACCCGCACGACGGAAATAAACCGGCCACAGAAGACAATGGCGCTGCCGTGGTGATGGAACAGATATTGCCCCAGAATCAGCCGGTCGGCATTGAGCCCGAAGCGCGGGCCGTATTTTTGCAGCAGGGGCAGCCCGACCCTGCGGCCAATGACGTAGCCGATGTTATCGCCAATAATCGCCCCGGCCACAGCCGCAACCGCCACCCAGCCAATGGCGAGGTGATGCGTCTTGAGGCAATAGAGCGAGGCCGTGATGATGCAGGCCTCAGCCGGAACAGGCACCCCCATGCTCTCCATCATGACAATCAGGGTAACAATGCCGTAGCCGTAATGCTGAAGCAGCGTGTCCAGATGGTGCAGCAGGGGTCAGGTGTCCTTGTGCAGGAGGGTGCGACAGAACCGCGCAGGGTAGGCGGACCATGCCGCAAACCTCTGCCGGGGAGAAGGCAGGCTGCGGCATGGCAGTTCTTCGGTCGTCCCGCAGAAGGGCGTGGGATGAAGGAGTTTAGTAATCCTGATCTTCATCAGGGAATTCATCATCCTGATTGTCGCCGAGATAATGGTCGGCGTAATTTGTCATTTCTTCAATAATGTCTTCGCTTTCTTCCGCGCGCTGGCGTTCTTCTTCATCTTCTTCCTGCTGAAGGAGCATGAGTTCATAGGCTTCGTCTTCAGCGGAGTTGTCGTAAAGATCGTCATCACCAGAGTGGAGCGGGCGGTTTGGCATTTTGAAAAACTCCCTTGCGAATCATCCGTTCTTCGGCAGTTTTATCAGCAGACTATGACGGCTGCACTTTCAATTTTCTGTTCAGGTAACTTGCCGGATAGTCAGACGCTCCGCCCACCCGGCGGGGCTGCAAGCCGTGCGGCGAGAAGACCGCCTGCGGCCTGTTTTTTGCCGCGCACCACGGCGGTATCCAGTGCGGAGAGAAACGCGGAGCGGTCTTTTTTGGTAAAGCTTTTCCCGCCGCCCGTCATGGTGCCCGTGGAGCGGAGGTCTTCCATCAGATTGCGCATGGCCAGCGCCATGCCGATGGCGTTTTCATCCAGAATGCGGCCGGTGGGGTTCAGCACACACGCGCCTTTTGCCACGCAGCGGGCGGCCAGCGGAATGTCTGATGAGATGACGATATCATGTGCCTGAGCATGTTCGGCAATCCAGTCATCCGCCACGTCCATGCCGTCCGTCACTACAACCCGTTCAATCTGCGGGGAGGCCGGAGCCGCCAGCAGGCGGTTGGAGACGACATAGGTTTTCAGCCCGTGGCGTGCGGCCACCTGATAGGTTTCATCCCGCACCGGGCAGGCATCGGCGTCTATAAAAATACGTATCATGGGCGCAAGCCTATGCCCTGCTGCAAGCGGGTGGCAAGGCCGCAGGGCCGCCGCCTGCACGGCGCGGCGTTCCCGAATGTCCCGCTTAAAGGGGGATAGCCCGGCAGGGGCAGTTTGCGGTAGGGAGGGGGCTGAACAAGATAGCTCAGGGTTTTTCATGCGTCCTCCCCGTTCTGGCCGTCCGCCCCGCCGCTCACGCGGTTCTTCTCCCGCTGGGCGTGAGGGGGCCGCGCCCGCTGGTACCTGCTGGCTGTTTGGCACGCATGCCGTGGCTGCCGCGCTGGCCAACCCGAACCGGGTGTTCCAGCGCCTGATGGTCACGGAGCCTGAACATCCCGCCCTTCTGGCTGCGAAGGAGGCCGGGGCCGTTATCCGCATTGAGCCGGAAATTGTGCAGCGCGCCCGGCTGGATGATCTGCTGGGGGAAGAGGCCGTGCATCAGGGTGTGGCTGCGCTGGTTAAGGCGCTGCCGAACCTGACGCTGGAAGAAGCTCTGGCCCGCCCCGGCCCGGTGCTGGTGCTGGATCAGGTGACAGACCCGCGCAATGTGGGTGCCATTCTGCGTTCTGCCGCCGCCTTTGGCGCGGCCTGCCTTGTGGTGCAGGACCGCAATGCCCCGGAAGAAACCGCTGTGCTGGCCAAGGCGGCTTCCGGCGCGCTGGAGACGGTGCCGATGGTGCGGGAAGTTAATCTTTCCCGGGCGATTGAGGCGTTGCAGAAAGGTGGCTGCTGGACAGTCGGGCTGGATGCGGGCGGCGGCCTGCTGGATGGTCCGTCCTTCAAAGGCCGCCGCGTGGCACTGGTGCTGGGGGCGGAAGGCAAGGGCCTGCGCCGCCTGACGCGCGAAAGCTGTGACGAGATTGCCGGGCTGTATATGCCCGGTGAGATGGAAAGCCTGAACGTGTCCGTTGCGGCGGCTGTCGGGCTTTATGAACTGGCGCGGGAACGCATGCCCAGCACATACCAGCCCCCGGCAACAAAAAAGCCCACGTAAGAGCCGATATCCGCCCCGTTCAGCCACCGGGCGACGGGGCCGGTATAAAGCTGGCTTTCTGAAAACAGCAGGATGGTCAGCACCGAGGTCACGGCAAAAATCGTGGCTCCGTACGTCCAGCCCGGCGGTACCGGGCGGGGCTGGCGCGTGCCGCAATACCAGTCGGCCAGCACAATGCCGATCCACGGTGCAATCCAGTACATCGTGACCAGCAGATAATCCGTATAAAGGGCTGTATAGCGCCCCGCTCCGGCCACAGCCAGCCCGTAGCCCAGCAGAGCGGTCAGGATGGCAGCGGTCACGCGCGGTACATGCAGTCCTGCGGAAATCAGGCTGTAACTGGCCGTATTATCGTTAAACGAATTGCCGGTAATGGAAGAGAGCGCAATGGCGGCCAGCGCCACAGCCCCCAGCGGCCCCATAGCCTGCTGGAGCGAGGCAATGACGGCGGTGGGGGAGGGGTTCGCCACGCTCCCGGCACTGATCAGCCCCAGAATCTGGAACGGGATGGCGGAACTCAGCAATCCGGCCAGCGCCAGCCAGACGACCTTTTTCGGGTCCGTATCCGCAGGCAGATAGCGCGTATAATCCGAGGAATAGGACGCCCATGAGAGGTTGAAGCTGACCAGAATCCCCGTGGCCAGCAGGAAGGTGGACAGGCTGACGGGATGATGCGCGGTAATAGGCGCAGACCCGCGCACGGCAAACACAACGCCCATCAGAATAAAGGTAATGAGCAACAGCCCGCCCAGATATTTCTGCACGGCCTGCACCACATGATGCCCGTAAATGGAGGCCACCATCTGCACCGAGGCCAGAACGGCCAGCGCCAGCCAGAACGGCAGCGCCACGCCTGCCAGCATGAGCAGCGCCATCAGGGCTGTGGCGGCGGGCACGTTGTTCACGGCGTCCCACCCCACGCAGTAAATCCAGTTCAGGAAGGCCGGAGGGCGCACACCCAGCCGCCCCAGCGCGCGGCGCGAGGCTTCCATCTGTGTCAGGCCGGTGGCGGGGCCAATAGAGGCGGCAAGGGCCACCGGCAGCGCGCCGATCAGATTGCCCAGCAGCACTGCCAGCACCCCGGTTTTAAAGTCCAGCCCCAGACTAATGAGCAACGCGCCCGTCACCCAGCCGCCCGGCCCCAGATTAGGGGAAAAATGGCTCCAGAACACCTTGTCCAGCGCCATGGTTTTCTGCGCTGCCGGGACAGGTTCCCGCACGGAGGCTTCGGAAAGGTCCTCCATCAGGCCGGACGGCGTGCGGGGGGGCGTGGAGGGCTGGGTCATGCCGGGCGGGTCCTGAAGCGGGATGGCCTGAAAAGCAGGCAGGGCTGCATGGAAAGGGACTGATCAAAAAGCCGGGAACGGGGCCGGGCGGCAGAGGCTGGACGGTCAGGACAGGTCCGGTTCCGGCATGCTGCCCGCGGCCCCGGTGGGCTGGTGGTTGTAATAGGCTTCCGCCAGACGGATGGGCAGCAGGTCCATAAAGCGGGACCCGGCCACCAGCCAGCGTGGGAAGATAATGCGCCGTTCATTACGCCGGAGTCCACGCAGAATACGGCGGCTTGCGTGATCCACATCCGTCAGCCCCGGCATGGGGAAGCGGTTGCGGGCCACCATCGGCGTGTTGAGAAAGCCGCAGACAACGGATGTCATCAGAATGCCCGCCTGCTTCATGTTGCCGCCCGTTGCAACCATAAAGCGATCCACCGCCGCCTTGGATGCACTGTATGAGGGTGTTCCGGGATAGGATACAACTCCTGCGACAGATGAAATGGCGCAGAGTCGCCCGCGCATGCCGTCCGCCGCCCTCGGCTGGCGCCGCATGATCTGCAGGGCTGGCAGCAGCGTGTTCAGAACCCCTTCCACATTGGTGGTGATCATCCGGCGGATCTGGGCGTCCGGCTCATACGGCGCATCATCCGGGCCGGGTGCGCGCCGGGTGCCGCCGGTAATGCCCGCGCAGGCCAGAACCATGTCCAGATGGCCGGTCGTGTGAATCCATTCTTCCATGGCGAGCCGGTCCGTTACGTCACACAGCCGGATGTCTGCCGCAGCCCCGCGGGAGATGCACTGGCGGGCTGTGTCCGTCAGCCGCTGGCTGTTGCGGCCGCCCAGAAAAAGTCTGCGGCCAGGGCGGGCCAGTGTCAGAGCCAGCGAGCGCCCCAGTCCGGAGGAAGCGCCGGTAATCAGAACGGTATCGTGTTTCATGTCGCCCTCTTAACCTGAGACTGTTAGAAGATCTCCCCATTATGGCACCCCGACGGCACTTGTGGCAGAGACGCCGGGTGGAGTGTGCGTTGAAAACACGTCAAGAGTGGGAAAGTCCGGGATGTCGAACGCAGTGTCTGATCAGGGTAAGGCCATCAAGCGGCGGGGGGTGTGCTTTGTTATTTCCGCGCCGTCAGGGGCCGGAAAATCGACCATTGCGAACGCGCTGCGGGCGTCTGACCCCAGGCTGCGGCACTCTGTTTCCGTCACCACACGCCAGCCGCGCCCCGGTGAGAAAGAGGGGGTGCATTACCACTTCCGCACCATGGAGCAGTTTGAGGAGATGGCTGCGCAGGGAGACCTGCTGGAATGGGCCACGGTGTTTGGCAGGGGCTACGGCACCCCCCGTGCCCCGGTGGAAGAGGCGCTGAACGCCGGACACGATATGGTGTTTGATATCGACTGGCAGGGCCACCAGCAGATTCGCGCCGCCCTGCCTGATGACGTGGTGAGCCTGTTTGTGCTGCCGCCGTCTCTGGCCGAACTGGAGCGCCGCCTGAATTCCCGTGCTTCTGACCACCCGGATGAAATTGCCCGGCGTATGGCGGCTGCGCGGGATGAAATTTCCCATTGGCGCGAGTTTGATCATGTGGTGGTGAATACGGAACTGGACCGCGCCATTTTTGAAGCCCGCGCGGTGCTGACGGCCGGACGCCTGCTTACGCGGCGGCAGACCGGGCTGGCGGAGTTTGTTCAGACATTCGGAGCCTGACGGGCATGGATTTTTCCTCGGTTTCTGTCCTCTGTCTGGGGGATGTGATGCTGGACCGGTTTCTGTACGGCACCATGGAGCGCATCTCTCCTGAGGCCCCTGTGCCGGTGCTGCTGCTGGAGTCCCGGCGGGAAATGCCCGGCGGGGCAGGGAATGTCGCCAACAACATTATCTCTCTGGGCGGGCGTGCCATTCTGGTCGGGCTTGTCGGGCAGGATGAGGCCGGGGCAGTGCTGCGGGAGGCGCTGAGCCAACAGGAGCGGGTGGTGGATGCCACCGTCCGCACCACCGCGCGCCCGACCATCTGCAAGACCCGGTTTATTGCCGTGCATCAGCAGGTCGTGCGTGCGGATGAAGAAAGCCGGGTGCCGCTCCAGCCGGAAGAGGCCGAGGCTCTGTGCCGCGCCATTGATGCACAGATTGATCAGGTTCAGGCCGTTGTGGTGTCTGACTACGGCAAGGGCGTGTGCAGCCCCGCCGTGCTGACGCATGTGTTCGCCATGGCCCGTGCGCGGAGCATACCGGTATTTGTGGACCCCAAAACGGCGGATTACACCCAGTATCGCGGGGCGACCTGCATCACGCCCAACGCGAAGGAACTCGCGCTGGCCTCCGGCCTGCCGGTCGTGACGGAAGAGCAGGCGGAACTGGCGGCCCGCACCGTGATGGCGCATGCGGAGGCCGCGGCCATTCTCGCCACACGGTCAGAAAAAGGCATGATGCTGGTGCGGCGGGATGGCCCGGTGCTCTCCGTGCCCGCCCGTGCGCGGGAAGTGTTTGATGTGTCCGGCGCGGGGGATACCGTGATTGCCACCATGGCGCTGGGTGTGGGCGCCGGCATGACGTTCGAGCAGGCGATGCGCGTGGCCAATGCCGCAGCCGGTGTTGTGGTGGGCAAGCTGGGCACGGCCACGGCGGATATTCAGGAAGTGCTGCACGAGCTGGAAGAACAGTCCGGCCCGGACCAGATGCCGCATCTGCTTCCGCTCTCCGCCGCCTGCGCGCAGGTGCAGCGCTGGCAGGCGCAGGGGCTGAAGGTGGGCTTTACCAACGGGTGTTTTGATATCATTCACCCCGGCCACGTTGGCCTGCTGGCGGAAGCCCGCGCCGCGTGTGACCGGCTGGTGGTGGCCCTCAATACGGACGCCAGCGTCAGCCGCCTGAAAGGCCCGGCCCGGCCTGTCAACACGCTGGAATCCCGCGCCCGCGTGATGGCCGCCATCCGGTATGTAGACGCCGTGGTGTCTTTTGATGAGGATACTCCACTGGAGACGATCCGCACCCTGATGCCGGACGTGCTGATTAAAGGCGCGGACTATAAACCGGAGCAGGTTGTGGGGGCTGATCTGGTTACAGGCAATGGTGGCCAGCTTGTGCTGGCCACGCTGGCGGCCGGACACTCCACAACGGCTACGATTGGACGGATTCAGCAATCATGAGTCGCACATTGCCCCCCAACCCTCTGACAGATGCACAGACCGACGGCGCACCGCTGCCTCTGGTTGCCGTGCGGGACCGGTTTTCGGACTGGCTGTTCCAGAAAGCTCTGCCGTTCTGGGCCACAACAGGGTGTGACGGCACCCCGCATGAGCTGGCTCTGCTGGGCGCGCAGGAACATCTCACGCTGGAGGGTGAGCCCGCTTTGCCGCCGTTCAAGCGGGTGCGGGTGCAGGCGCGGCAGTTGTTTGCGTTCTCGTGGGCTGCGTTGCAGGGGTGGGAAGAGGGTGTGTCCCGTGCGCACGGCATTTTCCGGTTCCTGCTGCATGCCCACCGGGAGGACGGGGGCTGGGCGCGCACCTTAACGCGTGAAGGCGCGGTGAAGGATGCCACGGCGGACCTGTATGATATCGCGTTTGTTGTGTTTGCTCTGGCCTGGTACGGGCGGCTGGAAGGTTCAGGCCGTGCCGAAAAACTGGCGCGGGACACTCTGGGCTGGGTGCACCAGCATATGGCCACGCCGGACGGTGGCTTTCTGAACTGGCTGCCCGATGACGGTGCCCCCCGGCAGCAGAACCCCCACATGCATCTGCTGGAAGCCGCACTGGCTCTGTATGGTACCACGCAACATGAGGCCGATCTGGCTCTGGCCCATACGTTATATGAGCTGTTCCGCACCCGTTTTCTGGACCCTGTAACGGGTACGCTGGGCGAGTTTTTCACAAAAGACTGGCAGCCGGTTCCGGGTGAGGCCGGGCAGTGGGTGGAGCCGGGGCATCATTTTGAATGGGTGTGGCTACTGGGGGAATATCAGCGCCTGACGGGCGTGGAGACGTCCGAGCCCGCCTTGCGGCTGGCCAGCTTTGCCACCCGCTTTGGCCTTGAGCCGGAGACGGGCCGGGTTCGGGATGTTCTGGCGCGCGACGGGTCTGTTCTGCGCGGTGGCTCCCGCCTGTGGGTGCAGGGGGAAGCCCTGCGCGGTATCCTGAGCCGTGACAGGCTGGATAGCCGGGGGATTGCGGTCCTGCTGGCGGAAAATCTGCTGGACCATTATTTTACCGGCTGCCCGGTTGGCACATGGGTGGACCAGCTGGATGCGGCGGGCGCACCGGCTGTAACCAAAATCCCGACCAGCTCCCTCTACCACATCATCACCGCGTTTGATGCACTGGATCTGGCGGCAAAGCAGGCCACAAAGCCCGTTCTGCCAAAGCTGTAAGGCATGGGCGTTTTTCGGTTAAAGCCGGAAGACGGATGTGTCAGGACCTGATAAACGAAACGGCGTGAGTATGACCCAGACCCAACCCGCGCGGCAGGAAGAAGAAACGCTTCTGTCGCTCTCCCTTCGCCATCCTCCTGCCAACCTTGAAGCAGAGCAGGCCCTTCTGGGCGCGCTGCTGACAAACAACCGGGCGTATGACCGTGTTTCCGACTTTCTGACGGGCGCGCATTTTGCCAATCAGGTCAATGGCCGGATTTATGATGCCATTGCCCGCCGGATTGAAAACGGCCAGCTTGCGGACCCTGTTACGCTGCGGGCCGAGCTTGAAAACTCCGGAATCCTGAATGATGTCGGTGGTATGGCCTATCTGGCCAAACTGCTGACCTCCATGGTCGGCATTATCAACGCCGGGGATTATGGCCGCGCCATTCATGATGCGTGGATCCGCCGCCAGTTGATTGATATTGGCGAGACCGTGGTGAACAGCGCGTTTGGCACAATTTCTGATCTGTCCGGCCCGGACCAGATTGCCGCGGGGGAAGAGGCTCTGTTCCGCCTCGCGACGGAAAAAGGGCAGGACGGCGGCTTTGTGGTGTTTGACCGTGCCCTGACGGACGCCATTAAAACAGCGGAACTGGCCTTCAAGCGGGAAGGGCATGTGTCCGGTCTGACTTCCGGCCTTCGGGATCTGGACAAGAAAACCGGTGGCCTGCACCCGTCGGATCTGATGATTCTGGCGGGGCGTCCCGCCATGGGGAAAACCGCGCTGGCCACCAAAATTGCCTTCTCCGCCGCGCGTGCGCTGATGATTGAGGCGGAAGAGAAAGGGCCGGGCGTGGAGCCAACCGGCACGGTGGCTATTTTCTCGCTGGAAATGTCGGCCGAGCAGCTGGCCACCCGTATTCTGTCCGAGCAGGCGGAAGTGTCCGGTGAAAAAATCCGTCGTGGGGATATCGGGCAGAAAGAGTTTGACCGCTTTGTGCGCGTCAGCCGTGAACTGTCCCGCCTGCCGCTGGTGATTGACGATACCCCGGCGATCTCGCTTTCCGCCATGCGGACCCGCTGCCGCCGGCTGAAGCGCACGCGCGGGCTGAGCCTTGTGGTGGTGGATTACCTCCAGCTTATGCGTCCCTCCGTTGGTACACGCCCGGAAAGCCGCGTTCTGGAAATCTCCATGATTACACAGGGCTTAAAGGCGATTGCGAAGGAACTGGAAGTGCCGGTTATCGCGCTCTCCCAGCTCTCCCGTCAGGTGGAAAGCCGGGAAGATAAACGCCCCATGCTTTCGGATCTGCGTGAATCCGGGTCCATTGAGCAGGACGCGGATTCCGTGATGTTTGTGTATCGTGATGAATATTACCTCCAGCAGCGTATGCCCAAGGAAACAGCGTTTGATTCCATGGAAAAATACTCAGCCGCGCTGGATGACTGGCAACGTAAAATGAGCCTTGTGCATAACAAGGCCGAACTCATTCTGGAAAAACAACGTCACGGCCCCACCGGTGTCGTGCATCTGTTCTTTGAAGGTGAATTCACACGTTTTGCGGATCTCGATATGGTGCATGAGGAGCCGCATCACTAAGAGCGGCCCGCTGCACGCAGGCTGGTGCGGCGCAGCCGCCTGATGCCGATAAGAACGCCGGACAGAAAAACGCAGAACACGCCACATAATAACGGCACGGCAATGCTTCGGTGCGTCAGGGTTCTGCGCAGTCCGGCCTGAAAATCCAGATCATGAAACCCGTACACCAGCCAGCGGGACCGGCGGGCAGGGCCGTCCAGAATGGTCTGCACAGCGCCGGACTGTCCATCCAGATAGGTCAAGGTGCCATCCGCCGCCTGTGCCCGCCAGACGGGAAAATGGCGTTGATGCGTGGGGCGGCTGAAGTAATAGGCATCCGCCTGCGTTAGAAACGTCAGATCGTCCGGCGTTTTCAGCAAGCCTGCGGACTGCAGGGGCTGCCTGATCTGCTCTGGGGTGAGAGGGGCTGGAGTGAGGGCTTCATCCAGTCTCCGGCTCCTGAGGCCGGCAGCGGTTTGCTCCGTGATCTGCATAAAAACTTTGCTGTTTAGAAAAGCCGTTTTTATGCCGGTGCATCCGGGTGGTGCGGCACTTATCAACCGTGAGAGAACCTGATGGATCTCCGCGCCGGTCGCCGTGCCAGTCACGCGCAGGGGGCGGGTCGCGTTTGGATTGCTTTGAAACAGGCCTGCGGGAGACATGGTAAGCAGCCCGGTTGTAACCCATAAAAGGGCCAGTACACCAAACACCGCGCCACTGAGGTGATGGACCCCATGCCACCTTTTATAAGGGGTAAAAGGGGCGGCGCGGCGGAGGCGCAAAACGCCAATCCATAGCCCGGTAACGGTGAGAAAAACTCCTGTGCCAGACAAAAGAATAACGACGTCGCTCCAAACCGCCGGGTGCTTGCGCAGCACCGCCGGGTAAAGCCAGTGTGGAATAGCCCCCACCCATGCCCAGAGGCGGGTGGAGCGTGTTGTGGCCTGCATGACCTCTCCGGTCAGGGAGGAGACGTACACCTGCGTGTGCGCCGCATCGGGAAACAGAAAGCGATAAAAGCCATTTTCCCGGCCATGCGTATCCAGAACCCACTGGTCGTCTGTGGTCAGGCCATCAAAGACGGGGCGGCCTTGTGCGCCGGTGGCCCGCGCGTATCGGATGGCGCTGGCAGCAGCATCTTCCGGGGGGATGCGCCCCGCATGGCCGGTGCGCAGGTCCAGCGCAAAAGGTGGGCCTTCCTGTGGCGTGAGTGTCAGAACCGGTTCGTGCCCTACCATATTGATCTGAAAAGCCTGAAAGCGTTCTGTGCTGCCCAGTTCAGCCAATTTCGGAAGTATGGCGGGCCAGTGGATTTCCGTCGGAACACGGCGCAGGGCGCTTTCCTCCGGCTGAGGCCATGTGTGCCAGAGCATGACAAGGCCGGAGGCGCACCAGCCTGCCATCAGCAGGCCCATGCCAATGCCCAGCCATCGGTGGGTCAGATACAGCGTCCGGCGGAAGGCCTTCATGCGGGGCTGTTATACAGCGCCATGGCGGCGTTCTGGGCGCCGCGCGTCCAGTGGACGGCAACATAGGCCCGCACAATGCGCTGCGCGGCAGCGGGCGGCATGTCCGTGCTGAGGGCTGGCATGGCTTCAAGATAGTCAGAGGCGGTGAGGAGCAGCGGCCGGAAAGCCTCTTCCAGCACAGCACCCCGTTCCCGGTGGGGGGCGGGCAGGGACGGGACCAGTTTGAGGAAGAGTGCGTGGCCGTTCTGGGCAATGACCTCCTCCTGCTCAGGAGGCGGCAGGTGCGCCAGATGCGCGGCCTGCAAGGCATGAGCGCGGGACGGGCAGGCGCTGAGCAGGCGGGAAAAAGCCGGGTGATATGCCTCTTCTGGTTGAAAAGGTCGGGGGAAGGGGGAAAACGGTCCCACTGGTATACTCCTGCCTTCCGGTACATCCCGCCCGGCGGCGCGGTCTGAACGACAACAGCAGGTCTCCTGGCTCACGGTTAAACGTCCGTCTCCCGCCTTCCCGGTTGTGCACCAGTGGCGTGCCTTGCGGCAAAAAGACACGGACAGACCGCCTACAGTTGCGGGAGCAGCGACCGACTGAGCCGTGCGGCACGGCATACGGTCTTCCCTTTTAACCCGCCTGCGCGGGGCTGTTGACTGACAGGGAGAGACTGTACGCAAATGCCGGTTTTGCGCAACAGGCTGGGATGCAACGTGTGCACGGCCTGCGCCTTAGAGCCGTTTTTTATGGGGTATAAAGCAGCACGTTCGTTGACAAGGTTTTTCAGACCCTGTTTACGCTGCACGCAGCAATGGTGCTTTGTGGCTGCGTGCGCGGCCAGAAGGCTAAGAGGGAAATCGGTCCAAGCCGATGCTGCCCCCGCAACTGTAAGCTGAGAGGGCTTGCGGCGTTTATGCCACTTTCTGTGCCACCCACAGGGGGGAAGGCAGCCGCAGGACCCGAGGACCAGCAAGCCAGGAGACCTGCCATTACGCCAAAGTCACGGACGGAGCTGCCATACGGGGTGATGTGGCGGCGAGGCACGGTTTGCTCAGTGCCTCCATCGCGGTGACGTTGTTTTGGAGCGAACCCGTGCGTCCAGTCTCTTATGCCCTCAGTCTTCTGTTCGGCATCAGTTGCGTGCCCGCAGCCTATGCGGCCACCCCTGATCCCTCAGACCCGAAAGGCAGCGCTGCCCATCCGTATAAAAAACGGACAGCAGTACCCCCGGCCAGAAAGGTGGCAGGCCCTGAATATATCACGGCTTATGGTAAAACTGCCCCTCTCCAGATAACACCCGCAGTCGGTGGGAAACTTGGCCTGTCCATCCAGCACACGCCGGGCACACTCAATGTGGTCTCGCATGATCTGATGATGCAGCGCGGTTATGCTCAGGCTGAGGCCGCGGCAGACAGCGCGCCGGGTGTTTCCTCTGGCGGGTCTCCGGGGTCACCCGCGCAGCTGATGATGCGCGGCTTTACCGGCAACCAGATTCTGGTGCTGCATGATGGCCAGTATTTTGGCCCGACCACCATGGTCAACCGGCCTCAGAACACCTTCAATCTGGAAAGTGTGCAGGTGCTTAAAGGCCCGTCCTCCGTGCTGTATGGGCAGGGGGCCGTGGGCGGCACGGTGGATATGCGTAGCCGTACGCCCACGTTTGATGGCCCGCATGCCAATGCGCTTGTGTCCTACGGCAGTTTTAATACGTGGAACGCCGGGATTGGTGGCTCCGTGCCCATTACGCAAACGCTTGCGTTGCGCACGGATTTCAGCCGGACATCGTCTGACGGATTTGTAAAAGGAGCTGACCCGCACTCGGATGATTTTACGACAACCTTGCTGTGGAAGCCGACGGAAAAGTTCACCGCGCGGCTGAGCATGGATTATCTGACGGACCGGCTTTCCACTTATTACGGCACGCCGCTGGTGGATCTGTCGCAAACAGGCGGGCGCGTAGGCGGTTTGCTAAGTTCCAGCAAAGGGTTGGGCCTTACCCGCGCGTCCCTGTGGCGGTACTATAACGTGCGGGACGGCAAGGCCGGGTCTGTCAACGCGACGCCCACACTGCATCTGGACTGGCGGGTGAACAGCCATGTTCTGTTTCATAACAGCAGCTATTTCATTTATTCCAAACGGCGCTGGAACAACGCGGAAAGCCTGACTTACATCAGCGCCCCCGGCCAGACGGATGCCGCAGGCAATGCCATTGCCCCCGGCAGCATCAGCCGGGACCGGTTTTATGTGTATCAGAACCAGCATCAGGTTGGGGATACGCTGCACGGGCAATTTGATTTTTCCATTTTCGGCATGAAGAACCGTTTTGTGCTGGGAGGCGACGCCTATTATCTGCGCTTCATCCGTAACCGGGGTTTTCCGGCTGCGGACTATGCGGACAGCGTCTCTCTTGTCAGCCCGGACGCCACGCCACTTGGGGCGTTTTCCGGGGAATATCCGTACATGAAATCCCCCACCACGATGGTGCAGGCGGGCCTGTTTTTAGAGGACGTGCTGACCATCCGGGATAATCTGCGGCTTGTGGGCGGCTTCCGGTATGACTGGCTCGCACTGGACCGGCAAAACTACCGGCAGAACGGGCAGTTTAACGCCGCAACCAGTTTTAAGGGGCACTACAACCCGGATAATTTCCGTATTGGTCCGGTGTTTGATCTGACAAAAAATGTCAGCCTTTACGGGGTATATACCACGGGGGAAGACCCTCCGGGCTCCAACCTGTTTCTGGCCAACCGGGGGCAGTTTACAAAACTCAGCCACTCCCGGCAGGGCGAAATTGGTGTGAAGGCCAGCCTGTGGGACGGGCGTTTGACCACCACTCTGGCGCTGTATGATATTCGCCGGACGCGGATGCTGGTTTCAACCGGGCCGGATACGGTGGCAACGGCGGGTGTCCAGAAATCACGCGGGGTCGAATGGCAGGGGGATCTTGTTCTCAACCGCCACTGGAGCCTGTCTGGCAATGTGGCTTATACCTATTCCCGTTACGGCTCTTTCCACCCCAGTGCCTCGGTTGATGCCTCTGGCAATCAGGTGCCTGATGTGCCTGCGGTCACAGCAAACCTGTGGGCTATCTGGTCCCGCGTGGGGGATCTGCCGCTCGATCTGGGGGCAGGGATGCGCTACGTCTCAGCCCGTAAGGGAGATTACGCCAACACGCTCTCCCTGAAAGACTATGCGCTGGTCAATGTTTTTGCAGGCTGGCATGCCTATAAAAACATTACGGTCTATGGCCGCATTGATAATATCGGCAACAAGCGGTTTATCCAGTGGGCGGATACGGGCTACGCCGGGCAGGTGATGCTCGGGGCGCCCCGCTCCTTCTCCATCAGTGCGCAGGCGGATTTCTGAGGCGAGGTTATGTGTGGTCGCGGTAAGGCTTGCGTGCAAGGTAGAGCAGCACAGGCGCCGCGATCACAAACACAATTCCAAAGCTTGCCGACACATCATCATTGGATGATGCGCCGAGCGCTAAAAATGTCCCAAAAAGTGAGTCGTCATAAGTGTGATATTCAACCGAATGACTACCGTAAACCTGCGTGACAAAGGACAATAGGCAGTAGGCGTAGGTCAGAAAAGACGCGCCGTCTGACAGGTTGAGGTAGCGTGCAAAATCCCGGTTATATCGTGCGTAGGCAGAGCAACAAAAGGCGATAACCGCCAGATAGTATTTCTTGCCACAAATCCTGTGTGCTGTGAAACTATAGGATGTTGTATGGAAAAACTGGGAATGGACATTGTGTACGGACGGCAGGATCAGGCCGGACAGAATACAAAGTGCAGCAAGAAGAGTCAGCTTGCGAGGTGATTTACGGATACTCAGGAAAAACTCATTGCTCAAAAAATTGCGCATGCCTGAAATTTTCCCTGATCTTTATAAAATTAAGCCAAACAAATTTTTAATAAGCAGAAGCAAAGAGATTAAAACTAGAAACTACCGGGCATCCTGTCCAGTATTTTAAGGTCGTGTCCCGCGAGCGGGGTGGCCCCCCTTAGCTGGGAGAGGCCACAACCGTCGCGCTGACGGTGACGGGAATCTGATGATCCTGAAACGCCTGCCAGAGGGCAAAAAGCGCCTGACTGCGCACGGCGGCGGTATCCATCCCCACCCGCGCACGGGCGGTGCCGGTCAGAATGGCGGAGCCATCCGCCACGGAGGTAATGCTGGCGGTGGGCACGGGCTGTGCCTCAACATTTTCACACTCCGCCAGCGTGCTCGTCATCACATTCATGGCTTTGTGCAGGTCAGACGTAAACGGCACCTGCAACGGAATGGTAAAGACGCCCGGCTTTTCCGCCCGCGTGGCATTGCGCACGGCGGAGGTGATGAACTGGGAGTTCGGCACGATCATGGTGGAGCCATCAGCCAGCTTGATGTTGGTAGACCGCACGCTGATGCGCGCGACCTCTCCGTGCGCACCGGCAATATCCACCACATCCCCGATGGAAACGGGGCGTTCGGCCATAAGGATAATGCCGGAGACAAAGTTCTGCACAATGGATTGCAGGCCAAAACCAATCCCGACGGACAGGGCGCTGACAACCCATGTCATGCTCTTAACCGTCACCCCGAGGGCTGAGGCCATGCACAGGCCGATAATAATCCAGGCGCTGTAGGACAGAATATTCAGGATGGACGCCTGCGCGCCAATATCCAGCCGCGTGGTGGGGAAGAAGCGCAGGCGGAACCAGTTTTTAACAATACGGATGGCGTAATGCCCAAGGATGGGCAACCCGGCGCAGAGCAGCACGGCATCCATGGAGAGGTTGAAGCTGCCATCTGTGGGCGCCTGCCCTTTGAAGATGGACAGAATACGGCGGCTGACCTGTGTCGGGTCAAAATCCGCGCCAGCCGTGGCGACGGAAAAAGCAATAATTAGCAGAAAAACATTGATCAGACCGGGCACGACCACACTGGCCTGATCCACCAGCCGGGCAGGCAGACCCAGCCGCACCAGATGCGCCCCCACGGGTGCTGAGGACGGAAAAACACTGCTACCTAGTGCCGTGGCCAGAAGGGAGACCAGCAGCAGGCCTGTCATGGTGATGGCCATGACGGACACCCATGAGATGATGGTGTATCCGAGCGGGATATATCCCGTCAGCACAGCCCCCCAGCAGACAATGGCGATAGTCGTGACCAGTGTTCTTAAAAGCGGGGCAATATTGGCGGAGTTTGCGGAAGGATCATCCTCCTGCGCGGACAGGCGGAGCTGGCGCGGGATGGCAAACAGCAGCGGGCTGACGGCCAGCGTATATAATCCGTCCAGAAGCTGGATGGGCAGCAGGCCGAACCCGCTCCGCGTATCCACATAGCGCAGCACCCCGCGCACAATCAGGGCCGAGGCAAACCAGAAGGGAAACAGGCGCAGATTACGGGCCAGCGTATCCGGCATGGAAAACACGCGCCATTCCGGCTTGCGGGACAGGATGCTCATGCCCAGTTCCAGCACAAACCCACAGAGCGGCACCTGTGCGGCCACCATGTCTGCCAGTGCAGAGAGATCATCCGCTACGGCGTCATTATTAAAACTGATGGCATTCCAGATGATCTGGAATGCGCCGCCCCATGCCACAACGCCGATCAGGGAGCAGATGACGGCGGCTGTAATAGGCCGGATACGGCCTGTGGGCAGAAAACGGGCAACCAGCAGCCTGACAGGCGTATGGCAGAAAAAATGCAGGGCCAGCAGCAGGCCGGAGAGCGCCAGCGCTCCCAGTGTGAGCAGGGCATGCTGGCCGGTAAAGGCCTCTTTGAGCACCGCCCCGGTTTCAGACGCCAGTGCTGCGGCGCGGTTTTTATCCTGCCCGGAGGTGCTGGAAAGCTGGGACCAGAAATTGATCCCCAGCGGGGTGGGGAACCGCTGCGTCATGGTCGCCTGCTGGATGGCGGTGCCATGCTGGCGGAGTTCCTGCACCAGTTGCTGTGCTTCAAGCTGATACAGCCGGAGGCGGGTAATCCGGCCGGAAATATCCTGCTGGCGGGTCGTCAGCATTTTGCGCTGCTGCGTGATGGAGTCCGGTTCAGCCGGGTCTGGTTTGCCCAGAATATCCACAAAGTTCTGATAAACCGATTCATACGGTTTGATCTGCGTCAGCAGGGTATCGGCTTTGGTCGCCACGGCGTTTGCACGGCGCAGCAGCATGGTCAGGGCGTTGGTGTTCTGGCTGGTGGAGTAGTCTTTCCGGCTGCCCTGATAGATGGCGCGGATTTCATCGCCCATCGCGTTCAGCGTGGCATCAGACGCAAAAAGCGTGATGTCGGCAATCAGAGGGGCTGGTGTCTGGGCGGGCGCCGCCTGTGCTGCGGGGGGCGGTGCGTCTGCGGCCTGTGCTGCCGGACTGAAAAATGTGGGGTGGAGAAACCCTGCCAGCACCAGGTACAAAACAGGAAAAAGAACGCGGAACGGCAGGCGGGTCATAAGGCTTCTCTACACTCCGGCACAGGGAACATGGGGGTTCCAACGTGCCAGAGAACCGGGTGGTTGCGAAGAGAAGCGCGTGACGGAGAGGGAACAGGCAGTCAGCGGAGGCGGCGTGGCCTCCCTCTCAGGTGTGGATCAGGAAGAGGACTTTTTCCGGTTCTTCTTTTTAGCGTCTTTGCCCTTGGCATCTTTGTGCGTCTGGAGCGGGTCGGCATCATCTGCTGAGCTGGGGCGGGTGGCCTGCGTTGTATCCTGCAGGTGGTCTTTGTAGCCGTATTTTTCCCACTGGGCCGCTGTGGTCATATGGCGCGGCTCACTTTTGCCGAACATCCCGCAGGAGCAGAGCGTCAAAGCACATACCAGCATCAGAACCGCGTGTTTCATGGTCTTGTTCCTGTGTTTCAATCCGGTTGTGCTTCTATCTCACCCGGCGGGGAGGCGGGCAAGTGGAAAAGCATTGCGGCTTAGCGCCGCAGTTCCATGGTAATCGGGCCTTCACGCCGCCCGTGCGTAAACTGGTCCACCATGGCGTTTCCGCTGTCCATCAGGGCACTTGCTGGCCCCTGCCAGATAAGCTGGCCTTTATAGAGCATCGCGGCTTCATCCCCGATGCGCTGGGCGGAGGCCATGTCATGCGTAATGGCAATGGCGGTGGAGCCCAGCTTTTTCACGCAGTCCACAATCAGCCCGTCAATCACGGCCCCCATAATCGGGTCCAGCCCGGTTGTGGGTTCATCAAAAAACAGGATATCCGGCTGGGCGGCAATGGCACGGGCCAGACCAACGCGCTTTTGCATCCCGCCAGAAAGTTCTGAGGGGTAGAGTTCCCCCACAGACGGGTCCAGCCCCACCTGCGCAAGGATGCCGCCTGCATGGGTACGCGCCTCCTTGCGGGTCAGGCGCTTGAGCGCCAGCAGGCCGAAGGTCACGTTTTCCCACACCGGCAGGCTGTCAAACAACGCACCGTTCTGGAACAGCATGCCAATTTTGCCGCGCAGCACATCCTGCCTGCGGGGGGAGGCGGTGATCAAGTCCTCGCCGTCAATTTCAATGCTGCCGGAATCAGGCGTGATCAGGCCGAGGATACAGCGCAGCAGCACGGATTTCCCGCTGCCGGACCCGCCGATAATCACAAAGGAGGTGCCGGGCATGACATCCAGATTGATGCCATCCAGCACCTTTTTGGAACCGAAGGACTTGTGAAGGTCCCTGATGCGGATTTTGGGGAGGGTGCCGGTCATTGTGAGAAGAACAGATCCGTCAGGAGGTAATCAAACGCCAGCAGCAGGATGGAGGCCGCCACAACGGCGGAGGTTGTGGCCGTGCCCACGCCTTCCGCGCCGCCTTTACTGTTATAGCCGTAATAGCAGCCCATCAGGGCAATCAGGAACCCGAACAGGGCGGCTTTTACCAGCCCGACTGTGACGTCAATCACCTTCACGGAGTTCAGTGTGGCGGTAATGTAGGCATGCGGCGAAAAGCCGAGCTTGACGACGGAGACGGTAAAGCCCCCGGCAACCCCCAGCACGTCCGCCACCAGCACCAGTAGCGGCAGGGCAATCAGCCCCGCCAGCAGGCGCGGGGCGACCAGATATTTCATGGGGTTGGTGGACAGCGTGGTGAGGGCATCGACCTGATCCGTCACCCGCATGGTGCCAATTTCCGCCGCCATGGCGGCCCCCACGCGGCCCGCAACCATCAGCCCGGCCAGAACCGGCCCCAGCTCACGGGTTACGGCCAGCACTACAATGCCAGCAATCGCACTCTGCACATGGTACTGCGCAAAGCCCGTGTAGGATTGCAGGGCAATCACGCCGCCGGAGAACAGGGCCGTGAGGGCCACGACAGGCAGCGAGAAAAACCCGGTTTCCAGAAAAGTGGACAGGAACACGCGCCCGTAAAACGGCGGCCTGACAATATGGGACAGGCCGGAGAGGGCGAACAGCGTCAGAGACCCGGCGGCGCGGATCAGGCCGAGGGTGGTTCGGCCCAGTCTGGCCACAAGATCGAGCAACATATCCATACGGTCAGGTGGTCCGGTCCTGTTTCTGGGGCAAAACTTTCAAGGGTTCAGCCGTAGCGTGAAGTCCCGGCCCCGTCAAAGGGTGTGTGGTGCTGGTATGCGGTCCGGGTGCTGTCTCTGGCGGGAAAAGAAAGGGGGATGCAGGCCGGGTTAGCCGCCTTGCCGTGGTCTGAATGTCTGAAATCTGTGCCACAGGCATTGCGGCAATCGTCTGCTGAGGGCATGTGTGTCAGCCAGTTTTGAAGTCCACCCCATCCGCTGTGATGAGTAGCAGCGGTGATGAGTAAAGGCAGGAGGGCAGCGGATGCGCATAGCCATGATTGGCGGCGGGTATGTCGGGCTTGTATCAGGCGCGTGTTTTGCCGAGTTCGGTATCAATGTTGCGATTGTTGAAACCAATCCTGAGCGTCTGTCCGCCCTGCGGGAAGGGCGTATCCCTATTTATGAGCCGGGGCTGGATGCGCTGGTGGCCTCCAACAGTCAGGCAGGCCGCCTGACGTTTGGGGATGATATTGCTACAGCCGTTGCCGGGGCCGAGGCCGTGTTCATTGCCGTGGGCACCCCGCCCCGCAATGGGGATGGCGCTGCGGATATGCAGTATGTCCACGCAGCCGCCCGCCAGATTGCGGAAGCCCTGACGGGTTATGCCGTGATTGTCACCAAATCCACCGTGCCGGTGGGCAGCAGCCGCCGTATTGCTGAAATTATCCGGCAGGCGCGCCCGGACGTGGATTTTGATGTGGCCTCCAACCCGGAGTTCCTGCGGGAAGGGAGCGCCATTGGGGACTTCATGCGGCCGGACCGCGTGATTATCGGGCTGGACCAGACACGCCCCGAGCGCGCCAGCCGGGCGGAGGATGTGCTGCGCCGCGTTTATCGCCCGCTCTCCGTGATTGAAGCCCCGCTGCTGTTTACGGGGCTGGAAACGGCGGAACTGACCAAATACGCGTCCAACTCCTTCCTCGCGATGAAGATTTCCTTCATCAATGAAATGGCCGATCTGTGCGAAACGCTGGGCGCGGACGTGCATGATCTGGCGCGAGGCATGGGGCTGGACGGGCGTATTGGCCGCAAGTTCCTGCAACCCGGCCCTGGCTATGGCGGGTCCTGCTTCCCCAAGGATACGCTGGCTCTCTCCCGCATTGCGCAGGAAGCCCACAGCGCCTGCCGACTGGTGGAAACCACCGTGCAGGTGAACGAGGCGCGTAAGGCTGGCATGGCGGGCCGTATTATTGCGGCCTGTGACGGGTCCGTCGCGGGGAAAACGGTGGCCGTGCTTGGCCTGACCTTCAAGCCGGAAACGGATGATATGCGCGAATCCGCCTCCATCCCGATTCTGCACCGTCTGGCGGAGGCCGGGGCGGACATCCGGGCGTATGATCCGGTGGGCATGGCCGCAGCCAGACCATTGCTGCCGGAAAGCGTAACCTATTGTGCCGATGCGCTGGATGCGGCGGAGCAGGCGGATGTGCTGGTGGTGCTGACGGAGTGGAATATTTTCCGGGCACTCTCCCCCGTTGAACTGCGCCGCCGGATGCGCACCAAAACCATTGTGGACCTGCGCAATATTTTTGACCCTACCGCCATGCGTGCCGCCGGGTTTACCTATGAGTCCGTGGGGCGTCCGTAACCCCCGGCTCTTGAGAACAGGGGTGTTCACCCCCAGATGAGCGACAGGATAACGGGGGAGAACGCTCTTGGCTAAACGACCAGCCCGCCAGTTTGCATGTCGGGCCTGCGGGGCGGTGTATCCCAAGTGGATGGGCCAGTGTGAAGCCTGTGGCGAGTGGAATACGCTGGAGGAAATAGCGGTTGAACCGCTTGCCGCCTCGTCCCCCCGCGCCAGCAGCAAGGGGCGGCGCGTCCAGCTTGAAGGGCTGGAGGGCATGGCGGCACCCCCGCCCCGCATTAAAACCAGTATTGAAGAACTGGATCGCGTGCTGGGTGGCGGCCTTGTGCCCGCGTCCGTCGTGCTGGTGGGGGGTGATCCGGGGATCGGGAAATCCACCCTTCTGCTTCAGGCGGCCTGCAAGCTGGCCGGGAAGGGCGACCGCGTTCTGTATATTTCAGGCGAAGAAGCTGTGGACCAGATCCGCCTGCGCGCCCTGCGTCTGGGGGTCGGGCAGGCCAAGCTGGATCTCGCGGCCTCCATTAACGTCGCGGATATTGTGGCCACACTGGAAGCCGAGCCGGATGTGCGGGCTGTGGTGATTGATTCCATCCAGACGATGTGGCTGGAAACGGTGGAAAGTGCGCCCGGCACAGTCTCACAGGTGCGGGCCTGCGCGTTTGAACTGATTCGTCTGGCCAAGCGCAAAGGGTTTAGCCTGATTCTGGTCGGGCATGTCACCAAGGAAGGTGCGCTGGCCGGCCCGCGTGTGCTGGAACATATGGTCGATGCCGTCATGTATTTTGAGGGCGATCGCGGGCACCAGTTCCGTATTTTGCGTGCCGCCAAAAACCGTTTTGGCGCGACGGATGAAATTGGTGTGTTCGCCATGACGGACCGTGGGCTGGAGGAAGTTTCCAACCCCTCAGCCCTGTTCCTTGCCGAGCGGCGCGGTAATATTGCCGGGTCCGCCGTGTTTGCCGGGCTGGAAGGTACGCGACCTGTCTTGCTGGAAGTGCAGGCGTTGCTGGCCCCTAAAAGCGGGGATAATGCGCCGCGTCGCGCAGTGGTGGGCTGGGATAGTGGCCGCCTGTCCATGCTGCTGGCGGTGCTGGAAACACGGTGTGGCGTCAAGCTGTCTGGCATGGATGTGTATCTGAACGTGGCGGGCGGGCTGAAGGTGGCCGAGCCTGCGGCGGATCTGGCCGTTGCTGCGGCTCTGATTTCCGCGGCGACTGGTATGCCGACCAACTCGGGGGAGGTCTATTTCGGGGAGGTCGGTCTGTCTGGTGAGGTGCGTCAGGTCTCACAGGCGGATGCCCGCCTGAAGGAAGCCGCCAAGCTGGGGTTTGATAAAGCCGTGCTGCCCCGCCGTATTGCCCGTGGCAGCGCGCGCAGCAAACCACCGGAGGGTCTGACGTTACGGGAGATCGGGCATCTGTCTGATCTGGTCACGGCGGATATGGAAGCGGACTAACGCTGTGCCCTATTGTCAGCCTTATAAGATGCCGCTATAGTCCGCGCCACGGAATGCGGATGTAGTTCAATGGTAGAACGGCAGCTTCCCAAGCTGCATACGGGGGTTCGATTCCCCTCATCCGCTCCAGTTCCCAAAAAATCAATGAAATCAACAGCCTGCGACCGTTAAACGGAAGCGAGTGCTACTGTGTTGGTCGTCGTTCAGCGGTAGTCCTTTCTGCTTAGGAAGGATGCTGAAATGTTTGGTCTGAAGCTGACAGGTGGCGGGACATGGTCTGCCCGCTTTTCCAGTCCTCGTGACCGCCGGGAAAACGTGGGCGCGGCTTTGGCATCGCTTCAGGCATCAGCCAGATTTTGATATGCCCCTGTAAACAGAGGGCGAGCATAACGTCTTCAAACGTAGACGCTCTGCCCTGAAAGCCTCTTATTTTCAGAGTCTTCCAGTAGAGGAAAATAGTCGTGCAGAGAAAAACCTTTCAGAGAGATAATCTGACTTTTTCCTATCTGGACACGGAAGGAGAAAAGCCGCTGCTGGTGGCACTGCATGGTCACATGATGGAAGGAGCCACCTTTCTGCCGCTTATGCAGGTTTTGCAGTCAAGCTTCCGGGTGGTTGCGCTGGATCAGCGCGGACACGGGGCGTCAGACCATGCGGCAAGCTACACGCGTGATGATTATCTTTGCGATATTGAGGCACTTTTACAAACGCTGGATTGCGATGCACCTGTTATTCTTCTGGGGCATTCTCTGGGCGGGGTGAATGCGTATCAGTTTGCGGCGCGTCACCCTGAGCTGGTACGGGCGCTGATTATTGAAGATATTGGCGCTGTGGTGAACGATAACCTTAGCTTTTGTCTTGCATGGTCAGGGTTTTTCAAAACACAGGAAGATCTTGTGGCGCGTATCGGCCCGAATATGGCGCGCTATCTTGCTCCGTCCTTCCGCCAGACAGCGCAGGGCTGGAAACTGGCGTTTAAGTCTGCTGAAATGGTGCAGTCCCAGACCTGTCTGAATGGAGACCACTGGACAGACTGGCTGGCAACGTCTTGCCCCGCACTTCTGCTGCATGGCGCGCAAAGCCCTGTTCTGACCAGCGTAATGAGCGAGGAAATGGCGAAGCGTCGCCTCAGAACACAGGTGCAGACCCTCCCCGGCGGGCATGTTCTGCATCAGGATGATTTTCCGGGGTATGTTCAGGCTGTGGAGGGTTTTCTTGCGCGCCTGTCAGCGGAATAGACCTGAAAACTCTCTGGCTGCACAGTAGAATTTTTGAAAAACTAAGCGGCAGCATTTGTATAATACTGCCGCTCAAAAAACTCTTTAAAACAGTTTTGGCGTATTACCGAAGAAACGGAATATTGGTTCTGGCAACGTCCAGAATTTCATCACCGCGCCCGTTCATCACGGCTTTCAGGGCGTAGAGGCTAAAGCCGGTAATCTGGGCTTTTTCAATTTTAGGAGGGAGCGCCAGTTCCTGCGTGTTGGTGACGGCATCCAGCACGGCGGGGCCGGGGTGGTTGAGAATATCGTCCACAGCAGCAGGCAGGTCCGCCGGGTTTTCCACCCGCACGGCATGCAGACCCATCGCGCGCGCCATGGCGGCGAAGTCGGGGTTTTGCAGGTTGACCCCTGTCTCCAGATAGCCTGCGGCCTTCATTTCCATGGCGACAAACCCGAGTGAGCCGTTATTCACAATCACCAGTTTCACAGGCAGCTTTTCCTGTGTCAGCGTAATCAGGTCCCCCATCAGCATGGTAAAGCCGCCATCTCCGGAGAGGCTGATAACCTGCCGTTTTGGTTGAGCAACCTGCGCGCCAATGGCCTGCGGGAGTGCATTGGCCATGGACCCGTGGACAAAGGAGCCAATCAGTTGCCGGCGGCCGTTCATGGTCAGGTAGCGGGCCGCCCAGACGGTCGGGGTGCCAACATCGGCGGTAAAAATGGCATCATCTGCTGCGGCCTGATCAACCAGCCGGGTGAGATATTGCGGGTGGATAGGGGCTTTGCCGTTGCCTGCTGTTGCCAGATCATCCAGTCCGTGCCGGGCTTTGGCGTACAGGTGCAGGCTGTGGTCCAGATGGCTGCGGTCTGAGCGCACGGGCAGGCGGGGGAGCAGTGCGTCCAGTGTGTCGGCTACATCGCCCACCAGCCCCTGTGCCAACGTACAGCGGCGGCCTAACTGCTCCGGGCGGAGATCAATCTGCGCGATTTTCGCGTCTTCCGGGTAAAACTGACGGTAAGGGAAATCCGTACCCAGCATCAGCACCACATCCGCCGCCATCAGCGTGTGGTACCCGGATGAAAAGCCGATCAGGCCCGTCATGCCGACATCATAAGGATTATCGTAAGCCACATGTTCTTTGCCGCCCAGCGCATGCACGATGGGCGCTTTAAGGGTTTCCGCCAGTTGCAAAAGCTGGGTGTGCGCGCCCGCACAGCCGCGCCCGGCCAGCAGGGTGATTTTCTTGCCGCTGTTTAAAAGGGAAGCCAGCGCGTCCAGTTCTTCTTCAGAGGGGAGAATACGCGGGGCTTTGGGCAGAAGGGCTGCCTGTTCAGAAATCGCGGTGGTGACCGCCGCCTTGAGCGCCACATCTCCGGGAAACACCAGAACAGCCACACCCCGCTGCCCCACCGCCGCCCGAATGGCGAGTTCTACAAGGCGCGGGGCCTGCTCTGGCGAGGAAATGGTCTCGCAATAATGGCTACAGTCACGGAAGAGTGCTTCCGGCCGTGTTTCCTGAAAGTAGCCCGAGCCAAGTTCCGCGCTGGGGATCTGCGCCGCGATGGCCAGCACGGGCACGCGGGAGCGGTGGGCATCATAAAGTCCGTTAATCAGGTGCAGGTTCCCCGGCCCGCAGGACCCGGCACAGACGGCCAGCCTGCCCGTAACATGCGCAGCCCCGGCGGCGGCAAAAGCCGCGACTTCCTCATGCCGGACGTGCACCCAGCGGATGGATTTATGCTTGAGCAGGCTGTCGGTAATCCCGTTCAAGCTGTCCCCCACCACGCCGTAAATGGCATCCACGCCAGCGGTGGCAAGCGTCTGAACAATAACATCCGAAACATTGGGCTTCGCCATCGGTCATTGGTCCTTCTGGCAGGGGAGGGAAAAGGCGGCACGGGCCGTTTGTGCGCAGAGAACGGATGAAGGCGGGGAGCGGTTAGAAAAGCCAGCGTCACAATTTTGTGACAACGCCCGAAGGGAACCAAAGGCTCCGTTTTTGATCATGAACAGGAAAATGGGGAGAAATGGGCTGGAAAGCCGTAGTTCACGGGTTTGTGTACTCTTTGGAGAGCCTTAAAAATCCGTTTTTTCCTTCAGAGCGGGCAAAAATTTGCCCGATATTTTTGTTTCGATTTCGTATGGTATAAGCCAGTAAACCTGCCTATTTCATTTTTATTTCAGAACCATATGCTTGAGAAACGTATTTTTGTTCTTTGCTTTTTCGGTAGAATTTGGGCTAATAACGTCCCTGTGCGGCAATAAATGAAAAGCCATCTTGTGCTTGAAAATAATATAATACCGTGCAAACCTTATATCACTGATTGGTTATTATAAGGTTTCTGGGCTTTTTTAGAGTCTTTTGGTGGCGTCTCTGCGGGGTGATGCTGCATGACTGTTTGCGTCTGCGCGTCATGCAATTATACCTTCTGGAAAACATTCTGTAAAATTCAAAGATTTTGCAGGGTGAGAAATGCGCCATACCTGCTGTGGCAGGCCGGACTGTACAGGCTGGCGGGGGTTCTGGCGCAGATTTCTGTGCTGAGAAGGCTCTGAAAAATAGGTGGAGTGTTTAAGGTATGAAACAGTGGAGAGCGGGCTGTGACCGCTGCCTGTGTTAGAACAGCATGCGTAAGACAGCTCATTTTCTGGCTCTTGGGGGCGCGTGCCTATGTCTGGCTTTTGGGCGTCAGGCTGCGCAGGCTGATACCACGCTGGTTTCCCTGCACGGGCTGACGCTGCAAGGGGGGCTGGATATTGGCGGGTCCGCGTTTTTCGTGCCGCATGCCAATTTTGGCGCGGGCTCTTACGCGCCACAGCGGAACGGCACCTATCAGCGGAATAAGAACCCTGTGTATGGTGAACTGTACGGCAAGCCGATCCTGACGGGCCAGTGGGCACTGGGGCATGGATTTACCGTTATTGGCAAAGCCTCCGCCCTTGGCGCCACCACTCTGGGGGACGGGGATGCGGAAGAAGTTTCTCAGACATCCGGCACACCGCGCTCTGTTTATCTGGAAGAAGCCAATCTGGGCGTGGAAATGCCCGTCAAACTCTTTGGTAAGCCCAATACGCTGACGGTTCTCGGCGGTCGGCAGGCTTTTGCGGTGGATGATGGCTTTCTGATTGGCAAAGGCACCTACAGTGCCGGGAACCGTGGCGCATGGTGGTATGCGCCACGCTTTGCCTTTTCCGGCCCCGGTGTGATCAAACTGGAAGGTAATCCGGTGCGCGCGGACGTGTTCATGCTGGAAAGCAATGCCGATAATGACATTGATAAAGGCTATGACCGCCCAAAAACCAAATTTGTCGGGTTTGATGTCAGCTGGTTTGTCAACCGCCCCGGCGGGCATGGGGAAAACACGTATGCGGACCGGGCCGCGTTTGTCACGCTGACCTATTTCCATGTGCGTGAGGCCGATACCTCCGCGCATTATGATTACTCTACACGCGCGGACAGGCAGGGCATGAATGTCGCGTCCCTGAGCTGGGGCGGGACGCTTTTTCCGATTAAACAGCTCGGAATTTCAAAGAATTTTACGTTCTACGGAGATTTTGTATCCGAACAGAACAGCCATGCGGGCAACGGCTATAAATCGGTTGAGGCCTACGGGATGTTTCTTGAGCCCGGCTACAGATTTTCCATGCTGCCCTGGCAGCCGTCCCTTTTCTATCGCTATACGCGCTATAGCGGTGCCAGAAATCCGGAAGGGTCCGTCAAACGGAGTTATGATACGTTCTTCCTGTATGACGGCAAACGCTACTGCTATGGCGGATACTGGCCGGGCGAAATTGTGGGGATGTACCTCGCCCCGCTTTCCAATCTGGAAGTGCATCAGATTGACCTGACCGCCACACCGCCGGTGCATCTGATGAACCCGAAGGACAGCCTGAAGCTCGGCCTGCATTATTATGATCTGTCTCTGCTCTATGCCACCGGCGCAGGCCTTAAAGCCCATACCGGGCGGCATATTTCAGATGAGCTGGATTTCTCCGCGGAATATACATTGAATGCCACAACCTCTGCCGCGCTGGCAGGCGGTGTCGCGTTCTCTGGCCCCGCGGGGAAGGCTCTGGCGCGCGCCGGAGCGCCAGCCGCATATGCCATGCCGGATCTGGGGCACCATGCCGGTATTATCGAAGGATATTTCTTCAAGCATTTTTAACGGAAATTTCCATCTTTCTTCCGAATGGGCAATAATCTCCCGACAACAACACAGGATGCCGCGCTTATGGTCGATCAGGACAGTTCCCAACCCACCACACAGCCTGCGGGTTTAAGAAACCGGCATATCGCGATGATCGCCCTTGGCGGCATTATTGGCGCAGGCCTGTTTGTTGGCAGCAGCGCGGCTATTGCGGCCACGGGTCCGGCTGTTCTGCTGGCGTTTCTGGCCGTGGGGATTCTGGTCATTCTGGTGATGCGCATGCTGGGGGAGATGGTGACGGCAGACCCCGGCCGCGGCTCCTTTGTGGAATATATCCGCGCCGCCCACGGGGACAGGCTCGGCTTTACCGCAGGCTGGCTCTACTGGTTTTTCTGGGTGGTGGTGCTGGGGAGTGAGGCCATTGCCGGGGCCATCCTGTTACAGGACTGGATTGCCCTGCCGGTCTGGGTATTGTCCATCGCACTGATTATTGTGCTCAAACTGGTGAATTTTGCTGCGCCCCGCGTGTTTGGGGAGTGTGAGTTCTGGCTTTCAATGATCAAGGTGATCAGCATTGTCGCCTTTATTGGTGCAGCATTGCTGTATGTGTTCCATGTCTTTGGGCCGGGCGTACCTGTGCGTGAAAACGTGCTGGGGCATGGTGGCTTTTTCCCGCATGGGTTTGTTGCGGTTCTGTCCATTATTCCCACCATTCTGTTCACCATGATGGGGTCTGAAATTGCAACGGTCGCGGCGGCGGAATCTCCGGAGCCGGGCCGCAATGTCGCCCGTGTGACGCGGAGCATCGGCACGCGCGTCACCCTGTTTTATCTGGCTTCCGTCGCGATGATTCTGATGGTGGTGCCCTGGCCGTCAGTGGTGCCCGGTCGTTCCCCGTTTGTGGCGGCCATGGATGTTATGGGCGTTCCGGGTGCGGGCCTGCTCATGCGCATTGTGGTGCTGAGTGCCGTGCTCTCCTGCCTGAATTCCAGCATGTATATTACCTCGCGTATCCTGACAGAACTGGCCGGAAGCGGAGATGCACCTGCCGTGCTGGCACGGACTTCCACCACGCAGACGCCGCGTCTGGCCATTACCGTCAGCAGTATTGCGGGCACGCTGGTTGCGTTTTCTTCCATTCTTGCGCCCAACACCATTTTTGCTTTTTTGCTGAGCTGTAGCGGCGGGGTGATTCTGGTGGTGTATTGCCTGATTGTGTCTGCTTATGTGCAGGCGCGGAGCAAGGCGGAAAAAACCGGGCAGGGGGAAGGGTTCAACCTGCCGCTGTTCCCGTTCTGCAATTACGGGACGTTGCTGGCTGTGGCCTTTGTGTTCATCGCCATGATGTTCAACCCGGAGGAACGGATGACCGCCATTGCAAGCCTTGGCACTTCGGTCTTTTTCTTCCTTCTGGCGTCTTTCAGGAACAGACGCGCTTAAGGGGGCTCTGTTTACCACGAGGAAAGGCGCTGGCTGTTTAAACACAACCGCCAGCGCCTTTTTTATGCGGCATGGTGCTGGTGTGGGTGTTGCGTAAGTGTCGGTGGGGTGCGGCGGTCCTTGAGTGTGCCGGAGAGTGTGCCAGAATATTTTTACCGACCCCGCGAACCGGGAAACCTTCTGTTCGCAGCGCGTTGTGTTGTAACACCATGCAGGCAGAGAAAAGCCGGAGCGTGCTGCGTTTCTGGCCTGCGTGGCGTGGTTTCACACATATTGTGAGGTTCTGTCATGGCCGACAAAAAAGATAAAAACACCAAGCGGCAGATTCAGGAAGACAATCTGGACGAAGCGCTGGATGACAGCTTTCCGGCGAGCGACCCACCGGCTCAGGGCGGCATTACAGGGGACCGTGGTCCGCCCAAAAAACCTGAAAAAGCCCCGAAGAAATAGCCAGACGTCAGGTTCTGGCACGGAGAGGCCTCATGGCCCTTCGTGCCAGAGACTGCCCGGTGACTGCCGCTGTCTTTAATGCACGGTAATCTGGTCCAGATGCGCGAGAAACCTGTGGTCGCGCAGATGGAGCAGGGCGCCCGCACTCAGGATGGTGGCTGCGGCAATCGCAATGGCGATGGAAATGCTGTGGCTGGATGTCAGTGTGCCAATAACGGCCCCCACAAACAGGCTACCAATCGCCGTAAGCCTGCGCCATGTGCCGGGGTTGGTGCCACCGGCAAAGGTGCTGTTATGCGCCAGACCATGCAGCAGCATGGTGGCGGCGGGCAGGCTCATATCCGCAACCTTGGCGTGGCGCGTGGCGGATGTTTGCAGCCCCATGGCAAAGGCCAGCAGGCCGAGCGTGATATAAATGCAGCCCGGTGGTTGCGCGGCCCATTCCAGTGCTGTTAGCCCCACAATAGAGCCGACACCCAGCAGAACATTGCCCACCGCAAGGCGCACTGTATGGGCCCGCCGCACAAGGCGGCCGCCCGTCAGCGCGCCCAGAAGATACAGGCCAATCGCCTCAAACCCGGACAGAACGATGGTTTCTGACGTGGCGATATGCACGGCCATCAGCAGGACTGTGGCGGTCATGTATCCGGCAAAAATCTTGAGATGCACTAAGGAAATAGCGTCCAGCATCCCCATGGCCATGGTTACCAGAATAATGCTGATAACCAGTCTTGGGTCATGGCCGGTACGCGTACTCATAGGGGCTCCACTCACACGATAAACTCAGGAAAAGTTGAACAAGCCGGGCTTCATATCACTCTTTGCCCGGCTTGTGTGCGGTGTCTTGGCAGCTTTGCTGCCAGCGCAGGGCGGTCAGCCCAGCGCCATCAGGCTGGCATTGCCGCCTGCGGCCGTGGTGTTAATGCTGCGGCACTGTTCTTCCACCACACTTTCCGGCGCAGGCAGACCGGCTGCGGTGAGCCATGCGGAGGCAATGGGGCGGTTGCTTGTGCTGAGCGCCTTGCGGGCCTCGGCAAAGGCCGCATCATCCTGTTCACCCAGCACAATGGCGCAGGGTTCATCCTTTGCGGTGCTGACGGGGCGGATTACCAGTTGCAGCGCATCTGGCAGGCCCGCAATCCAGCCGGTCAGGCTTTTGTCAGCCAGAACAAGGGCTGCGTTATCGCCTGACAGGGCGAGGGAAATCTGGTCATACAGACCGGCTTTTGTCTGGGCGAGGCACAGAATATTGCCGCGCCGCGTCAGGCTGTACAGGTTGCTTTCCCCCACTGGTCCGGGGAGGGTGATCTGCCCGCCCACCAGTGTCTGGCGCGTCAGCGCTGCGGCGGTGGCGGCGGCTTTACTTTCCCCCTGCTCCCGCAGCCAGTCGGTCCAGCGTGCCATGGTGGCGGGGATACGCCCGCGCACCAGCGGCGGCAGGGCCGGAGCCTGCGCCAGCAGGCGGCGCAGAATCAGCGGGCCGCCTGCCTTGGGGCCGGTGCCGGACAGGCCCCGGCCGCCAAAGGGCTGCACGCCCACCACCGCGCCAATGGTGTTGCGGTTGACGTAGAGGTTCCCGGCATCAATGCGGGACAGCACATGCTGCACGGTGGATTCAATGCGGGTGTGCAGGCCAAAGGTCAGGCCGTATCCGGTCTCGTTAATGCTGGAAAGCACGCTATCCAGCGCGCTGCGGGAGTAGCGCAGCACATGCAGCACGGGGCCGAACACTTCGGGGCCGATTTCCCGGATGTTGGCGACTTCAATCAGCGTCGGGGCAACAAAGCTGCCCTCGGAGCAGTGTTCCGGCAGCGGCAGCGCATAAACCGGCGCTTTTTTCTGGCGGAAGCTCTCCACGTGTCTGGTAATGCCCTCAGCCGCTTCTGCCGTAATAACCGGCCCGACATCGGTGGAGAGCAGAGCGGGGTTGCCAATCCGCAGTTCACGCATGGCTCCGCGCAGCATGGTCAGCACATGGTCCGCACAGTCTTCCTGCACACACAGCACACGCAGGGCGGAGCAGCGCTGCCCGGCGCTGTCAAAAGCGGAGGCGACAACATCTGTCACCACCTGCTCAGCCAGAGCGGAGGAATCAACAATCATGGCGTTCTGGCCACCAGTTTCCGCAACAAACGGAACCGGCTGGCCGGTGTGGGTGCGGCGGCTTTCAAGCTGGCGGTTGATGATCTGCGCGACCACGGTAGAGCCGGTGAACATCACGCCGGACACGCGCTCATCCCCCACCAGAGCGCCCCCAATATCCCCTTCGCCCGGCAGCAGTTGCAGCGCGGCGGCAGGTACGCCTGCCTCATGCAAAATCCGCACGGCGAGGGCGGCAATCAGCGGTGTTTCTTCCGCCGGTTTGGCCAGCACCACGTTGCCTGCGGCAAGGGCTGCGGCAATCTGGCCGAGGAAAATAGCCAGCGGGAAGTTCCACGGGCTGATACAGGCCACCACACCCAGCGGGGTATGGGTTGCGTTATCAAAATCCCGCGCAATGGTGGCGGCGTAATAGCGCAGGAAGTCCACGGCTTCCCGCACTTCCGCAACACCATTGGGCAGGGATTTTCCGGCCTCGCGGGAGAGCAGGGCCAGCAGTTCATCCCGGTGGGCTTCAAGGCTGTCAGACGCTTTGACAAGGATATCCGCGCGGGCCTGCGGGCTGAGCCCGGACCATTCGGCCTGCCCTTTGACAGCAGCCTCAGCAGCTTTCTGCACGATTTCCGGCGTGGCGTATTCCACCGTGCCGACGCCATCCTGCCGGTTGGACGGATTGGTGACGGACTGTGTGTTTTTACCGGGTTTGACGCCCACAACCATCGGGCCAGCCTGCCAGGGGCCGGAGGCTTTGGTCAGGCCCGTCAGCAGCTCCGACAGGACGGAATCATCCGCCAGATCAGTCCCGGCGGAATTGCGGCGCTCCGCCCCGAACAAAGCGGGCGGTTTGAGAATATCCGGGTGAGACGCGCCATAAGGCGTAAAGCCATGCGCGACGTCTACCGGGTCCTGCACCAGACTGGACACCGGAATGGCGGCATCCCCGATCTGGTTGACGAAGGAGGAGTTTGCGCCGTTTTCCAGCAGACGCCGCACCAGATATGCCAGAAGGGTTTCATGTGTGCCAACAGGGGCGTAAATACGGGCAGGGCGGTTGAGTTTGCCAGCGCCCACAACCTGTTTGTACAGTGGTTCCCCCATGCCGTGCAGGCACTGGAATTCATAGGAGCCAACGTCAAATTTCTCACCGGCCAGTGTGTAAATGGTGGCAAGTGTGCGGGCATTATGCGTGGCAAATTGCGGGAAAATGACATCTCGCGCGCCCAGCAGCTTACGGGCGCAGGCAATGTAGCTGATGTCTGTGTGGGCTTTGCGGGTATAGACGGGGAAGTCTTTCAGACCTTCAACCTGCCCTTTTTTAATCTCGCTGTCCCAGTAAGCCCCTTTGACCAACCGCACCATGATGCGATGGTTGCTGCGGCGGGCGAGGTCGATAATGTAATCCAGCACATACGGGCAGCGTTTGCCGTAGGCCTGCACCACAAAGCCGATCCCGTTCCAGCCTTCCAGCCCCGGCGTGTGGCACAGGGCTTCCAGCAGATCGAGCGAGACGTCCAGACGCTCGGTTTCTTCCGCATCAATATTGAGGCCGATATCATATTTACGGGCCAGCAGAGTGAGGTCCTGCACAACCGGCAACAGTTCCGTCATGACCCGCTCATGCTGCGCGCGGACATAGCGTGGATGCAGGGCGGACAGTTTGATGGAAATGCCGGGGCGTTCATACACATTCGCCCCCTGCGCGCTCCGGCCAATGGCGTGAATGGCGGTGATGTAGTCCTGTTTGTAGCGCTCGGCATCCTGCGCGGTGAGGGCGGCTTCCCCCAGCATGTCGTAGGAGTAGGAAAAACCGATCTCTTCCAGCTTGCCGCTGTTGGCGCGGGCTTTTTCAATTGTTTCGCCCAGCACAAACTGTTCGCCCATCATGCGCATGGCGGCATCGACCGCTTTGCGGATGACGGGTTTTGTGCCCCGGCTGACAAAGCCGAGCAGGGCGGAGGTCAGGCTTTTATCATCCTGCGGGGTGACGAGTTTGCCAGTGACAGCCAGCCCCCATGCGGCGGCATTGGCAAAAATCGGCGTGCTGCGGGAGACGTGGGAGAGCCAGTCTCCTTCCCCGATCTTGTCCCGGATCAGCGCGTCCCGCGTTGCGGTATCGGGAATGCGCAGCAGGGCTTCAGCCAGACACATCAGCGCCACGCCCTCGGCGGAGGAGAGCGCAAATTCCTGTACCAGACTTTCCACAATGCCGGGTTTGCGCTCAGCGCGCAGGGCCGTGGCAAGACCGGCGGCGAGATCCGTCACGCGCTGGCCTTCAGCGGTGGACAGGGTGGCATCGGGGGTCAGTGCGGCAACGCACGCCTCTTCCGGCTGGCGCATGGCGTGGATAATGGCCTGACGCAGCGGGCTTCGGGAGGCGAATGCAGGCGCAAAAGAGTCTGATAAAGACATGGCATGAATTCCGAACAGGACAAGCCGGACTTCACCTGAGAGCAGGGGACTCAGGAAGTTTTGGCTCCATAACGATTTTTCCTCGTTACACGATATTATATGATTTGCAAAATCATATAATCACCGCGCAGCCAGTCGCCTGTTTCCACGGGTTTTCTGCGGGGGGCAGACCAGTGCAGACTCGTCTGTCTTGTGAGGTGAGGGCTTTGCAGACGCCTTTGTCTGCCAGAAGTTTAGCCTGCTTTGTTCAGGCTGCTCTGCTTGCGGAAAACCTCTGCGGAAATGTCCGCGGCTTCCAGAATATGGATGCGGGTCAGGCGGGCGGCGAGGTCCGCATCCCGCGCGCGGCAGGCTTCCAGAATGGCCAGATGCTCGGTGTCTGTCACGGTCTTGCGGCCTTCAAGCACCAGATGGCAGCGAATATAGCGATCCAGCCGGTTATGCAGATCATCAATCATGCCCAGCAGGCGCGGCTTGCGGGCGGCGGCGTAAATGGCGTTATGGAAGGCGCGGTTCAGCGCGCCGGAGGGGCGGGTGGTGTCCGGGTTGCGGGTGCCTTCCACAAAGGCCTCATACGCATCTTCTATATGCGCGAGGTCCACGCGCGTCATGTTCGCCACGGCGTCCCGCGCGGCCTGTTCTTCCAGCAAAGCGCGGATCTGCGAATATTCCAGAATATCCGCGGCATCCAGCCCCATGACCATAGCGCCCCGGTTGGGCTGGAATGTCACCAGTCCTTCTGCTTCCAGATGTTTTAAGGCTTCCCGCACGGGAATGATGCTGACCCCGAACCCCGAGGCGAGTTCAGACTGCGGCAGCGCCTGCCCGGCGCGCAGGGTATCGGCCAGAATGGCTTTGCGCAGAGCGTCGCAAATGGTTTCCGATGCCTTGCCGTGGCCTGCAAACTCGGTCTGGCGAAAAAGACTGGCCGGCAGCATGGGCGGCGGCTCCCTTCAGATCATTTCTGACTCGTGACTATCTATCATAGTCAGCGGAGGCCTTCTGTCCAATCAGTTTGCAGAAAGCTGCCGGAACAGGGGGTTGGGCGGTTTGGTCACACTATCGTGATCATCACGAAGCGGCGGTCTGGGGGTGTTTGAGGAGAGGGCGGTGTGCCTTGCGCAGCGGGAAGAATGATGCCGGGTTTCTGGACGGAAAAGGTCACAGCGCAAGGCGCGTGTATGGAAGAAATGGATGCGGTGCAGGACGTGGCCCGCGACCCGAAAATTCCTCTGTTATCAGGATATTTAGTCATCTTTCCAAACCGGATGCGCTCTGCGGTGCCGGGGCCTCTCCGGCCAGCCAGTCCGGGCGGCGGGCGGGATGGGGCAGAGGGCAGGCGTGCGTCCCGCTTCTGTTTTGCCTGCGGTCTGCGGTCTGGCCGCAGGAATGTGGCGGGCAGGCTGTGGGCTGCCATGCTCTTGGTGCGCAGGGGGCTGGCTTGATCTTTCCTGAATTTGCAGGCCAGTTTGGCGCATATTCCGCTAGGGAGATTCTGAATGAAACTGATTTCCGTACGTGCCCTGTCGGCGCTTGCTGTTACAACAATGCTGGCTGGCGCGCCGCTGTTTGCTCACGCTGCCGATACCCCGGCTCCCGTCTCCAAAGGGGGTGAGCAGGCTGAAACTGGCGTTAAAACTGCAACGCTGACCGACACGGACCTGTCCGGTTATGTTGGTTCCATCAACCCGGCTGAAGTCGGTGGTCTGCTGAACTACTGCACCCAGAACAACTACGTCGCTGATTATGACGACGCCTTCAAGGTGCTCCAGTCCTATAATCAGAAAACCAATGCTGTGCCGGACGGTCAGGAAGGCAACATGTTCTATGCCCGTGGCACGGCAGGCCAGTTGCAGGCCAATGGCAAAACCTACTCTATTGCCACGTCCAGCATCCCTGTGCGCCAGAAGACCTGTAAAGCTGTTCTGGATCGCGCCAAGGCCGCTCTGTAAGGCATGCCTCAGGCCATTTGCACCGGGCGGGGTTAAGCCGCGCCGGGTGTAAAAAGCCAGAGCGGGAAAGGGTCAGTCGGATAGCGGCTGGCCCTTTCTGCGTTTTATGGAATAATTTTAATATTTCCGATCAAGTGGCTGTGCCTTTCCCCCTTGCTCCTGATGTGATCAAAACCATTCTGTCCCTGCAATCAGACACAGCAGGGCGCAGAGTATCAAGGGAGCGGAACGAGCGTGTCAGAAGCGTTTGAAGCTCCGGCTGGAGCAGGGCTGACAGCCGGGCAATACAAAGACATGGTGCTGAAGGCCGGGCAGGAGCCTGACGCCTTCTGGCTTGAGCAGGCCCGCAAGCTTGTCTGGCATGTTCCGCCGCAACAGGCGTCCCGCTCCGATTTTACGGGTGATGTGCGTGTTGACTGGTTTTCTGACGGGTATCTGAACGTTTCGGAAAACTGTCTGGACCGGCACGTCCGCACCCATCCCGATAAGCTCGCGCTGATCTGGCAGGGGCAGGACGAGGACCAGAAGGAGAGCCTGACCTATCAGGAGCTTCATGCCCGTGTGTGCCGTCTGGCCAATGTGCTGCGGCGTCTGGGCGTGAAGAAGGGGGATTGCGTCGCGATCCATCTGCCCATGGTGGTGGAAGGGATTATCGGCATGCTGGCCTGCGCCCGGATTGGTGCGGTGCATGTTGTGCTGTTTGGCGGCTTCTCGGCGGAGGGGCTGGCCGAGCGCCTGAGTGACAGCGGTGCCGTGCTGGTGCTGACAGCCGATGTGGCGCGCCGGGGGGACAAGCGCATCCCGAGCAAAACCATCATGGACGAGGCCATTGCGCGCTGCGGGGCGGAAAGCCGGGTGCGGCATGTTCTGGTTGTGTCGGTGACCGGGGCGGATGTGCCGATGCAGCCGGAGCGGGACCTGTTTTATACGGATGAGGTCGCGCAGGAGCAGCCAGACTGCCCGGCAGAGAGCATGAGCGCGCAGGACCCGCTTTTTCTGTTGTATACGTCCGGCAGCACCGGGCGGCCAAAAGGTCTGGTGCATGGCTCCGGCGGATATCTGGTCTGGGCCGCGTTTACCCACGCCACCGTGTTTGACCATAAGCCGGACGATATTTTCTGGTGCACGGCGGATACAAGCTGGATTACCGGCCACACTTATGTGGTCTATGGCCCGCTGGCCAATGGCGGCACCATTCTGGTGTATGAAGGTCTGCCCTCATGGCCCGCGCCGGGCCGCTGGTGGGATGTGATCGACCAGTATGGCGTAACCGTTTTCTATTCCTCCCCCACAGTCGTGCGGGGCGTCATGCGGGAAGGGAATGATGTGGTGCGGAGCCGCTCACTGGCCAGCCTGCGCGTGATTGGCACGGTGGGGGAACCGATCAGCCCGGAAGCCTGGCAGTGGTTCCATGATGAAGTGGGTAAAGGCCGCTGCCCCGTGGTGGATACCTGGTGGCAGACGGAAACCGGCGGCGTGATGATTACCGCTGCTGCGGGCTGTGTAACGCCGCGCCCCGGTGCGGCCTGTCTGCCGCTGCCCGGTGTGCGGGCCACATTGCTGGACACCCAGGGTCAGGTTGTGGACGGGGCGGGGGAAGGCCTGCTGTGCATGGCGGCGTCATGGCCGGGGCAGGCGCTGTCCATCTGGAAAGATCATGATCGTTTCCGCCAGACCTACTTTACCACCTGTCCGGGCTATTACTTTACGGGCGATGGCGCGCGGCGGGAGGCTGACGGCTATTACTGGATTACCGGCCGCGTTGATGATGTGGTGAATGTTTCCGGCCACCGGATTGGCACGGCGGAAATTGAAGATGCCGTGGCGATGGACCATGAGGTGGTGGAGAGTGCCGCCGTGGGTATTCCGCATGACCTCAAAGGTCAGGGGCTGGTGGTGTTTGTCGTGCCGAAGGAGGAAGGCGTCTTCCATCCATCCGCTGTAAACCGTGCCGTAGCCGAAGGCGTCGGGCGTTACGCTGTGCCTGAGAAAATCTATGTGGTGCGGGATCTGCCCAAAACCCGGTCTGGCAAAATCGTCCGCCGCCTGCTGCGCAAGATCGCAATGCATGATCTGGAAGGGCTGGGGGATTTGTCCACTCTGGCTGACCCTGAGATCGTGCCGGAACTGATTACTCAGGTGAAGGCGCAGGATGCCTGAGGTTTTCGCCCGGTAAAAGGGGAAAGGCTTTTAGATCAGCACTGGCAGACGGTATTTTTTCTCTGCGCGAGACTTGCTCACTACAGAAAACGGGGGCTGGCGGTTCTGCCAGCCCCCGTTTTTTTCTGAGTGCCCGTCAGGATGGCACCAGATTATTTGGTGTCGGTGCCCGGAGCCGGAACGAGCTGCGCACGCACTTCACCATGCGGGTGGGCGGCGGTGCCCAGACCCACAAACAACTGACCATGACGATACAGATCAATCTGGTCGGCGCTGAGTGTCAGGGTGCCGGTCAGCGGGGCAACATACGGGCCTTTCAGATCCGCAACTTTTTCCGCTGTTTTGGAAAGATCCTTCGCCGCCATCAGTTCAGCGCCGGTCACCGGGCCGGAAAGGTTATTCCACGTGATGGTGTAGCTGAGCTGATTGTTTTCAGTTTCCAGCGTGGCGCGGACACCGCCGGTAACGCGGGACGGCGTGGCTTTTGCACTGGCAAAATGGCCTTCGGTCTGGATGGTTTCCGCGTGGGACAGGGCTGGCGCAAAAGCCAGAGCACCGGTCAGAAGAGCAGCGCTAAGCGTAAAATGTTTTTTTGAAATCATAGTCGTCTCCTGTGAAGTATAATGTGTCTTACAGAAGATCTAAACGCGCTTTATGGCGCCGGGTTCCCTGATATATTTTTAAAGGAGTTCTGAGCGAACACATATCTGTGTTGCTCAGGGTCTCTTTTTTTATTGGGAACCCGGATCTGAATAGTCCGGATGGACCAGTTATTCGGTTTCAGGCTGCGGGATGGGAGCAAAACGCGGCACGCCGTTTACGGTTTCCTGCCACATGGCCAGAGGCCGCACCCAGTAATCCCCTCGGGCTTCACTCCGGTAGGTAACAAGCCATTCCTCGGTCTCGCTGTGGCGCCCGACACAAATCACGGTATAAAGTCCGCCTTTATAATGTCGGTACGGGCCGGGGCGCGGATGGTCGGGTTCGGGTGTATCGAGAATGTTGGGGTCGTGCGTTTTCATGGTAGTCTTCTGTTCCACAGCTTGCGGGGGGATCGCAACCTTGAACCGACATGTTCTTTCAGGCCGGGCGCTGGCTGCTCTCGCCGTGCTGGCCCTGAGCGTGGCACCCGGTTACGTGGCAGCACGCGCAAAGACAGGCACACACACCAGCAGCACGCATAAAGGCCATGCCAGCAAGGCCACGGCATCGCAAAGCGGGGACCCGGTTATCATGACGAGCCAGCCCGGCACGGCGCTGGATAAGGAAGCCCGTATTCTGAACGCGGATGATCTGGCCTCCGCCGCCCGCCACCATGAAAAACCGCTAGTGCTGATCGGCTCGGCCCCCCTTTCTGCCAGCGGGAAAAGCATAGGCCTGTTTGTGCAGGTGCAGTCAGCCAGCCTGTGCGGGTCTGCCGGATGCTCAACAGACGTCTATTTGCAGCAGAAAGGCCGCTGGGTGAAAGTTCTGGATTCCGTCAGCGGGCCGATCACGCTCGGGCCGTCTTCCCACGGGATCATGAAAGATATTGTGGTGGACGGGTCTGACCGCTGGGTCTGGAAAAAAGGCGCGTATGCGGACACGCTGGTGGCGACGGACCTGCCGGGCTTTAAAACCTCCATCCGCCGCCATCAGGCGGCTATGAAGAAAAGCGGCCACCCCGTTTCTGAATAACACACAACACGAGTTTGACCGCCTTAAGAGCCAGTCCAGCCTCATTTGTGCGCGGACTGGCTCTTAAGGCCCAAAAACGGAGCGAGTATGCCGGAAAACAGGCCTCCCCCCACATCTGCTGGCAGCCTTTGGCGCACGGTGCTGAAAACACTCTGCACTGTAGGGCTGACGGCTTTGCTGATCAGCCTGCTGCGCGAAGGGCTGAGTTTGCTCCCTTGGGTTGACCGCCAGACAGGCCAGCATGTGGGGGCCTCAGTGCTTCAGGTTCTGGCGGCCGACGGCAACGCAAGCCAGCAGCAGATGATTGCGGCAGGCCTTATGGTGCTCTGCTTCCTGCTGGCGATTGTGCTGGTGCGCTGGGGCGAGCGGCTTTTAGACCGCAGGCGCTGAGGGCGCTTCCGCCTCGGCCCTGGCCTGAGACCAGAAAAATGTCAGCTCATGTTTGTTATGCGCCAGATGGCGCAGGCTGCCGCCGGGAATAGCCTCAAAGGCCGCAACGGTCTCATGGTCCGTGTCGCCCTGAAATTTGACGGTCAGCACCATGTTCCGTGTGCGCCCGGACTCAATCCAGCGTCTGGCCAGCGCCAGCAGGCGGGCGGGGTAGGCAATAATATCGGAAAAAACCCAGTCAACTTCCGGGAAGGAGGCGGGCTCCAGCCCGAAGGCGCTGCCTTGTTGAAACTGCACATGCGGCATGGCGGCCACAGCCGGGTCCAGCGGGGCGCGGTCAATGGCCGTCACGTCCGCGCCAAGCTGGGCAATGGCCCATGTCCAGCCGCCGGGAGTGGCTCCCAGATCTAGGCAGGTCTCGCCCGTTTGTGGCCAGCGGCGCAGCAGCGTGCAGGCCTCCCACAGTTTCAGGTAGGCGCGGGAGGGTGGTCCTGTCCGGTTTTCCACAAATTTCGGGGCCCCGTTGATAAACGGGCTGCTTTTGCGGGCTGAGAACAGCATGGTGTTCGGCGTCAGCAGGGTCCACGCGCCAAGGGGGGCGGTGGGCGCAGCCGTCGGGAAGGTCAGCAACGCGGTTTTGATAGGCGGCAGGTTTTCTTCAATCAGGGCAGCGCGGCGGAAGAAATCAGCTGCATACAGACCCCAGTTGCGCTGATGCCCCCGCAGGATTTTTGCCGCCCCTTTAATGGACGGGATGGTGACCTGCTCCGGTGCTTCCCACACATCCAGCGCCCAGGGGGAAAAGACGGACGGCTGGCGGGAGAGCGCAAGCTGCCCATGCCAGCGGTCTATGGTCACGCCGCGCCGCTGGAGATCCTGTTCCAGAACGGCTTCCAGCCCTTCCGCGCCAAGCCATGCGCCACGAATCACGTCTGAAATCCCGTCAGTCATGCGCGCAGCCACCCTGCGGCGAGGCAGAGCCATGAGAGGATGAGAATGCTGCCGCCTGTCGGCGCAATATGAGCCGCGTGCTGGCCTGTCAGGGCTGTGTAATACACGCCACCGCAAAACAGCAGCGTGCCCAGCAACAGGCCGCAGCCGCCCAGTGCCAGCGGTTTTGCCGGACGATCACGCGTTGTCAGCCCCAGAACCAGCAGGGCCAGCCCGTGCCACATCTGCATTTCCAGCGCGCCATGCGCCATCAGGCGGCCGCCGGGGCCGAAATCTGTATCAGGCAGATGCGCGATCAGCGCGCCAGAAATGGTGCCAAAGCCTGCAAGCAAAGCGCCGCAGACACGCCATGAACGGGGGAGACTGGATAATGAAAGCATGATGCCGCTTTATAGAGGCAGAACCGGGCAGGGCGGAAGCGGAAACCTGCCTGAAACAGACGAACCTGAACGGAAGAGGACACCCTATGAGTATCCGTATTGATCGCGTTGTGACCCGTGGGGGGGATGCCGGGCAGACGTCTTTGGGCGATGGCAGCCGCGTCTCCAAGGACAGTGCGCGGATTGAAGCCATGGGGTGTCTGGATGAACTGAACGCCGTGGTGGGGCTGTTACGCAGCCAGACGGCGGCGGAGAGTGCCGCGGCTGCACAGCTGGAGCAGCTCCAGAACTGGCTTTTTGATATGGGGGCTGATCTGTGCCAGCCCGAAGGACCGAAAACACGCCCGGCCAGCCGGATGAACGGAGATTTTCTGGCCTGTCTGGAAAACTGGGTTGAGCAGTGGCGGCAGGCACAGGCTCCCCTGACCAGCTTTGTGCTGCCCGGCGGTACCCCTGCGGCGGCATGGGCGCATCTGGCGCGCACGCACGCCCGCACAACAGAGCGGCGCGTGGTGGCGCTGGCGCAGCTTGAGGCGGTCAACCCGGAACTGCTGAAACTGCTCAACCGGTTGTCTGACTATTTCTTTGTGCTGGCGCGGCATTTTAATCAGGATGGCGCAACAGACCTTGTCTGGACTCCGGCCGCGCAGCGGAAAGGCGTGTAAGAGCGGAATGGTGTTCAGCCTTTTTTAACGTGGCGGGGCAAAAAAGGCCGGGCGGACCGGAAATACCCTGTGATTGAAAACAGGATTGCAGAACTATTTGCAGAACAGACGCTGGAAATATTTTGAAAGGAGAGGTCAAGTGACAAAAAAACTTTGCGTGTTCTTGCTGTCTGCCTCTTCTGAAAATCACGCGGCACAGTCCGCTGCACACTCTGTTGAAGATGTGGGAAGGCAAAAAAAGACGCCGCACCCCCGGAAACCCTTTGAAAACCGGGAAATGCGTGGTAAGCAGGGCCCGCAAACCTGCCTGAGGGCTTTTAAAAGTTAAGGCAGGTCTTTACCAACAAATATCAGGAATCTGTTGGGTTATGACCCACCTTGCCGCAGGTGAGGGAAACATTTTTCGGAGTGTTCTGGCGGGCTCCGGTGCAGAAGCCGGCACCCGCTGCGTGTGACAGATCCGGTTTTTCATGTTTGACAGCGTCAGGAAAGTATAAAGAAGCGTGACTTCCGAATTTATGAAGACACCATCATTTTTATCCACCCCCATGGGTGACGAAAAACGGGACGAGGCGTTTGAAGAAGCCTCCCTGCGCAACGCTCTTGAGCGGCTTGGCGCACCCTCCCGCGCCCGTGCGGGAACACCCCGCCCGGCTGCTGATCCTGCGCAGGGCAAACGCCGCCGTTTTGTAAAAGATGGTGATGTACCAGTAGAAAAACATTCTCTGGCCCGTACAACACCGCGCACGCTGGCCATGCCCCGCACGGCCTCCACATCCCGCGCTGTGCATTTTTCTGAAGAAGATACGACGGAAGTTTCCAGACTGCGCCGTCAGCTTGCGGATGAAAAACTGCGGTTTGAAGATGCGGAACGTCAGGTTGAATCCTTGCAGACTGCCCAGCGCGGGCTTGAGACCCGTCAGGCCCATGCGGATATCATGGTGCGTGAGCTGAAGGCCAAACTGGCCGAGCGTGAGGAAGAACTGACGGAAGCCGGACGTGCCCTGCGCAGCGCCCAGCGCACGGTGGAAACGCTGGAAGAGGAAATGCAGGCTCTGCGAAAAAAGCTTGAAGCCCGCCCGCGTGGTCGCCCGCGTCTGAAACCGCTGGATGATGAGGATGAAGACGAAGTTCTGGTCTCCGCCGAGAGTGACGAACCGCAGCCTGTCAAATGGTGGAAAGACTGAAATCCTGACACATTTTGCAGTAAAGTGCAGGCATGAAGAATAATTCTGTCACGCCAGCGCTTGTCGTTCTTGTGGTTGATGTCGCGCTTGGGGTTGCTTTTGTCCTGCTGCCCCCGGTGGTGATGGGCTTCCTCATGCTGCTGAAAGATGTGTTTGGCGTGCTGATCCTGCCTTTCAGCTTTCTGTTCGGGCTGGCGGGATGGTCATCGGACATGTCTTCTCTGGATAGCGTGATGGGCGGGCTGACCCCCAGCATGTTGCGGCATCCCTTCCGGGCCATAACCGCCGCCGCGTTTATTGCGGTGGGTGGCCTGTGCTCTGTTCTGGCATGCAGCAGCCCGCGCGCCGCGCATGCGGAACGGATTGTCGCCCCCGTTCTGACACTGGCCGCAATCGGGCTTATGGGTCTGGAGGTTGGGGTGGTCCTGCTGCCTGCGCTGCTGCTCCAGCTTTCCGCATTGCGCTACCCGGAAATGGATTTCTTTTCACGCAGGAAATAAATGTGATTTTCCCTATTCTGCGCGTCTTAAAACTGATTTTCTGAAATGACTGTCTGGCTGAAAAAAGCTGCGTCCCTCCTGAAAATACAAGAGAGGCGCGGCTTTAGTTTTCTGGTGCCCGGTGTCTGGTCTTGGTGTTTCCAGTTTTCGGCTTTTAGCCCTCAGGGAAAATCTTGCCTGGATTCATCAGGTTTTTCGGGTCCAATGCCGCTTTGATTTTACGCATGGCATCCAGTTCCGCGCCGCCACGCCATGAGGGCATCATGTAGGTTTTAAGCTGCCCGACCCCATGTTCGGCAGAAAAAGACCCATCCAGCGTGCGGACAATTCCGGCAACCGTATCCATCATCGCATGGTCCTGCGCCAGAAAGGCTTTGGGGTCCATGCCTTCGGGCTGCACCAGATTGAAGTGGATGTTGCCATCCCCGATATGCCCGAACGGGGCGACGCGGATCCCGGGGATCAGCGCCTCACAGGCAGCGGTGGCTTTGGTAATAAATTCAGGAATAGCGGAGAGCGGAACAGAGACATCGTTCTTGACGGACGCTCCGGCGCGCTTCTGGGCTTCCGCATGTTCCTCACGGATCATCCACAACGCCTGACGCTGGCCTTCACTTTCCGCCAGAACGGCGTCCGTCACCAGACCGTCTTCCAGAGCCTGCCCCAGAACCTCTTCCATCAGGGTGCGCAGGCTGTCATCCGCGCGGGGGCTGCCTAGTTCAACCAGAGCATAGGCTGGCGCAGGGGTTTCCAGGGGGAGGGACGCCCCTTCAATCAGGTTGTTGACCAGCGCCATGCTTGTGCCGGACATATATTCAAAGGCCTGAATGGCCGCCGGGTCCTGCTTACGGAAGGCGGCAAACAGGTTCAGCACGGCCTGCGGGTCAGCCAGCGCGCACAGAGCGGTCTCGCGTGAGCGCGGGGCAGGCTGAAGCTGAATGATGGCGGTGGTGATCAGCCCCAGCGTCCCTTCTGATCCGATCAGCAACTGCCGCAGCGCGTAGCCCGTATTGTCTTTGCGCAGGCGGCGCATCAGGTTCAGCACCTGTCCGTCGGGCAGAACGGCTTCCAGCCCCAGAGCCAGTTCCCGCGCGTTGCCATACCGCACGGTGTTGTTGCCCCCTGCGTTGGTGGCCAGAATGCCGCCAATTTCTGCCGAACCTTCGGAGGAGATGGAAAGCGGGAGCATCAGCCCTTCCGCCGCTGCGGCGTCCTGCGCGGCTTTCAGGGTGACACCTGCTTCCACCGTCATGGTCAGGTCGGCATGGTCAATGGTGTGAACGCGCGTCATGCGATTGGTGGAAATGACAACCGTCTTGCCGCTGTTATCCGGGGTGGCCCCGCCGACCATGCTGGTATTGCCGCCCTGCGGCACCATCGGCACGCCATGCTCCGCACACAGGGCCACAGCTTTTGCGCAGTCTTCCGTGCTGGCCGGGCGTAACACCGCCGCACACCGGCCATGATACAGCATCCGCCAGTCTGTGCAGAACGCTTCCGTATCCCCGGCATCGGTCAGCAGGCCGGAGGGGCCGAGCAGATCAGACAGGGCAGTCAGAAGGGCTGGGGGCAGAGACGTGTCGGACATGGTGAAAACCTTGGTCAGGGTCAGGATCTTACAAAACGGGGCGGGGCAGGTTGCGTGTGTCCTGCCCTTAATACAGATAGCGGGCGTTGTCTGTTACAGGGTGAAACGCAGCATAGAACAAATGGAAAAGCTGTGTACCGGCAATACCTGCCAGCAACCCGGCCATAACGGCCACAAAAATAATCATCAGCCGGGGGTAGTTGCTGTCCATCATTTTCATGCCGAGCCTGTGAGTGGCTTCCGCATGGGCATTCTGAAGAACATGAAGCTGAGATTTCAGGTTTTCATTATTGTTCCGCACAATGCGCAGATTATGTTCCATCCGGTTCAGAATTTCTCCCCGGTCATGCAACTGGATGCGCAGGGTGTGGATGGTGTTTTCCAGCGTGCGGAGTTCCGCCCCTTCCGTCGCTTTGCGGGCGGCGGTCAGGCGGTCAATGTCCGGGGCCAGAGTCTGAAACAGGTTTTTGAGCGCGCCACCCGTCATGCCGTCCCGGCGGGCGCGGGCCTTGATGGCCTCAAGCGCCGTTATGGACTGCCCCTGCTGCTCTTCCAGCACCAGTGCCAGAATATCAGAAAGAATTTTGATTTCTTTGGGGTCAATCTGGCTCATGACAGGTCCGGCTCTGCGGGCCGGGGGGCGGCTGCCCGGTTCAGGCGATCCTGAATGGCGAGGCCCAGCCCCTGCGGCGGGATGGGCTGCACGGCAACGCCGGTCAGATCAAATGTGGGCTGCTGACTGTCCAGAAAGCGCAGGCCGGAAAACAGGCGGGCAGCGGCTTCTTCCAGATTACCCGTGGGGCTGAGGTTCCATGTGACGGCGGCGCCCGGCAGCGGCACCGGCCCAAATGCCAGCAGTCCTTCCCGCGGGCCAACGCTGGTGGCGTTCAGGCGCACCGGCAGGCTGGGAGCGTAGTGGGAGAGCATCCGGCCCGGAGAAAGCGGCGCGGTATCGGCTTCCGTTTCCGGGCGGGCAATCGGGCCGCACAGGGCTTCCAGTGCTTCCACCGGAACACCGCCGGGGCGCAGCAGGCAAGGGCGGTCCGGGTCTGTCAGGTCCAGCACGGTGCTTTCCAGCCCCACGGCGCAGGGGCCGGTATCCAGCACGGCATCAATCCGGCCTGCCAGTTCTTCCAGAACGTGGCTGGCGTCTGAGGGGCTGATGCGGCCGGAGCGATTGGCGGAAGGGGCTGCAACGGGCCGCCCGACGGCGCGCAGCAAAGCCAGCACAGCCTCCCCGCGTGGCACGCGCACAGCAAGGGAGGACAGGCCATCGGCGGCCAGATCGCTCACCGTGCTGCCGGGGGCGCGGGGCAGAACAAGTGTGAGCGGGCCGGGCCAGAAGGCTGCTGCCAGTTTCTGCGCAAGCGGGCAGGCCTGCACCTGCGTAAAAGCGGCGTCCGCACTGGCAAAATGGCTAATGAGCGGGTTGAAGCGCGGGCGGTTCTTGGCTTCAAAAATACGCGCAACGGCGGCGGGCTGTGTGGCATCGCCCCCCAGCCCGTAAACAGTCTCCGTGCCAAACGCCACCAGCCCGCCCTCCCGCAGGATGCGGGCGGCGGTGGTTATTCCGGCTGGCGTGGCGGCAAGGCGTTCCGTCATGGAAATCAGAGCGTCCCGGTGCAGACAAACGGCGGGTTTTTCCAGTCCGGTTTGCCGTATAGCAGCGGGGTGCCGTCCAGAAGTGTGACGTGCCCGCCAGCGGCTTCCACAATAGCTTGCGGGGCGGCTGTGTCCCACTCCATGGTCGGGCCAAGGCGAGGGTAGAAATCCACAGCGCCTTCCGCCACGCGGGCAAATTTTACGGCCGACCCGATATTGCCCACGGAGGCAATGCGGCGTTCCCCCAGATAGGCGGTCAGACGCGGGTCATCCGCATAATGGCGGGAGGCCAGAACGCTCAGCCCTTCGGCAGGTGGCGTGCGGGTATGGATAACGGTGGTGCCGTTTTGATCACGGCGTTCGGCAGGCAGGCCAATACCGCCGGTATAAAGCTGATAATAGGCAGGGAGCGCCATAGCGCCCAGAACGGCGCGGCCGTCCCGCACAAGGCCGATATTCACCGTAAAATCATCCCGACCGGCCGCAAATTCCCGTGTGCCGTCCAGCGGGTCCACCAGCCAGTAGGTGTCTGACACAGCGCTGCGCAGGCCTGCCGCCATTTCCTCTTCAGCAATCACCGGGATTTCCGGCACGGCGGCGCGCAGGCCTTTCAGGATATGCGCTTCTGCCGCGTGGTCCGCTTCCGTCACCGGCGAGGAGTCGGTTTTGGTCAGTGTTTCAAAACCCCGCGCGCGGATGGTGCGGATAATTTCGGCGGCTTCTTCCGCCAGTCTGGCGGCAAGGGCCAGCAGGTCAGCGTCTGTATGGGTGCTCATGCTGCCACCATACGCCAGGAACGGCGGCGCGTCATGCCCTGCCTGTTTTTTTAAGGCGGCCCCGGCTGTGCTCTTGCCAAGGGGCGAGGCGGGACGTACCCAAGTCAGGCAAAAAGCTTAAGACGTTTATGGAGGCCAGTCATTATGCTTCAGATTTCCTTTTCCCCCGAAACCCTGCCCGATGGCGGGGCACTGGCTCTTCTGCTGGCCGAAGGGCAGGACCGTCCGGCCATTTTTGCCGAGGCCGACAAAGCGACCAACGGTGCGCTGAGCCGTGCGGCTGATGCCGATGACTTTACCGGCAAAGATGGCTCAACCTGCGTTGTGCTGGCCCCCGGTGCTGGTTTTTCCCGCATTGTGCTGATCGGCGTTGGCAAGCTGGACGCTTTTGGCGCGAAAGAAGCTGAAGCCGCTGGTGGCGTTGCGGCCTCCGCTTTTGGTGCGCAGGAAAAAGCGACTGTTGCACTGGGCAATGTGCCGCAGGGCTTTGCTGCCTCTGTCGCGCAGGGTGCTGTGCTGGGGGCGTATCACTTCTCCCTGTATCACAGCGCCCCGACGGTTGAGAAAAAGCATCGTCTGGCCGCCGTGACTGTTCTGACGGCTGACCCAGCCGAGGCCGAGGCCGCGTTTGCGCCGCTCTCCGCTGTGGCGCGCGGTGTGATCCTGACCCGCGATCTGGTGACAGAGCCAGCCAACGTCTTGAACCCCGAAGAATTTACCGCGCGTGTGACCACGCTGCGCAGCCTTAGGCTTGAAGTCGAGGTGCTCGAGCAGGCCGAGATGGAAAAGCTTGGCTTTGGCGCGCTGCTGGGTGTGGCGCAGGGCAGTGCAAACGCCCCGCGCACCGTTATCATGCGCTGGAATGGCGGCGCGAAGGATGACGCCCCGCTGGCCTTTATTGGCAAAGGCGTGACATTTGATTCCGGCGGTATTTCCATCAAGCCCGCGGCAGGCATGGAAGAAATGAAAGAAGACATGGCTGGTGCCGCAACCGTGACCGGCCTCATGACAGCGCTTGCGGGCCGCAAGGCGAAAGTGAACGCTGTTGGCGTGATCGGGCTGGTGGAAAACATGGTGTCCGGCACGGCCCAGCGCCCCGGGGACGTCGTGCGCAGCGCTTCCGGCCAGACCATTGAAGTACTGAACACGGATGCGGAAGGGCGTCTGGTTCTGGCCGATATCCTCTGGTATGCGCGTGAGCGTTTTGCCCCGAAACTCATGGTGGACCTCGCCACGCTGACGGGGGCGATCATCATCAGCCTTGGGCATGAATATGCAGGCCTGTTCTCTAACAATGACGATCTCTCTGCCAATCTGACGGCAGCGGGCGCGGCAACGGGTGACAAGCTGTGGCGTCTGCCGATGGGCGCTGAGTATGACGCCATGCTGAAATCCGACATTGCGGACATGAAGAACATTGGTGGCCGTCCGGGTGGTTCCATTACCGCCGCCCAGTTCCTGAAACGCTTTGTGGGGGAAACTCCGTGGGCGCATCTGGATATTGCCGGAACAGCATGGAGCAAAACCCCGCGCAACGGTCAGCCCAAAGGCGCTACCGGCTTTGGCGTGCGTCTGCTGAATGAGTTTGTGCAGAAGAATTACGAAAACGCCTGACATTTTCGGGGTTTTATGTGACGAGAAAAAGGGCCTCTTTTGAGGCCCTTTTTTTGTGTGGATGGCCGCTGTCGCCTTATGTCAGACGTTCAGGACGTTTCATCGCTTCTCACATAACAGACATGAGAATCACGATCTCTCATAAGAGAGTTTGGACCAATAGCCGAGTTTCGAGTTCGTATGGGTAAAGATAAAATAGCTACCGTTTGCCGAAGCGATTTCCGCCTGCATGGCTGAAGCGCCGAGCCGCACGAAGCCGGGGAGATCTGAAAAATCTCCCAAAATGGATGAGCCCGTCTGATCGGGGATAGATGCCTCAGCTTCATGTTCAACCGATTGCGCCCAGATAGATTGTGATACGCGCAAGTGACAGGATGGTTGATACGAGAATGCCGCTCGACGTTATGTTTGCTTCGCGACGGTAGAACTTTGTCACCATAAACGGTCTGTTTCGTCTCCTTCCTCCATCTCTAAAAATAGGAAGAACTTTAAGTGCTAACGGGCCTTAGTCATATCTGAGGCATTTTAGTAAAAATTCTGGGTGCTGGGCGCGTGCTCCACCTTGACTATGCCTGCTCTGTTATCAGGGGCTACTACATCGAAATAATGAATAAAAATTAATTTATTCAATCTACCAACTGCAGCGCGTAACTGGTATTTCGCCGCAAATGATAATTATTCGCACTAATCATTCCTAGTAGGATATTGATGTGACACTCCACCATGTAACCCATCTTCGAGTAGCAGCCCTGCTGGCCTCAACGTTCCTTTCTCTAGGTGGAATATCTTCAGTGCAGGCAGAAGATGTCGTAAAAAAGAAAACAAATACGGGCGAAGTTATTGAGAAAAAATCCGTAGATAATAAACAATCATCTTCAAAAAAGACTACAAAACAGAAAAATATAGCCACTGTTTCGCCCAAAACTAATGAAAGCATTCTTGTGCGAGGCAGACGGTGGGATCAGGGAAGTTATACAGCACCACAAACAAGTGCTTCCACGGGGTTGCCATTAAGCTTACGGGAAACACCGCAGACAGTCACGGTTATGACGCGGCAGGTCATGGATGATCAGCAGATCAATACCCTGGATGACGTTCTGAATACCACGCCTGGCGTTACATCCTACGCAAACGATAACGCTGGGAGAACAACATATCGCGCTCGTGGCTTCGACATTACCAACTATAAGATTGATGGCATGCAGATTGATGCCTCAACAAGCTTTGGTGGTGTTGGCTCATCCATGAATATGGATCTGTATGATAATGTGCAGATCGTCCGTGGGGCCAACGGTCTTCTGGGCGGGACGGGAGACCCATCCGCAACAATCTACTTACAACGCAAAGCTCCCCAGAGAGAATTTTCCGCGAATGGTCTTTTAAGACTAGGAAATTGGAACGAGCACCGCGTCATGGCGGACCTTAATGCTCCTCTAAATCATTCGGGAACTATTCGCAGCAGATATGTGTTTTCGTGGGATGACACCGATACCTTCAGGATAAGAGAACACGTCAACCGTATTGGGGCTCTTGCTAATTTCACGGCAGATATCTCTTCGCGCGATACGCTCAATTTCGGCTTTCAATATGAAAGAACCCGTAATGATGGTGCGTCCTGGGGGACCAATGTTCCTATCTGGTATGCAGATGGAACAAAAACTAATTTGCCTCGTAGCACCAACCCTGCTGCGGACTGGAGCCAGGCTACGCGTGACCAGTATACGGCGTTTATCAATTACGATCATGATTTCTCAGCAGGCTGGCATCTGAAAGCCGGCTATATGCGTACTCAGGGGAGTTCCTATAATAACCTTGGTGTCGCAAAAATTAATAATGCATCACGGGGAACTTATGGGGGGTTTTGGAATCAGGATGGGACTGGGGCGTACCTGAACGCTCTTCATGCTGAGTATGAAGATGCGCGGGATAATGCCGACGTCCATATCTCTGGGCCTATTCATGTTTTCGGCCGCGAACATAAACTGGTCTTTGGGTTCAACGGATATAATGATGAACTGACACAGTATTCATTCAGTAAGGCTTTAGGAAATTGCTCGATTGCAGGTGTCAATCCCTATTCAGGGTGTCAGTATCGGGCAACCGGTCTTCCTATTGATAACTGGCAGACATGGGACGGATCTTACCCTAACTTTGCCACGCATCGCACACGCGCGCGTGAGGTTGATGTCACTCGAAATTACGGTGCGTATGCTTCTGGTAGGTTTGTCCTGGCCAAAGGGCTTTCCCTTATTCTGGGTGGGCGCATGAGCAGTTATCAAGCTTATACCGGCACGTATAATACAGCTAACAAATACTCAGGGTCCACCAGTACCGGTCAGCAAAATGCTGTCCTGACCCCTTATGCTGGTATGGTCTATGACTTTACAAAGACCATGTCTATTTATGGAAGCTATACAAACGTATACACACCTCAGTCGAACCTGCGGGATGCCAGCAACAAACCCCTCGATCCGGTCATGGGAAAAAGTTATGAAACGGGCTTGAAAGGTGCGTTCTTCAAGCAACGCCTTAATACGTCACTCGCATTTTATCTCAACCGTCAAAACAATGTTGCCCAGGCAACTGGTTCAACAAATTCAACCACCGGGGAAGCGATTTACGAATCTGTCAATGGTGTTAAGACAGAAGGTATTGATTTTGATACCTCGGGTGAGCTTCTACCCGGTTGGAACGTATTCTTTGGTTACAGTTATCTCTACGAAAAAGGTTTGAGCTATCGTCAGGATCCCCATCATCTTGTGCGTCTTACAACAAGTTATACTTTCCCTGGAAAACTCCATCACCTGACTATTGGTGGTGGTATCTCCAGCCAGTCCAGCACAGAATGGTCCACCAATCCCGGTCGCCCTCTTGGAAATGGTAAGTATGATTCTTCCAACCTTCGTGTCAAAGGCTACACGCTTATCAATATTATGGCTCGGTATCGCGTTGCTAACTGGCTTGATATTGCTGGGAACATTACCAATCTCACAGACCGGACTTACGTGCGTCAGGAAGGGTTTTACGACGGCATGATCTATGGCGAGCCACGTACTTTTAGCTTTACCTTACGTGGTCATTATTGAACATTCAGAGACTATTCCGCCCTTTACGTATGAACTGGAAACTCTAAATGTCTGATCATAGACATTTAGAGACCCATAGAAGACATGACGCTTTCTCCCCAAAGCTACTTGTCTGCTAGACACTCTTGAGTTGGTAGACTGTATTCGCCTTAGTCTCACGTATACCTAAAATAAGGAAGCGCTCTTAACAATAATTCTTCAAATTGATCAATATTGAAAGCATTGTTAGAAGGAAATTGCTTTTATCTCATCCATATTTTTTACCATTTAGCGATTTGCCTTTTCTGTTTCGGCTTTTAATTTTTTTTGGGCGGCATCCCTTGTGAATAGCTCAGAATTATAGAAAGCCCATCCATTGTTGCCAAAAATATTAACTTCAATATAGGAAATATTTTCTATTTTTGCTCTGCATAGTTCAAAAATTTTTGTTTTTATTTCATCTCCAAATTTTCTATTTACGTTTTTGACATAAAAATGAATTTTAGAATATTCAGATAACCATCCCGAGTCTTTAAATTGTTCTGCTGCAGATTTCCATGTGTTATCGGATAATTCAGGTAATTCATTAAGCATTGAGTATCTCTTTCTGAAATGAGAATAATTAATCATGGTTTTGTATGTGAGATAAATTCCATATAGAAAACGATTGCACTCTTGTTTAAGAGAGCGTCTGGTTTCTCAAATATACTGTTCAGTAAACGGCCTGTTGCTACCTCTCCATATCAGCTCAATTTGAAAAGCAATCTTCTTACTCATGATTGATATATAGAGCCGCGGTTGCAGACAGAATTCTGCAACCGCAATCGAACTGGTTTGGAAAGCTTAAGGTTTTTTCTTAGAAGCCGCCGGCGCTTTTTGCGCCGTCCCCGGCTCCTGCGCAAAAATCCGCCCGGCTTTGATTGCAGCGCAGAAAGTTTTCCAGTCAGCTTTGGTCTGGTCAGCGTAGGCGGTGGAGAAGCTGGCGATGGCATCGGCAAAGGCGCGGCCTGCGCCGAGATAGCCGGAAAGGGTGGCAACGTCACCAGAGCGGGCATGGGCGCGGGCCAGTGTGCGGCCACACAGGAGTGCGTAGTCCGGCAGGCCAATCTGGGCAAATTCCGCGCCAATGGCGGCAAGCCGCTGGTCTTTCAGGCGGCGGACGTAAAACTGCCGCTGGCCGGTAGGCTGGGTGCCGGTCTCACCGTCCACTTCATCCGTGCCGCCGCTATGCGTCCAGCCCAGAAACGCATCGGACGCAGTCTGCATAATGCGCTGGCCGGTTACCACCCGCTCGCCCTGATTATGGAACGGGGAGGGGGCCAGATGCGGCGCAAGGACGGAGGTCTGTGCTTCCTTGATCTGGAGCAGCAGTACCTCATTATCCGGTGTGGCAAACAGGCCGATTGCGCAGAACGTGCCTACGCTACCCACCCCCACAACCTTGAAAATCACATCCTGCAATGTGTAGCGTGAGAGCAGAATGGCGCGTTCCGGCGGCTGGGTGGCGAGGTAACGGGCAAAAGCGGCGCGGATGGTGTCATCCTGTTCCGGCAAGCGCATGACGAGCGGCGGCTTTTCCGTCAGGCGCGGGGCACCGCCATTGTCTGCCACAAGCCCAAAATGGCTGCGCGCACTTTCCAGCCGGGCATCCAGCAGGCTCTGCACTTTTTTGCGGGCCTGCTTGTCCTGAAAACTGGCGATGGCGGCGGCAAGGTCAATGCGTTCCGCCCAGATGGCCAGCGGGTTCAGCGGTGCCAGATAGGCCATTTCCTGCGCGTAAGCCTGCGCCATGCTGCGGGCCAGAGCGCTGGCGGCTCCGTCGGACAGGCCACCTTCCCGCCCGGCCAGCACAAGGGACGTGCCCAGACGCTTTACATCCCATTCAAACGGGGCGGACAGTGTTTCATCAAAATCATTGATATCAAAAACCGGCACCCCTTCCGGCGAGGCATAGCTGCCGAAGTTGGCCAGATGGCAGTCACCACAGCTTTGCACTGTGGGGCCTGCGGCGGGTGTTCCGGCCAGATCCGCCGCCATGACAGCCGCCGCCCCACGCAGGAATGCAAAGGGTGAGGCCGCCATGCGGGCATAGCGCACAGGCAGCAGCGCGCTGATGCGGTGCATGCCTTGCTCTACCAGAATGGAGACCGGGTCCTGCCTGTTTTTGGGGGCCTGCCACTCCGCCTGCTGTGTGCGGGGCGTGCGTTTGCGCAGCTTGACGCCCTCGGCATGGCGGAGGGCGCGGGGGCGGAGGCTGGCAGTCGGGGCCGGAGGGGCTGAGGTCATACGATATTTTTAGGCACAGCCCGGAGGCCGTGCCAACAGACTAATCTTAACGCTGGTCAGCCATGCGCCTTGATCATCTCTGGCTCCGGCGTTTTTCTGAAAGTTTTATAGGGGGTTATCCGGAGATTTTCAGATTAACGTAAAAATTCCGCCCTTGCTCCGGGTAGCCGCCCACCATCTGATAATTCTGGTCCAGCAGGTTGGAGGCATTTGCGCCAATCTGCACATTGGGGGTGATCTGGTAATCCACACGGGCGGAAATGTTCACGTTATGCCCGGTGCGGAAATAGGTTGTGCCAATGGAGTTCATGGTCCAGCGGTTGGAGGAAATAGCGACGTTCGGCACAAAACGCAGTTTTTTAATGGGTGACCATTCCACATAGGCAAACGCCTTATGCGTGGGCACATCCGTAGGCCGGTAGCGCGGGGAGGAGCCGGGGGCGCTCACATCCTGATGCGTATAGGTATAATTCCCGCCCAGCAGAAGGTTTTTACGCACAGGAATAGCCAGAGAAATTTCCGCCCCGGCATAGTTCCCGCTATTGATGTTCCGGCTCTGGGAGACGGTTGTGCCGTTATACTGCACAGGGAAAGAGGCAATCAGGTCTGTCAGGTGAGAATAGAAAAGGGCTCCGGCCACTTCAATCTTTCCAAAAGTGTGAGAACCGCCCAGCTCATAGTTCTGGGCGCGTTCCGGGCGCAGGCCGGGGTTGGAAACCGCGCCGCCAAACCGGGTGCTGAAACGCTCAAACAATGTCGGGAAACGGACGCGGTCTGACACGCTGATATGCAGTTCAGACACGGTGTCCGGCCGCCAGCTCAGGCGCGCCTGCCCGTTGGGTGCGCCCCGGTTGCGGGTTGGGTAATGGATAATGCCGCCGGAATACCCCTGCGCGCGGTCCAGCACGCGCCAGTCATAACTCACGCCGGTGGTCAGATCCAGATTAGGCAGGAACCGAAACACGTTTTCACCCGCAATGCTGTAGCTTTCCTCAACTGAGGTTGTGGTGGGCTGATAGGCTCCGCTGGGAAAAACCTGCTCGTGCTCGGCATGTTCATCACGTCGGCCATAGAATGCAATGCCCAGCGTATCCCGGCGGGAAATTTCCGCATCCAGACGCACATTTCCGCCCCACGCGGTATCATTATAATAGCTGTTAAACGCTTTGGGTTTTGTCTGCGTGTTCAGGCTGGCGTTATCAAAACTTCTCAGAAGATTATAGAAGGTATTACGATACAGGCGGGACCGCAGGGTGAGCCTGTCGCTCAGTCTGGTGCGGGAGGTGAGGGAGAGGCTGTCCAGATCCCACGCGGGCCATGTCCAGTCCTTTTGCGCGCTGAGGGAATCTGTCACGCTGAACGGCGCGCGTTTTTCACCGCTCTGGCGGGTGTAGTTAATGGTGTATTCATCCGTGGCGTTGGGTGTGTAGCCAACTTTAAAATTGACGCGCCAGTCCTGAGAATCTGTCAGCAGCCGTTTGCCTTTGCCCTGTGTGGGGGTGGGGTCATAATTGGAGGACAGATCGGTATGGTCCACGTTATTGATGGCAAAGTTGGCTTGTGCGTACCATTTTTCATGTTTGGTGCCGATCAGCCCGAACACATTATAACCGGAATACCCGCCATCATGCCCCAGCATGGTGCCCCCGCGCAGTTCGCCTTCGAGTTCCTTGTGCGGTTTTCGGGTGACAAGATTGACCATTCCGCCCATGGCGTCCGGGCCATCGAGAACGGAGGCATAGCCTTTGGCAACCTGAATTTCCGCGATGTCGGGTGTTAAAAAGCGCCCGTAATCCAGCCGGTTATCCGCAGGCAGATAAATGCGGATACCATCCACCATGAGCGGCACCTGAAAACGGTTGAACCCGCGCACCAGAATAGTGCGCTCGTTGCGCGTACCGCCGGTATTGGCGGAGTTGACACCGGGGATCAGGTTCGCGGCTTCATCCAGTGTGTTTTTGTTCAGAGTATAAATAGCATTAGCGGAAACGGTTGAATTCCCGACCAGCGCATTGCGGTGCGGGGTGCCGAAGACTGTAATTTCACCGGGGCCGAAAATGTCGGACGCGCTACGTTCCGCCACCAGGCTGTTATAAGGGAGGCTGCCTGTGGTCAGCGCATCATAGGTGCTGTCCGGGCGGGTCTGTGGGGCCGCAGCGGGGGGTGCGGAGATTGGTCTGGAAGCCTTCTTTTTAACCTGACGCAGGTCCGGCGTGGTGGTCAGCGGGGCAGGTGCTGCAAGGGCCGCCCCTGCGCTGGTGGAGAGCAGGCTGGCCAGTGTCACGGCGGAAAGGGTGCGCGTGGTCACCGGGAGGAAGGCTTTCATTTAGAGGGAAGGTCCTTTATCAATATATCAATGTATACAATATTCATCGGTATATAGATGGAGCGTGAGGCTTATGGCAATCAGGAAACAAATTGCGTTAAAATCTGTGGCAGTTTTATCACTTGGTCTGACAATGGCCGTGGGAACATCTGCCGGTCGGGCTGCTGCTGCGCAGGCAGGAGAGGCCGGGCAGATGCAGGCAGATGTGCCGCATCATGCAGGCCACGGAATGCAAAACTGCCCTAAAGAGGCAGCCCCTTTGCCAGAGGCGCTGAAAGGCTGGGCGCAGCCTGCTCCCATTGTGGCAGCTGCCACATCGCAGGATCTGGAAAGTGTCAGGCTGACCGCAGGCAAGGCCGTGGCCGCACACCTCCGTTCCACGGCAGACATGCAGTATGTGGTGCGGCCCGAGCAGCCGGGCGGAAAGGTGAGTTCCGGCGGCATGTTTGCGTTTGATGTGCCTGCGGCCGGGACATATCGCGTGATGCTCGGCAACCGGGCCTGGCTGGATGTGGTGCAGGGCAGCAAAGCCATCCTCTCTTCTGGCCATAATCACGGCCCAGCCTGTAGTGGTATTGGCAAGATGGTCGATTTTCCGCTGGAAGCCGGTCGTGCGGTGGTTGAAGTAAGCGGCAGCGGTAAGCCCGACATGACGCTGATGGTGATCAGGACCCCATGAGGCCAGCCACCTCTGTGCTGCGTTTTCTGGCGGGGGTGTGTCTGTTCTCCGCCGCGTGGGGGCTGTCTTGCACGGCCGCACCGGCGCAAACGCCTTCTGTCATAGGGGGAGACGCCCGTGCTTCGGCTGCGTCTGGCCCCGTTGCGCTTTCAGAACAGGAGGCGCGCATCCAGCTTGGGCGGCGGCTGTTTTATGATGCAGATTTGTCGGGTGATGGCAGTATGGCCTGCGCCTCCTGCCATGAGCAGCGCCATGCGTTTGCAGATGGTATGGCAACCCATGCCGGTATTACGGATGAGGCGGGGGTGCGCAACGTCCCGTCGCTTGGGAATGTTGGCGCTTTCAAAACCCTGACATGGCTGGACCAGCACATCACCACACTGGAACAGCAGGTAGCGACGCCAGTTTTCGGGCACGGGCCGGTGGAAATGGGGATGCCCGGCTGGGCAACGCTCCTGCATCGGGTCTCCGGGGAGGCCTGTTATCAGAAACTCTTTGCTGCGGCCTTCAAAAAGAATAACGGACGGATTGACGCCCGCACCGTGCCGCAGGCGCTCGCCGCGTTTGAGCGCACCCTGATCTCCCGGAACAGCCTGTGGGATCAGGCGCAAAAGAAACAGGCGGTTCTGCCCGCACCAGCGCGGCGCGGGGCCATTCTATTTTTCGGCCCGGCGCAGTGTGCGGCGTGCCATAGCGGCTTTTTGCTGAGTGATCAGTCCTTCCATAAGATCAACACAGACCATCCGGCGCGGATCAGAACGCCCTCCTTGCGCAATGTGGGCGTGACCGCGCCGTATCTCCATGATGGCTCAGCCCCCACGCTGCGCGCCGCACTCCAGGCCCATAGCCACAGCCCCGCGTTATCCGCGCAGGACGAACAGGCGCTGGAAGCGTTCCTCCAGACACTGACGGACCCGGATTTTCTGCATAACCCGGCTTTTGCCCTGCCGCCGGAAACCTGCCCGATATAGAGCATCTGGCTTTTTTACTGAGCCTGTCTGCTCAACCCGCTGTTGCCGGATGGTCACAGTCTGCGCGCTTTCCGGGCGTTGTGCCGGAGAGCGTGCGCAACCTTCCCCTTTGTGCTGCGTCCAACATAACGCCTGCTTATGATGTCATGATGACAAACGCTTTGTCGTCCGCACGGCTCTGGTGCAACACCCGGACACCATGCGGCGACATTTCAGGCACTGAGACCGGGAATGTTTCGCACTGAAACCACGTTCGTGTCGTCGAAGACCAGTTCCTGAAGGCGCGTACGTTCTGAATATGGAGTACGAGCCTCGTGGGCGCACTGGACCCCTTATTTCTGGCACGACTGCAATTTGCGTTTACTGTCGGATTTCACATTGTTTTTCCCGCCTTTTCCATCGGGCTGGCCGCGTTTCTGGCGGTGCTGGAAGGGCTCTGGCTTAAAACCGGGCGGCAGGTCTATCTGGATCTGTTCCGTTACTGGCTGCGGGCTTTTTCCATTGTCTTTGGCATGGGCGTGGTCTCCGGGCTGGTCATGTCTTATGAATTCGGGACCAACTGGGCGCAGTTTTCACAAAAAGCAGGTCCAATTTTAGGGCCGTTGCTGGGTTATGAGGTCATGACGGCCTTCTTTCTGGAGGCGGGCTTCCTCGGCATCATGCTGTTCGGCATGAACAAGGTTGGACGGAAACTGCATTTTTTCGCCACCTGCGTCGTGTCCCTCGGCACGCTGATTTCCATGAGCTGGATCCTCTCTTCCAACTCATGGATGCAGACGCCGCAGGGCTATGCGATTGAACCCGGAACCGGCCGCTTTATCCCGGCGGACTGGTGGGCCATTGTTTTCAATCCGTCCTTCCCGTTCCGGCTTGTGCATATGGCGCTGGCAGCGTTTTTGTGCGTGGCCTTTGCGGTTGGCGGGGTCGGGGCCTGGCATCTGCTGCGTGCCAGACGCGCAGGGCGCGCGCCGACCGAGGCCGTGAAAATCATGTTCTCAATGGCCATGTGGATGGCGGCTATTGTCGCTCCATTGCAAATTCTGGCGGGGGATACGCAGGGGCTGAACACGCTGAAATATCAGCCTGCCAAAATCGCTGCGATTGAGGGGGACTGGGAGAGCCAGAGCCGCGCACCGGAACTGCTGTTTGGTATTCCGGACATGGAGCATGAAACGACACGTTACAAGGTAGAAGTGCCGCTGCTCGGTTCGCTTATCCTGACCCACAGCCTTGAGGGAAAGGTACCAGGCCTGAAGGATTACCCGAAGGACCAGCGCGCCCCGTCTCCTGTTGTGTTCTTCAGTTTCCGCATCATGGTGGCGCTGGGGATGCTTATGGCAGTGCTGGGGGTGTATTCGCTCTGGCTGCGCTGGCGTGGCCGGTTGTGTTCGGATGTGCTGTTGCAGCGTTTTGCGCTGCTCATGGCCCCGGCAGGCTTTATCGCCATGCTGTGTGGCTGGGTGACAACGGAGGTCGGGCGGCAACCTTACACCGTTTATGGCCTGCTGCGCACGGCGGAGAGCGCCTCACCCGTGGCGGCTGGGAGCATCGCCTCGACACTGGTTGTGTTTGTTATCGTCTATTTCATTGTTTTTGCCTCGGGCATCAGCATCCTTCTGCGCGGTTTTGCGCAGGAACCCCATGCGGGTGAAGCCGGGCCGGATGCGCACGCCCCCCAGCGGGCGGCCTCCATGCAGGCGGCTGTTTCGGGCACCGCGGCAACAGGCATTACAGGGAAGGAAAGCTGATCATGGATCTGACAGGTGCAGCCTACTGGCTTCCCATTGTCTGGGCGGTTCTCGCGGCAATGGCGATTTTTATTTATATCGTGCTGGACGGGTTTGATCTCGGGCTGGGTATTCTTTTTCTTGCCGAGCGTAACAAGACCTATCGGAATGTAATGGTGCAGACCATTGCACCGGTCTGGGATGGTAACGAGACATGGATGATTTTTGGCGGTGCAGCGCTCTATGGCGTCTTTCCCAACGCCTATGCCACCATCCTGCCTGCCTTGTATCTGCCTGTGCTGATTATGCTTTTCGCGCTGATTATGCGTGGCGTGGCGTTTGAATTCCGGTCCCGGATGCACACGGAAGCAATGCGGGACGTGTGGGATATCGGGTTCTGTGGCGGTTCACTGGTCGCAGCGATAATGCAGGGCGTTATTCTGGGCACGCTGGTTTCCGGGATTGCTGTGGAGAATAATGCATTTGTAGGCGGCAGTTTTGACTGGCTGGCGCCGTTCCCGCTGTTCTGCGGTCTGGCTGTGGCAGTTGGTTATACGCTGCTGGGGGCCACATGGCTGGTCTGGCGCACAGAAAGCACGTTGCAGGACACCATGCGCAGGTGGTCCGGCCTTCTCTCCCTCGCCATGCTGGGCATGATTGCCGCGGTGTCGCTCTGGACCCCCGCGCTGCACGTGACATACATGCAGAACTGGACGGACTGGCCGCGTATTCTCTTTGTGGCCCCTGTGCCGGTGGCCGTGCTTGTTCTGGCACTGGTCATGGTCCGGGCGCTGCGGGGCGGGGTCTCCCGCCGTATTCCGTTTTTCTGTGCTCTGGGTTGGTTTTTCCTGTCTTTTTCCGGACTGGGGATTTCCATCTGGCCGTATATCGTGCCACCGGGCATGACCATCTGGCAGGCGTCGGCTCCGCCCTCCAGTCAGGCATTTTTGCTCGTGGGCGCTGCGGTGCTGATCCCGCTCATTCTGTCCTACACAGCTTTTGCGTATCATGTTTTCCGTGGCCCGGTGAACGAGCATAGCGAGAGCTACCATTGAGGGAGGCGGCAATGCAGCACACAGCAGAACGCCCGTTGTGGCTCAGGCTGCTCTGGTTTGTGGGCCTGTGGGCTGGGGGTGTTGCCGGGTTAGGTGTTGTGGCTGGTGTCCTGCGCCTGCTGATCCATCCGTAAACGGTCCATCGCCCGGCAGGGACGGTGCTAGGGAACAGGGTGTCTCCAGTTTTCCGCTGGAGGCACCCTGTTCGTTTTTGTGCTGTGCAGTTGCTTTATGGAAATGGTCCTGACTATTCTCTCAGGCTTTATTTTTTCCCGACCCGCAGGCAGGACACAGCATGATGCGCACGACAGACCACACACTCCGGAGCAGACTTGTCCGTCAGGGAGGCATGCAGGGCCTTCGGCGTGGTCTGCTGGCCTGCGCTGCGTCCGCCACGGCACTTGTGGTTGCTGTGGGGCCGCTGGGGCTTTCTGTTGCGGCACAGGCGAAGGAGGTTTCTCCGTCCGTTTATGCGCCCATCAGCCCGGAGCGGATGTCTGACGCCATGAAGGTTCTGGGGAGCGATGCGTTTGAAGGTCGTGCCCCCGGTTCTCCCGGTGAGGCAAAGACCGTCGCATGGCTGATTGAGCAGTATAAGCAGATTGGTCTGGAACCCGCCGGGGAGAACGGCGGGTGGACGCAGCGTGTGCCGTTGCAGCATACCCGCGTTGGCAAGCCGGACCTCCTTCAGGTGGCATTTGCCAAAAACACGCTGAAGCTGGAGCAGGTGCAGGATGTTTACTTTACCACCGCGCGCGGGGTGGACCGCCTGACAATCCGCAATGCACCGCTGGTTTTTGTGGGCTATGGCGTGCATGCACCCGAGCGCGGGTGGGATGATTTCAAAGATGTTGATCTCAAAGGCAAGATTGCGGTCTTCCTGATTAACGATCCTGATTTTGATGCAAAACCGGATGAAGCCGTAGCCGGTAAATTCGGTGGCCGCGCCATGACCTATTATGGCCGCTGGACCTACAAATATGAGGAAGCAGCCCGTCGCGGGGCCATTGGCGCGCTGATTGTGCATGATACGCCCGGTGCCGCCTATGGCTGGCCCACCGTGATTGCACCGGGTGGTGAGTCTTTTGATATCGCGCAGAGCGGGGAAGCCCAGCCTGTGCTGATGCAGGGCTGGATTTCCACCCCGGCGGCCACAAAGGTTTTTGCTCAGGCCGGACTGGATCTGCCAGCGTTACGGGTGCAGGCGCGTCAGGCCTCCTTTAAACCTGTGACCTTGCCCAAGGCCCGGTTCTCTCTCGATGTGCCGGTTGAGGTCTCCCATCTGGAAAGCCAGAACGTGCTGGGCAAACTGACGGGCAGCAAACATCCAGATGAAACCGTGATGTTTGGCGCGCACTGGGATGCATTTGGCATGAGCAGGGATGCGCAGGGCCAGACCGTTATTCGTCACGGCGCGATTGATGATGGCTCTGGCGTTGCGGGCGTGCTGGAAATTGCCCGCGCATTTAAAGCTGGCCCGCGCCCTGAACGCACGGTGATGTTTGCCTCATGGACGGCTGAGGAACGGGGGCTGCTTGGCTCCGCATGGTATGCAGCCCACCCGATGGCTCCTCTTGAAAAAACCGCTGCCAATTTCACGATGGATGTGTTGCAGATGGCAGGCCCCTCCCACAACGTCTTTATGGTTGGGGCCGGGCAGGACACGGTGCAGGATGATATTGCCGCCGCTGTGGAAAAACAGGGCCGCGTGATGCTGCCGGAAGCCATGCCCGAACGCGGGGCGTTCTACCGCGCTGACCATCTGCCGTTTGCCCGCGCGGGTGTGCCGGTGGCGGCTCTGATGGATATGGCGGGGTATCCGGACCTGCTGAACGGCGGCGTGCCTGCCGGGCGGAAATGGTTGCAGGATTATATGGCCTGCTACCATCAGGCATGTGATGCCTGGAGCCCGGACTGGGATGTGCGCGGCGCGGCGGAAGATGTGGCCCTTCTCTATACCGTTGGCCGCAGTCTGGCATTTTCACAAAACTGGCCACAGTGGAAGGCCGGTTCCGAATTCGCGGCAATCCGGGCTAAGAGTGCTGCCGTGCGGGGTGGCCAGTAAGCCGCTTTAAAAAACAGGCAGATGTCCGCAAGCAATGCCAATGGGGAGTGCGTTGTGGCGACGGCGACAAAGGCCCAACGCGCGGTATGGAACTGAATGGCACACCCAAGAGCAGTTCTGGCTTTAGCGGCACATGGGTGCCAGGGGCTGGCCGTAGGGCAGGCGGGGGCGGGTACGCCACCCCTGCTGGGGGTGCGGGGTGATGTATTAAACTGCCGGGGGCACTGGCAGGCGGATTATCTGGGTGTGAGCGGTGCGGGTGCTGGCACCGGCGCGGGTGTGGTAAACCATCCCAGACGCTGGCAGAGCATAAACACCCGGCGGCCGTTCATGCTGATCAGCATCATGACGCCGAGACTAACCCAGCTGATAACGGTGCGGAGCATGAGCGCTTTTGTCAGGGGGAAGGCCGTCATGACCCAGAGAAAAACCCCGGCGCGCGCGACAAAATAGGCAGCCCACAAGACGGTAAAAGCCCTGAAAAACTGTATGATTTCCGGACGGTCTTTTGGAATGGTGTCTCCGTTTCTGGAACTCGCGGCAAGACGCAGGATCAGCGGTTCTTCCCCCACCGCTCCTGCGGCAAAAAATGCTGCGGTGATAAGGTTGGAGACTGTAGCTTCATACCGCAGCATGAACGGTGTTTTGGCGTACAGATCAACAAGACCAAACACCATCGCCATGATATTGGAAAACCACCACAAAGCTGGAAAGGGGCGGCGGGTTGTTACGCGCCAGATAACCTCGGCCACAATAAAGGCAAGCGTCACGGCAATGGCCGGTTTGATACCAAACAGCAGGAAAACCGCCCAGTACAGGATCAGACTGCCAAAGGTATGAAAGAGACTGCCCAGCGTGCCCGTTAATCGTTTCATTCTGACTGTCCCTGAGCGTTTTCCATCGTCTGGCAACCGGCTGCCTGTAGCGCGCACTATGGGCATATTTCTCAGGCCATGTCGCGTGAAAGAACGTGGAGCATTCAGGGGGTGAGCGTTTTGGCGCTCAGTGTGTTTTTAATGCACATCCGTTACGATTCAAAACGCTCTTAGCGGGCGCGCTTCCAGCCCCGGTCTTCCTGCCGCCAGTAGGCCAGATCATGCCCGGCGGCTTTCATGGCGGTCCATCGCCCTCTGGCTGCGGCGACGGCGGCTTCATCCTGCCCGTCAAACAGGTCAAACACCCGCTCAAAAGGAGGATTGTCCGGGCAGGTGCGGCTTTCCAGCAGGAACAGGAACGGGGCGGCGTTGGGAACGTCCTCGCCCAGTGTCAGCCAGATGGGTTGCAGGTCCGGGCATAAAATGCCTTCGCTGCCGTGTGGGAGCCATGCCGGGTCGGACACTTTCCATAAGGCTTTATCAACCGCATCCAGCAGCGGTTTGCCAGCGCACCACACCACAGCTTTCTGCCTGCTGGCCAGTGTGCGGGAGAGCAACTGGGGCAGAGCATCCTCCACACTGGTGCGGGTGAGGTGATAAAAGCCGATCTGCGTCATGCGGGGCGGGTCCTGTGCTCGGGCATGGCGGCAGTCTATCAGCTTTTAGCAGGGAATCAGAGGGCCGGTATGTGTTGCGGGTATGTGCGCCTCCCGCAGGGGAACGATTGTGAGGCTCCCGCGCTGGCTTGAGTATCAGTTTCTGGCCCGGACGGCTGCCCAGCCCGTTGGTTCGGCCTGTTGCAACGCCGGCGGAGGCTGTAGGGCTTGCCTGATGTCTGGGCGTGCAAGCGCCGTGTGGACCAGCGCAGCCGCTGTTTGAGGAAGAAGGACGCAAGCGATATGGCGAAAACAGTCACTCTGGCGGATGGCACAAAACTGCCCGCGCTGGGGATGGGGACCTGGAACATGGGGGAGTCTTCCGCCACATGGAAAGAGGAAGTCGCATCCCTGCGTCATGGTGTGGAAGCCGGACTAAAGGTGGTGGATACCGCGGAGATGTATGGGCAGGGCCGCTCGGAAAGTCTGGTGGGAGAAGCCCTGCGGGACGTACGGAATGATGTCTTTCTGGTGACAAAGGTTTTGCCCAGCAATGCCTCGGCAGAAGGGGTGGCCAAAGCGTGCCGGTCCTCCCTGCGGCGGCTGGGGACAGACCGGATTGATCTGTATCTTCTCCACTGGCGTGGCAGCGTGCCGCTGGCGGAAACGATTGACGCCTTCCGCAAGCTGAAAGAGGACGGGCTGATCCGTTACTGGGGTGTATCCAACTTTGATGTGGAGGACATGCTGGAACTGGAACGCTACAGCCGCTCCTGTGAATGTGCTGCTAACCAGATTCTGTATAGTCTTGAACACCGTGGCGTGGAGTACGACCTGCTGGATACCAATCGCTTCCGGCATGTCATGACAATGGCCTATTCACCCATCGGGCAGGGCGGGGCGTTGCTCCGGAATCCGGCGTTGCGCACTGTGGCCGCGCGGCATACCACCGCGCATGGCCCGGCAAGCCCGGCACAGATTGCTCTGGCGTGGGTGCTGCGGATGGACAATGTCATGCCCATCCCCAAGGCCGGCTCTCTGGCGCATCTGAAGGATAATATTGCCGCGCAGGACATTACGCTCACGGAGCAGGATCTGGCGGATCTGGACACAGCGTTCCCGCCGCCTGCCAGCAAGACGCCGCTTGAGATGATCTGACGGGCGGCTGGTCTTTCAGAGAGACGCAGGCACAAAAAAGCCGCCGGGCAGAAGCCTCGGCGGCATTTTTTTGCGGATTTTTTCAGAAAAACCGGACCTGAAAACTCAGGCGCCTTCTTTCTGCATGTTGTCCAGCACATAGCCTGCCATCAGCACAACCGGCAGACCGAAGGCAATGCAGAAAGACACGAAGGTCATGTCGTTCAGCTTGAGGCCGGTATACAGCATGTCCAGACCCAGCAGTGTCAGAAAACCGTACATTTGCATGGTGAAGCCCTTTCGGTGGCGCACAGCATCAGAAAAAATGGCCAACGCCCGGAAAACCGGGTGCGGCGTCATGAAGAAACACACTCACCAGAACAACTATTCTGAAAACGTATCCCTTTTCCCGCGCATTTTACGCTGAAGGCGGGTGGGGTCAATCTTTATTTGGGTTGCGTAAGTAATGGACCAATCTGGTCTTGTTTCATGGAACTGTAATTTTTAAAGACGCCACGCGCCCTCAGTCTTCAGAAAGCGGACGGTGGCCGATATGGATGGTCAGCGTCATAGGCTGGCTTTGCCGCTGTACGCTGATCTGCACCGCGCTGTTGGGGTGGGCCGCGGCTACGGCGCGGATCATGGTGCGGGCGGTGTCCATATGCTCTCCGCCCATGGCAGTAATAATGTCACCGCGCTTCAGGCCGCCCTGAGCAGCCGGGCTGTTGCGGTCCACTTCCGCCACGCGGGTGCCGTTATGGGTGGTAATATCTTCCAGCGTGGCGCCCAGCCAGCCCCGGTCAATACGCCCGTCGCGTTGCAGAGCGTTGACGACGGGAATGACAATTTCAGAGGGGATGGAAAACCCCAGCCCCACGGACCCGCCCGTTGGCGAGACAATGGCGGTATTCAGCGCAATGACCTGCCCGGCCAGATTAAAGGTCGGGCCGCCGGAATTACCGGGGTTGATGGGGGCATCCAGTTGCAGGAAATCATCAAACGGCCCGGTGCCGATATCCCGCCCACGCGCGGAGACAATGCCCGCAGTCACGGAGGAGCCAAGACCAAACGGGTTGCCCGCCGCCATAATCCAGTCCCCCACCTGCACAAGGCGGCTGTCCCCCCATTCCACAAAAGGCAGAGGGGTGGGGCTGTCAATTTTAATGACAGCAATATCCGTCAGATCATCAATACCAATCAGCCGGGCGGAAAATTCCTTACCGCTGACAAGGGCGACGGTAATTTTATCCGCGTCTTCCACCACATGACCGTTGGTGACAATCACGCCGGAGGGGTCAAGAATAAAGCCTGAGCCTGCCCCCAGAACTTCATCCCCATGCTTGCGCATCCGCTCCCTGAAGCGGCGCTCCAGCGGGGTGCCTTTTACGGCGGAGGGGAGTTTTTTCCGGGTGCCGGAATCGGAATCCCGCGTGACGGCAATATTGACCACCGCAGGCACAACCTTGCGCACCAGCGGCGCAAAGCTGGTCGGGCCGGGGGCGGCAACCAGCGGAACAGGGGGGATCGGGTCAGCATGGGCAACACTCAGCCCGGCGGAAAGACCGGGCAGACAGAGTGCGGCCATAACCGGCAGGCCCCGCCTGAAGCGCTTCATGAGTGTGTGGTCTGCTTTCCGTTCATAAGGACTTTTGGCCCGGTTTAGCGTTTCCGCGCAATGGCTGTGTGCTCTGGCGCCACGCTATGCTGCTGTTTTGCAACGGAGAGTGGTACTGAAGTGACAAAACCTTAACGTGCTGGCCGCCGGGGGGTGGCGGGGCTGAGAGCCGGGTTTTCCGGCCATTCATGCCGGGGGTAACGGCCCCGCATGTCCCTGCGCATATCGGCCCAGCCGCCTTTCCAGAATCCGGCCAGATCCGCCGTAATGGCCTGCGGGCGTCCAGCGGGGGAGAGCAGGGCCAGACGCAGCGGCACGCGCCCGCCTGCCAGTTTTGGTGTCTCCTCCGTGCCGTAGAAGACCTGCGCGCGGGCCGAGGCCACGGGCACGGGCTGCGTATAGTCCACACTCGCCTTACCACCGGGGAAGGGGAGAGTGGTGGGCAGTTCCTTATCCAGCCAGGCATTGAGCGTGTAGCCCAGATGGTTTTTCAGCAGCGTTGTCAGGTCCAGCCCGCGCAGGTCTGCCAGTGAGGTGACGCCTTCAAGGTATGGAGCCAGCCATTCCTCCATCCGCGCGGCCAAAGCCTGTGTGGTAAAATCCGGCCAGTCCTCACCCGGTCCTGCGCCACCGGGCAGGGCGCGGGCCAGTTCCACCCGTGCCTGCAACTGGCGCGCGGCGTCCGGCCAGTCCAGCGTCGTGTCTGGCGTGGCTTTGGCCTGCGCGAGCAGGAGAGAGGCCGCATTTCCGGCCTGCACTTTTTCCGTCAGGTCCCGCAGCACAAGGCAGCCGATCCGGGTGCGGCGCCGGGCGAGAATATTGCCTGAAACCGGGTCTAGCGAGGTTTCCACCTGCTCCTTTGTGCGGTCCAGCAAGGCAGGCGGCAGGGCGTTGAGGTCCAGCGGGGCGGCAAGCCGGATCTCGGCGGAGGTGCGCAAATGCAACCCGGCCACGGCCAGCAGCTTTTTTTCGGCCAGCCCGTCATCCCGGCGCAGGCGGGCATTACTGCCATTGGAGAGGCGGAAGGTCCCTGCTTCCCCGCGTGAGAGAGCAATCCGGTCGGGAAAGCCTGCGGCAATCAGCGCCGCAGGGTCTCCCCCCGCCTGCTGGCGTGCCCGCAGGCCGAGCCGCAGACGGAAGCGCGAGGCCGCCTGACGGATGCGGGCCAGTGCGCCCCGGTCTGCCTGCGGGTGGTCTCCCCCGGCAATCAGGTCAAGCCGCAGAGAAATATCTGAGGGCGGAACAGGCGGTGGCCCTGCGCGTCCTGCCGCGCGGGGGCGCAGAGGGTCCCGTTCTTCCAGCAGGGCCGCGAGGTCTGCCGCCAGAGCGGCTTCCTCCGCCGTGCGGGCCGCCAGCATCATCGCGGCAAGGCGCGGATGGGTGCCAAGGGCGGCCATGTCACGCCCATGCTGGGTTATCTGCCCCTCTTCATCCAGAGCGCCGAGCATAATCAGCAACTCCCGGGCGGCGGCTACCGCGCTGCCGGAGGGCTGGTCAGGCAGGGGCAGAGGGGTGTCAGACTGGCCGACCGTATCGGCCCATAATGCCGTGGCCAGCACAAAGTCAGACAGGTCCGCTTCCAGAATTTCCGGGCGGTCATGCTGGGGCAGGCCGCGTTCCGTGGCGGTTGTCCATAGGCAGAAGGCAGTACCGGGGGCTTCTCGCCCTGCGCGTCCTGCGCGCTGGCGGGCGGCGGCGCGGGAGATGCGCAGCGTGTCCAGCCGGGAAAGGCCCGCGCCAGCGTCAAAGCGCGGTGCGCGACGAAAACCACAATCCACCACAACGCGCACACCGGGCACGGTGAGCGATGTTTCCGCAATGGACGTCGAGAGGATCACGCGCCGTTGCCCGGCGGGGCCGGGGCGCAGCACCAGAGCCTGTTCTGCCGGGGGCAGTTCCCCATGCAGGGGCAGCACGATGGCGGAGCAGTCTTCAAGCAACTGGGCAGTGCGGCGGATTTCCCCGGTGCCGGGCAGGAAGACCAGAATATCGCCTTCTGTTTCCACCAGCGCCTGCCGCACGCCTGCGGCGGTTACGGCAGGCAGATCGCGCAGATGCGGGATATCGCGTTTGGCGTGCTGCACCGTGAGCGGATACATCCGGCCTTCGCTGGTCAGCACCGGGGCGTGCATGAGCGCGGCAAGTCGTTCGGTCTCGGCTGTGGCGGACATAGCGACCAGCCGCAGGTCCGGCCGCAGGGTGCGTTGCAGGTCCAGACAAAAGGCCAGTGCGAGGTCCGCATCCAGAGAGCGTTCATGCACTTCATCAATAATCACGCAGGCGACGTTTTCCAGCATGGGGTCACCCAGCAGGCGGCGCAAAAACAGGCCTTCCGTCAGCACTTCAATGCGCGTGCGGTCGGACACAACGGACTCCAGCCGGGTGCGAAAGCCGACAAACCCGCCCGCCTCTTCTCCCATCAGGGACGCAATGCGTGTTGCGGCGGCGCGGGCCGCCAGACGGCGCGGCTCAAGCATGATGATGCGGTCTGCCTCCCCGCGCCAGGGTGCGGCGGCCAGAACCGGGGGAACTGTTGTGGTTTTTCCTGCCCCCGGTGGCGCGACCAGAATGGCGGAAGCGGGCTGTTCTGCCGTGGGGGGGCGGGCAAGTGCGGCACACAGGTCGGGCAGCACATCCTGCACGGGCAGGCCATCGGCAATGGCAAAGGGGGAGGCGGAAAGCGGCTGGTTCGGCATCAGGCTGTTATGGCGGTGGCGTGGGCTGCCTGCAATTTGAAAATGGGGAATGGAAAGGCGGCGTGGTCCGAAGCTGGTTTTTAAGGGTTCATAAAAAAAATTTATAAATTGGGTGTCGTCTCTCTTGCGGCGCTTCACAGAGAAGTGATAATGCGACTAATTCTTAATAACGAAAGCAGCGGGATGCGCCATGCTGAGGCACAGGGCCCGCACAGAGCATGGCAGACAGCGACCACAGACCATGCCGGAGACAGAGCAGGAATGATGATGATGCGTTTTAAAGCAGGGCTGCTCTCCTGCTCAGGGCTGATGCTCTGCGGGGCCGGGCTTGGCATGGGTGGCGCACCGGCTTTTGCCGCCACGGCATCCGGTGCGGTGGAAGATGCCGCAAAAAAAGCGAGCTATTCCGCAAAAAGCACGCAGAAGTCAGAAAAAGCTCTTTCTGTATCTGATGAGAATGAAATTCCGGGCAGTGTTGAAAAACTTCTGGTGCAGGGGCAGCGTCACAGGAACGCCACCACAGATGGCACGGGTAGTTATGTGGTGAAGGCGGTCTCCATGACAAAAATGCTGTTAAGGCTGGATGAAATTCCGCAATCGGTTTCCGTTGTCAGCCGCCAGCAGATGCATGACCAGAACCTGACAACGGTGGATCAGGCGCTCAAACAGGTGCCGGGCCTGAATGTCAATCTGTATGGAGATGGCACGGCAGGATTTACGTCACGGGGCTATTCCGTGCAGCCGCAATATGATGGCGTGCCGTCCAGTGGCGGCATGTCCTTCAGCCAGCAGTTTGATCTGGCGATTTATGATCGTCTTGAAGTTTTGCGTGGTCCAGACGGGATGTTTCAGGGGTCCGCTCCGCCGGGCGGTAGCGTGAACTTTGTGCGCAAACATGCGCTGGATACCTACCGGGCGCAGGGGGATTTCAGCGGCGGGTCATGGGATACATTCCATGCGGATGCCGATGTGACCGGACCGCTGACGGGCAATAAAAAGGTGACGGGCCGGTTTGTGCTGGCAGGGGGAGACCGCAACTATTTTTATAAAAACGCGCACGATACCCGCTGGACAGCCTACGCCGATATTGATGTGCATCTTACAGACAACACCACGCTCTCTGTTTCCGCAACCGGCCAGAAAAATGACACCACACGCTTTATGGGCCTGCCCATGGCGGCCTCCGGCGCGGACCTGCATCTGGCACGGAACAGTTTTGTGGGGGCAAACTGGGGCCAGACCAGCAGCCCGATGTATGAGTTTGATGGAGAACTGGAGCATGAGTTTGGCGGCGGCTGGCGTACAAAGCTGACGGGCCGCCACCGTGAAACGGACAGCTCCATGCACTACTCCTATCTGAACAGTGCCGTCACAGCGCAAAAGACCGGAAATTTTGTTGTGGCACGGTATGAAGGCCGGGAAATTTATGATGGGGCGGACCTGTATTTTACCGGACCCGTCCATCTGCTGAACCGGAAACATGACCTGCTGATCGGCGCAAATTATGATTCCGATCTGCTGTATGATGGTGGGTCTTCCGCCTCATGGCGCACCACGCCGGGCCTGAGTAATCTGGATATTTTCGCGCCCGCAATTTCTGACACCATCCGTCCGGCTATTACCACCCGCTACCGCGAACCCACGCAACAGGTGGGGGTGTATGGCTCCGCACGGGTGCAGCTTCTGCCGTCTCTTGACCTGATGCTTGGCGGAAGACTGAGTTTTTATCAGTATAAATACAAAAATCTGTCTAAAAACACGCCTTATGTTGTCAGCCAGAAAAACGGTGCGGTGCCGACACCCTATTTAGGGCTGGTGTGGCATATCGTACCGCAGGTTGCCGCCTATGTCAGCTTTACGGATACGTTCCAGCCACAGTCAGCCTACAGCCATACCGGGCGGCTGAAGCCGGTGCTGGGGCAGCAGATTGAAGGAGGCTTTAAAGGCTCCTTCTTCCATCGCAATCTGAGTGTGACACTCGCAGGTTTCCATATTCTGGAACGCAATAAGGCTATGGAAGATCAGGACGGCACGACCACCTGCGGCCTGTCCGGCACAAGCACCTGCTACCATGCCGCAGGCAAGGTGCGCAGTCAGGGCTTTGAGTTTGAAACACTGGGGCGGCTGCTGGATGGCTGGGACATCAGCCTTGGCTACACCTTTAATGATAATAAAATCCTGAAGGATGATTCCGGTCTGGCCGGTCTGCCTTACACGCCCAATTCCCCACGGCATCTTTTCAAACTCTGGTCACATTACCGCTTTGCCGCGCCGGAGGTGACACGCAATGTCTGGAGTATCGGGGCCGGGGTGGATGCGCAGAGCAGCACGTTTGGCACAACCCGCACCGTGCGGCAGGGCGCTTATGTGGTGGCCAGTGCGCAGGTAGGCTACCAGTGGCGGCCGGAACTGAACATGACGTTTACCGTCAACAACCTTTCCAACACACGCTATTATCAGCGTCTGGGGAATGTTTATTACTACAATTATTATGGAGAACCACGGAGCTTTATGGCGACCGTGCAAAGCAATTTCTGAAAATGGCGCGCCGTGTGCCCTGCCGGAAAAGAGGGCAGGGCACACGGTGTTATGTCGGCTTATTTTTTAGGCAGCTTCAGAACGCCCGGCTCGGGGGAGCGCACCTTTGGCGTGGAAGCGCTGGTGCTGGAACTGGCGCTGTCATCATCTTCGCCCGCCGGAAAAACCGGGTCGGGTTCAGAGGTTTTGGTGGAAGAGGTGCTGGTTTTCTTTGTGCTGCCTGACGCCGTATCAGTGCTGGGGGCATTTTCTGGCACAGTGGCGGACGGCGTGGCATCCGGCACGGACACATCCGGTGTGGTGATAGCCGGGACCGTGACGGCCGGGGTCGTGATGGTGGGTGTAGCCACCTCCGGCGTTGTGATGGTGGGTGTTGCCAGCGCAGGCGCCGTTGCGGCGGCGGGCACGGCTGCGGCTGTAGCAGCTTTGGCGGCGGTGCTGCTTTTTGCGCCCGGTGCATCAAGGGACTGGCTCTGAATGGCGGAGCCAACGGGTGTGCCACCTGCATCCACCATCCAGTCTTTCATGGTGTTGCGCACCTGATATTCAAACTCCACGTTCATGCGCTGCATCATGTCCGAGGTGAGTTCGTACAGGTTGGCCGGGCTGTCCGCATCTCCTTTGGACAGGTCGGGCCGCATGGTCTGGGAGACATGGGCTTCCGCCCGTGCCGCCTGCGTGCCGCCGCTGTTGAGCAGCACCAGATGCACAGCCATCTGCCCCACAAGCACGCCCCCGGCATTGTGCAGGATGGAAGCCTGATCAATCACAAATTTTGCCGTGCCGGATGCGCCTGCGGCCACCAGACGGTCCTGCGCCATCTGGCGGAGGGCCTGCGCCGGTAGGGTGGGGGCGTTGGCGCTGATATCCCCGGCAACCGGGTTCTGCTGGGTTGCGTCTTCAATCTCCAGCGTGCCTGCATTCAAATGCATCACGCTCAGATAATCATAACGCAGGGGGGCAAAGTGTGTCGGCTGCTTATCGCCCGCGCAGCCTGCCAGAAAGGCGGGGAGGAGCAGAGCGACAGAGCATGTTGCGCGAAGCGGGCGAGAAAACAGCGACATGGAAACACGGTCCTTCAACAAAGGCGCAGAGTCCGGATGCGGGGTCCGGATAAGGCAGCCGAAATCCTGCCTCCGGTGATAAAGGCGGTCAACGGTTCTGTGCCGCGCGCCCTTACAGGGTGCGCGGCGTAATTTCCGTGCGCGGGAAGCGGAAGTCGTGATTGCAGAATTCACACGTCATCACAATCTGCCCGTCATCCTGGCACATATGGTCCAGATCATCCGTGTCAAACCCTTCCAGCACGCTGGCCAGACGGGCGCGGGAGCACCGGCAGCCATAGGCAAGCGCACGAGGCTGGCTGACCTGAAGATCTTCCTGATGGAACAGGCGGTGCAGCAGCGTGGCAGACGGCAGGCTGTCGTCCAGCACTTCCTTGGTGGAGAGGGTGGAGGCCAGAATGGTGGCGGTCTCCCAGCTTGCGTCAGCGTTTTCATCGCCCACAACATGGGTGCCGCCTTCACCGGCAATGCGTTCCAGCACAAGGCCGCCTGCGCGCCAGCCGGCATCCGTCATGGTGCAGCACAGATAGATCCAGCAGGCATGCTGCTCACTGGTTTTGAAGTAATGGGTGGCCATGGCGGCAAGGTCATCGCCCGCAAGGTCCACAATCCCCTGATGCCGCTCCATGTCCGGCCCCTGATCCACTGTCAGGGCCATATAGCCATTGCCCAGCAGTTCCCGGTCGGTCGGGTTCGGGGTGTCCTGAAGCAGGGTGTTGAGCGCATCCTCATCCGTGCGGGCGTAAAAGCGCAGCGCACCGGTATCCGTGCAGTCAGCCACCAGCATGGTGACGGGGCCATCCCCTTTGATCTGGAGGGAAAACGCGCCCTGAAACTTCAGCGCGGAGGCCAGACCGGCCACCAGCGCCAGAGCCTTGCCTGCCAGACGGTTGACTACGCCGGGGTGGTCATGGCGCGTCAGAAGCACATCGGTCAGCACGCCAAGGCGCACCAGTCGCCCGCGCACGGGGCGGCCTTGCAGATAAAAAGGTGTCACACCACCGGGCACGACCAGATCCGGCACATCCGGGCGGTCACGGTCAAGAAAAGCAGGAGTTTCCATAAAAAACCTTAAGAACGATCAGTGCTGAGGATATGGGGAGGCATCCCCCGCAATAACAGGGGGTGTCCCGGCCAGACGGAGGCAGGCTGCGGAAAGGCCGAGGAACGGCAGACGCCGGAGCGTCAGGCCCCGGCGGGTTCAGATCTCTGAGGAAATGGACAGTTCGAGCTGTTCAAGCTGCTGTTCCAGTGTGCGGAGTGTGCTGGCATCCAGTTCCAGCCCATCCTTCACGGCGCGCAGAAAGCCCTGACGGCAGGCATCATGCGCGCGGTCCAGATCCGCCGTGCGGCCGCAGCCTGCCAGACAGTCCAGATAGGAGGCGCGGAAGGACGCGAGCTTATCCGCTGCAACGGGCAGGCTGGCCAGAATAAGGTCCAGACTGTCTTCCACCCAGCCCGGTGTGGCGGGTGTGTCTTCCGTGCCGGTGGGGTGTGCCGGTGTGCCTGCGTCCTTCATACGCTCATTCCTTCCCGAAAGAGAGCCAGTTCTCTCCGCCCATGGTCCAGGCCAGCAGGCCCTTCTGGGCATGGAGACGGTTTTCGGCTTCATCAAACACTACGGATTGCGGGCCTTCAAACACGCCTTCCGTCACTTCCTCCCCAATATGGGCGGGCAGGCAGTGCATGAACAGGGCATCTGGCGCGGCCAGAGCCATCAGGGCAGCGTCGACCCGGTAGGGAGAAAGTTTGGCGAGGCGCATCGCGGCTTCTTCTTCCGAATCCGACATGCTGAGCCATGTATCCGTCACCACGCAGTCAGCGCCGTCCACGGCAGCGCGCGGGTCCGTGGTCAGCACCACATCGCCGCCTTCCTGTCTGGCCCAGTCCAGCACGGCCTGCGGCGGGGCCATATCCGCCGGGGTGGCGGCCCGGAGCTTGAAGCCAAAGCGCACGGCCCCTTCAATCAGGGAGACCAGCACGTTGTTGCCGTCCCCCGTCCAGGCAAAGGTGCGGCCTTTGACCGGGCCGCGATGCTCTTCATAAGTCAGGATATCGGCCAGAATCTGCACGGGGTGCGAGGACGGCGTCAGACCGTTGATAACCGGCACGCTGGCGGCCCGCGCCAGCTCATGCAGGTTTTCCGTGCGGCCCGTGCGCAGCACCAGCGCATCCACAAAGCGGGAGAGAACGCGGGCGGTGTCCGTAATGGTCTCGCCGCGGCCAATCTGCATATCGGACGGGGAGAGAATGACGGCATCCCCCCCAAGCTGACGAATCCCGACTTCAAAAGAAACGCGGGTGCGGGTTGAGGGCTTGGAGAGAATAATGCCAAGCGCCCGGCCTGCCAGCGGCACGCGCGGATGCAGCGGGAAGCGGCGGCCCTTCTGCATCTGCTTCATGCCCGCAGCAACATCGAGAATCTGGCGGAGCGTTGTGGCGTCCAGATCTTTCAGGTCGAGAAAGTGGCGCGGCCCGGACTGCGTCGTGGTGGAGGACAGAGAGGAAAGGGCAGCACTCACAGGCTTGGCTCCAGTGTTTTTGTGTTCTGGGTGTCAGTCAAAATCTGCACCGCTTTTTTCAGGCGGGCGGCGGCCTCACGGCACTCATCTTCAGAAATGGTAAGGGGCGGGACCAGACGCAGCACGTTCTCGCCCGCTGTGACGCACAGCAGATCGGCCTCCTGCGCCGCAGCCTGCACCGTGCCGACAGGCGGCACGCAGCGCAGGCCGATCAGCAGGCCAAGGCCGCGCCGTTCCGCAAAGACAGCGGGGGCGTTCCGCACCAGATCATCCAGCAGGCTGTCCAGCAGCGCGGCGCGGGCCTGAACCTGCTCCAGAAAGCCGGGGGCCAGCAGAACGTCCAGCACGGCATTGGCCGCCGTGCAGGCCAGCGGGTTGCCGCCAAATGTGGTGCCGTGGGTGCCCGCCGTCATGTTCTTCGCGACGGCTTCCGTCGCCAGAACTGCCCCGATGGGAAAGCCCCCGCCCAGACCTTTGGCGGCGGACATAACATCCGGCGTAATACCGGCCCATTCATGCGCAAACAGTTTGCCTGTCCGGCCCACGCCGCACTGCACTTCATCCAGTGCGAGCAGCACCCCGGTTTCATCACACAGGGCGCGAACTGCTTTGAGATACTCCGGGCTTGCAACCTTGATACCGCTTTCCCCCTGAATGGGTTCCAGCATGATGGCGGCTGTCTGCGGGGTGATGGCGGCTTTCAGGGCCGCAATGTCATTAAACGGGACATGCACAAAGCCCGGCACCGGGGTGCCGAAGCCTTCCAGATATTTCGGGTTGCCGGTGGCGGAGAGCATGGCCAGCGTCCGGCCATGAAATGCGCCATCCATACAGATAATGTCTGTCCGCTCCGGGTGGCCGGACAGAGCCTGCGCCCGGCGGGCGAACTTCACCATGCCTTCATTGGCTTCCGCGCCGGAATTGCAGAAGAACACGCTGTCCGCAAAGCTGTTGGCCACCAGCCGTTCCGCCAGCCGGATGGCCTGCGGAATCTGGAACAGGTTGGAGACATGCATCACCCGCCCGATCTGGCCGGTGAGTTCACTGACCATGTGCGGGTGCGCATGCCCGATGGAGCAGGTGGCAATGCCCGCGGCAAAGTCCAGGAATCGTCGCCCGTCCGTCGTGTACAGCCAGGCGCCTTCGCCACGCTCAAAAGCGAGGGAGGCACGGTTGTAGGTCGGTGTCAGGGCTGGAATCATGGAACAGTTCTTTGTGTTGCGTTGAGGTGATCAGCAAAAAAGGAAAAGGATGCAAAACAGAAAACGCCCGCTGCCTGTCTGGAGCGGGCGACCCGTTTGCATCCGGCATGATGCGGCTGTCCTGCGCGCAGAGTCAAACGCCTAAAACGAAAATCTCGCATGAAACTGTCACATTTCTTGCGCGCGGAGGGGGTTTGCGGGTCATGAATGGTCTTTTGACCGCAAAATAGGGCATAAGGGCGGGTATGGGATCCGAGACTGACTCCGCCGCTGTGCCCCCACCCGACCGCAAGGTGCTGCGGGAGGCCGCCCTTGCGCATCTGGCGCGCTTTGCCACCACGCGGCAGGGGCTGGAGCAGGTTCTGCTGCGCCGTATTGCCCGCTGGGAGCGGAGTGCTCTGAAAGCCGGAGCCGAGCAGGAGGATGTGCGCACCGCAGCAGCCGCCCTGCGCCCGGTGGTAGAGGCTGTGGCGGAAGAGATGATCCGGCTGGGGGCAGTGGATGACGCTGCTTTTGCGCAGGCCCGCGCCCGCAGGCTGGTGCGGTCTGGCCGCTCCGGCCGGGCGGTGCAGGCGCATCTTGCCGCGCGCGGGGTTGAGGCGGATGTGCGGGACGCCGCCTTGCAGGAGGTGGTGGAAGGGTTTTCTCCTGCCGAGGTCGAACTATCCTCCGCTCTTGTGCTGGCGCGTAAGCGCAGGCTGGGGCCGTTTGCCGGGGTGCCGTCCCTCAGGCCCCCGCGTGTTGCGCCACAGGAGGAAGAGGGTGGATATGGCCTGAGCCCGGAAGTGGCGGAAGAGCGGCGGGCTATGGGTATTCTGGCCCGCGCCGGGTTTGGGCGGGATGTGGCGCAGCGGGTTCTGGAAATGGACCCGGCGGAGGCGCAGGAGTGGATGGAGCGTTTGAGGGCCGAGTCGTGAAGCGTTGGAGTGTTCTTTTTCTGCCCCTGCTGCTGGCCGCCTGTGCAGGCCATGGCGGATGGGGTGGGTCCGTACAGTGTGCCCCGTATGCGCGGGAGCATTCCGGGGTGCAGTTGCGCGGGGCTGCGGCAAGCTGGTGGCGGCAGGCCGGAGGGCGATATACCCGCACCTCCACGCCGGAGCCGGGGGAGGTGCTTGTGTTCCGCTCCACCCGGCGGCTGCCATCCGGGCATGTCTCTGTGGTGCGGGCCGTGAAAAATTCGCGCCTTGTGCTGGTGGACCATGCCAACTGGGAGCCGGGGCGGGTGACGCGCCGTGCGCCGGTGGAGGATGTCTCACCGGGGAATAACTGGACGCAGGTGCGGGTCTGGTGGACGCCTATTCACGGCATGGGGAAAACCGTCTACCCTGCGTATGGATTTATAGAACCTGTGCTGGAGGGTGGCAGCTCATAGGCTGGCATCCGCCGGGGGACTGGTCCGCAGGGTGATTTGAGGGTGGTTTGCCCCGTTTTTCAGGCCCGGCCGAGAGATCGGGCTTGCATGATGGGGGAAGCACCGCCATGTGGTTCAGAACAGAAACAGGGAATTTGGGCCGTTCGCAGTGCGCCGGCCTGTTAAACAGAGGGCTGTTGAATGGGTAGCTTAAGCATCTGGCACTGGCTGATTGTGCTTGCGGTTGTGCTGGTGGTTTTTGGCGGTGGCGGCAAGATCAGCTCCATGATGGGTGATTTCGCGAAGGGGATTAAATCCTTCAAGAAGCACATGGCGGATGATGAACCGATGGACGAACCGGCTCCGCGCGCCGGTGGCCATATTTCCCCGCCGCCTGCGGCAAACCCGGCAGACCCCGCCGCTGTGCAGCCTGAAAAAACGCGCCAGCCCTGAGCCCGGCCATACGGCGGGCCAGAGGCAGGCCGCCGGCGTGCGGTCTGCTGGCTGAGGGTCAGGTGGCGTAAGATCAGGGCCGCGAACAGGGCCGGAATAAAATAATGAGCGAGAGCATGACGGATTTTGCACGCGCCACGCAGGATATTCTGGCGGCTGGGCAGCGGATGGATGTACGTGGCTGGGTGCCTGCGACTGCGGGCAATATCAGCCGCCGCCTGCCAGATGGGCGCATCGCCATTACCCGCTCCGGGTGCCATAAAGGCTTCCTGACGGCGGAGGATGTGATCACGGTTGATGAGGCCGGGCAGCCGCATCGTAGCGGGGATAAGCCAAGTGCGGAAACCCTGCTGCATTGCCAGATCTACCAGCAGGACCCGAGTGCCGGTGCCGTGCTGCATGGACATTCCGTGGCCTCCACCGTGCTCTCGATGATTGAAAAAGGCCCCGCTCTGCACCTTACGGATTATGAAGTGCAGAAGGTGTTTGCCGGCCAGACCACGCATGAGGCTTCCGTGCCGGTGCCACTGTTTGCAAATGATCAGGATATCGCCCGTCTGGCGAAAGTCGTCGCACCGTCTTTTGGCGCGATGCCTGCCGGATATATTATCCGTGGCCACGGTGTGTATGTGTGGGGCAAGGATATGCCCACCGCACTTGCCCGGCTGGAAGGGCTGGAATTCCTGCTGGCCTGCCTGCTGGAAAGAAGGAAGCTGGGGCTGTGAGCGCACTGACCATTTATCAGGATACCGTGCCGGAAACGCCCGTTCTGCACACGCAGGACCCGGTGGAAATGGCCAATCTGCTGCGTCCGCTGGGGGTGCGGTTTGAGCGGTGGCAGGGGCCGGACATTCCGCCACGCTCTGCCGATGCGGAGACAGTTCTGGCCACCTATCGCCCGTTTCTGGATAAGCTGATGGGGGAGACCGGGGCTGGCTCAGCCGATGTCATGCGCGTAGGGCCGGATACACCAAACGGCGCAGCACTCCGCGCAAAATTCCTGTCCGAACATACGCATAGTGAAGATGAAGTACGCTTTTTTGTGCATGGCTCCGGTCACTTCATCCTGCATCTGGCCGACAAGATTTATGACGTGGAATGCACCCAGACAGACCTGATCTCCGTGCCGGAAGGCACAAAGCACTGGTTTGATGCCGGACCGGAGCCGGATGTGGTGGCCCTGCGGATTTTTACGCACAAGGAAGGCTGGGTAGCGGATTACACCGGCACAGACCTTGCAAACCGTTTTATGGCTTATGATCAATGAGTGCAGTCTCTCACACCCCGCGCGTCGCTCTGCTGGATATTGAGGGCACAACGGCCCCGGTTTCCTTCGTGCATCAGGTGCTGTTCCCGTATGCCCGCAAACATCTGCCCGCTCTGGTGGCCGAGCAGGCGCATGACCCGGCGGTGCATGCAGAACTGGAAGAAATTGCCCGTCTCGCCCCCGGCGTGCCGCCTATGGAGCAACTGACGCGCTGGATGGATGCGGATGCCAAGGTTGGCCCGCTCAAGGCCTTGCAGGGCATTGTCTGGGCGCAGGGCTATCAGCGGGGGGAACTGATTGCCAGCCTCTATCCGGACGTGGTGCCCACGCTGGAAACATGGGCAAAGGCCGGGCTGACACTGGCAGTCTATTCTTCCGGCTCCCAGCCTGCGCAGAAGCTGATTTTTGGCCACACGGAGCAGGGCGACGTGACGCCGCTGTTCAGCAAGTTTTTTGATCTGCGGGTTGGCGGAAAAAAAGAAGCGGAAAGCTATCGCAACATTCTGCGGGAAACCGGCTGGCAGGCGCAGGACGTGCTGTTCCTGTCTGACGTGACGGCGGAACTGGATGCCGCGGCGGAAGCCGGGGTGCAGGTCTGCCAGATTGTGCGCCCGGAAGACGGGACCGTGGCAGGGAAGCATCACCCCGTTGCGGCCACCCTGCCGGAAGCCGCCCGCCTGTTCGGTCTGCCGGGTGCGGAGCCGCAGGCGTGATCACGGCGCGGCTGCATGAGGACTGGACGGCAATTCCCGATGAGGCCCGTGGCTGCGCTGCTGCTCTGGGGAATTTTGACGGGGTGCATCTTGGGCATGCTCATCTGGTGCATACCCTCCACTCCGCACGGCCAGACCTTCCTCTGGCTGTGGTGACGTTTGACCCGCATCCGCGTGAACTGTTCCGCCCGCAGGACCCGCCATTCCGCCTGACACTGTCAGCGGAAAAGCGCGCGGCGCTTGAGGCGCTGGGCGTGCGGCATGTGTTCCAGATCCGGTTTGATGAAGCATTCTCCCAGATGTCGGCCGAGCGGTTTGTGGAAGATGTGCTGTGCAACGGGCTGGGGCTGAAGCACGTCGCCTGTGGGCCGGATTTTGCTTTTGGCCACCGGCGCGGGGGCGACGTGAGCTTCCTGTCCGAACGCTCTGCTGAACTCGGGATGGGGTTTACGCCCGTGCAGGCGCTCTCCGATGCTGCCGGGCCGTATTCGTCCTCGCGTATCCGGCGGCTGTTGCAGGATGGCTACCCGGAACGCGCGGCGGAAGAACTGGGTCGCCCATGGTTTATCCGGGGTGAGGTGCAGCACGGGGATAAACGTGGCCGCCTGCTGGGCTTTCCCACCGCCAATATTCCGCTGGGGCGGCATCTGGAGCCTGCGCGGGGGGTGTATGCCGTCACGGTGCGTCTGCCGGGTGGGCAGACACGGCCGGGCGTTGCCAATATCGGCCGCCGCCCGACGATTGATGACGGGCAGGAGAGCCGGCTGGAAGTCAATCTGTTTGATTTTGAGGGCGACCTGTATGGCCAGACGCTCTCCGTGGCGCTGCACCGTATGTTGCGGGCGGAAAAACGCTTTGCCGGGCTGGACGCGCTGAAAGAGCAGATTACGCAGGATGCCGCACAGGCCCGCGCTGTTCTGGACGAAGAGCTGCCTGGCCATTAAACCCTGAACTGTTCCTTGCTGCTTGACCCTGCGGGCTTGCGCTTGGATAACGGATACCCCTGCGGGTCTGCCAGTCTGGCGGGCCTGTTCTTGTGCTGAACCCGAACCAGAGTGACACCTGCCGTTCCATGTCTAAATCCAGCAGCAGTGATTCAGAGAAAAGCGCTAACGCCGATCTGTATCGCGATACCGTCTTTCTGCCCCGCACGTCCTTCCCCATGCGCGGCAACCTGCCAAAGCGGGAGCCGGACTGGCTTGCCCGGTGGGCTGAGATCGGGCTGGATGCACAGATCACGCAGCAGGCGGAAGGCCGTCCGGCATTTACGCTGCATGATGGCCCTCCGTACGCCAACGGCCATCTGCACATCGGCCACGCCCTGAACAAGATCAATAAGGACGTCATTAACCGCGCCCACCGGATGTCCGGCTATGCCGTGCGGTATGTGCCGGGCTGGGACTGCCACGGTCTGCCGATTGAGTGGAAGGTGGAAGAGGAATACCGCAAGGCCAAACGGGACAAGGATTCCGTGCCCGTGCTGGAATTCCGGGCGGAATGCCGCGCCTATGCTGCCAAATGGCTTGGCGTACAGATGGAGGAGTTCAAGCGTCTGGGCGTGCAGGCCGAATGGGCCAACCGCTATGCGACGATGGATTTCTCTTCCGAATCTGCCATTGTGGGTGAGATCGGGCGTTTTCTGCTCAATGGCGGTCTGTATCGTGGCCTGCGTCCGGTGATGTGGAGCCCGGTTGAAAAAACCGCGCTGGCCGAAGCCGAAATTGAATATCACGACCATAAATCCACAACCATTCTGGTGGCTTTCCCCATTGTGAAAGACCCCACGCCTGCGCAGGCGCTCAAGGATGTGTCCGTGGTGATCTGGACCACCACGCCGTGGACCATCCCCGGTAACCGCGCGCTGGCTTATGGGCCGGACATTACCTACGTGGTGCTGCGCGTGGATGAAACGCGTGAAGGGGCTCTGCTGGAACCGGGTGCGAAGGTGCTGGTGGCGGAAGCTCTGGTGGAGAACTTCTGCAAGGAAGCGCATATTTCCGCGCATCATATCCTCTACACCCTGCCGGGTGAGGCGCTTGAGGGCGCTGTCTGCGCGCATCCGCTGCGTGGCGCGGGTTATGATTATGATGTGCCGATGCTGCCGGGTGAATTCGTCACGACCGAAGCAGGCACAGGCCTTGTCCATATGGCCCCGGCCCATGGTGAGGACGACTTCCGCCTGTGCAAATCCTTTGGCGTTGAGGTGCCGGAAACCGTGCAGGATGATGGCACCTATGCGCCGTGGGTTCCGGGTTTTGCGGGTGTCCATGTGTTCAAGGCGGCAGACCCGGTCTGTGCCGCGCTGGTCGCGGTGATGGAGCAGGCCAACGCCGCAGGCACAGCGCCTGCCGGTCTGGTAGGGCGTGGGGAACTGGTGCATTCCTACCCACATTCCTGGCGCTCCCGCGCGCCGGTTATCTACCGGGCTACGCCGCAATGGTTCATCCGGATGGATGGCGAGTCCGCGCTCCGCCAGAAGGCGCTGGATGCGCTGGATGATGTGACGTTTGTGCCCGCGCAGGCCCGAAACCGCCTGACCTCCATGATTGAAAATCGTCCGGACTGGTGCATCAGCCGCCAGCGCGCATGGGGCGTGCCGATTGCCGTGTTTGTTGAAAAACGCACCGGCGAAGTCCTGCGTGATGCCGAGGTGATGCAGCGCGTTGTGGACATCTTCCGTGAGGAAGGGGCAGACGCCTGGTACAGCTCTCCGGCCTCCCGCTTTCTTGGGGAAGGCCGCAACGCTGACGAGTACGAGCAGGTGTTCGACATTGTCGATGTCTGGTTCGAGAGTGGCTCCACCCATTCCTTCGTGCTGGGCCAGCCCGGTCTGTCCTTCCCGGCGGATCTGTATCTGGAAGGGTCTGACCAGCATCGTGGCTGGTTCCAGTCCTCCCTGCTGGAAAGTGTTGGCACCCGTGGCATTTCCCCGTTCAGGGCCGTGGTGACCAACGGGTTCGTGCTGGATGAGCACGGGCGCAAAATGTCCAAATCTCTGGGCAACGTGATTGCGCCGCAGGAAGTGAATGATGAACTGGGCGCGGATATCCTGCGGCTGTGGGTCATGAACTCCGACACGAACGAAGATCTGCGGATCGGCAAGGAAATCCTGAAACAGCAGGGCGAACTCTACCGCCGCCTACGCAATACGCTGCGCTGGCTGCTGGGGGCACTGGATGGCTTTACGGGGGAAGAAGCGCTTCCGTATGAGCAGCTTCCGGAACTGGAACGCTGGGTGCTGCATCGCCTGACCGATCTGGGCGGCCTGATGGCCCGCGCGGTGGAAACGCATGAATGGGTGGGTGTCTACCCGGCCCTGCATGGTTTCTGCACCACGGATCTGTCCGCGTTCTATTTCGATATCCGTAAGGACACGCTGTATTGCGATGCGCCCTCCAGCCTGACGCGGCGCGCGGCCCGCACGGTGCTGGACCATCTGCATCGCTGCCTGACAACATGGCTGGCTCCGGTGCTGGTCTTTACAGCGGAAGAAGCCTGGACGGCCCGTTTTGGTGATGCGCAGAGCGTGCATCTGCAAGCCTTCCCGGACCTGCCTGCGGAATGGAATAATCCGGAACTGGATGAACGCTGGACGCGCCTGCGCGCTGTGCGCCGGATTATCACCACGGAAATCGAGGGGGCACGGCGGGATGGTACGGTCGGGTCTTCCCTTCAGGCGCAGGTGGAACTCACTTTGTCTGAAAAGGAAGCCGCCGAGTTTGCCGGGGTAAACTGGAGCGAACTGGCCATTGTCTCCCATGTGGATGTGCTGATCGCGCCCCAGAGTGGCTCGGTCTATGTTGAGGGGGACGAGGGCGGTGAACTGCACGGTGCGCCGGTCGTGCGTCCGGCCGAGGGTGAGAAATGCGCCCGCTGCTGGAAAGTGCTGCCGGAAACCGGCACGCGGGCGGATGCCCCCGGCCTGTGCCTGCGTTGTGCCGATGTGGTGGCGGAGCAGGAACAGCAGGTGGTCACGGCTGTGCAGGAGGGCCAGTGAGCAAGCCGCTCGTCAGCCGGCCGTTCGGCATCGGTTTTCTGGTGTTGATGCTGTCTCTCTCGGCAGATCAGCTCAGCAAATACTGGATTTTATACGGGCTGGACCTGCCGGACCGTGTGTCCGTTAAGGTGCTGCCGTTTCTGAACTTTACCATGGTCTGGAACCATGCTGTCACGTTCGGCATGTTTGGCGGGCTGGGCAATGCAGGGCGTATTCTGTTCTCCGTCATTGCCCTCAGCGTGGCGTGCGGTCTGCTGGTGTGGATGGCCAGAACCCCCAGTAAACTGACGGCGGCATGTGTCGGGGCCATTACCGGCGGCGCCATTGGGAATGTGATAGACCGGGTGCGCTATGGCGCGGTGGTCGATTTTATTCATGCACATGCTTTTGGTTGGTCATGGTATGTGTTTAATGTGGCTGACTCTGCTATTGTATGTGCAGTCTGTGTTCTGGTGTTGCAGAATGTCCTTGCAGGCAGGCAGCAGGCATCGTGATTTATAAAGCAACCTGTCATACCGGCAGGCTGGGCAGGAAGGATATAAGACAGAAGATGGCGCGCCGTGTCTCGACACTGATTTCTCCGCTGCTTCTTGTTGGTGGCTGCGTAATGCTGACCGGATGCTCCGGCTCCGAAGCCGCCCGTGCGTTCGGTCTGGAACGCAGTATGCCGGATGAATATACCGTCACCACCCGTGCGCCGCTGTCCATGCCGCCCATGGATGCGCTGGCCAAGCCGGTGAGCGGGGCAGAGCGCCCGCAGGATGAAAGTGAACGCCTGCAGGCTCTGGAAACGCTCTCCCCGGATGTTGCTCTGCGCGGCACTAACGGGGATACCAGCGGGGCTCAGACCATTCTGGTGAATGAGGCAGCGGAAGCCTCTGACGCACCGGACGAAGGTGAACTTGGCGCTGCCGGGTCAGGCTTTGTCAGCCAGCTGATGTTCTGGAAAGGCGGCAATGCAGGTTCCGCGGTCGATTCGGATGCGGAAAATCGTCGCCTGAAAGCCAACGCCGCCCTTGGGGATAAACCCACCAAAGGCGTGACCCCCACGGTTCACCCTAAAAAATCCGGCCTGTTCTGAGCCTGAGGTCTGACAATGTCGGACCCGGTTTCCTGCACGTCTGACCCTTCCGGCACGTTACCGCTGCGGCCCACGCTGCGGCGGTTGCCGGAGGTTCTGGTCAACCGCATTGCTGCGGGTGAGGTGATTGAACGCCCGGCGGCTGCCCTGAAGGAACTGGTGGAAAACGCCATTGATGCCGGAGCGAAGCGGCTGGATGTCAGCCTGCAAAAAGGCGGAATTGACCAGATTATTGTGACGGATGACGGGAACGGCATGTTCCCGGAGGAACTCACACTGGCGGTTGAACGCCACTGCACGTCCAAATTGCAGGACGAATCCCTTGTACATATCCGCACCCTTGGGTTCCGGGGAGAGGCGCTGCCCTCCATCGGCGCTGCGGCACGCCTGAGCATTACGTCCCGCCCGCATGGGGAAAGTGGAGCGTGGAAAATCCGCGTTGAGGGCGGCAAGGTTTTTGCGCCTGAACCCAGCGCAGGCGCACCCGGCACCAGTGTTGTGGTGGAAGATCTGTTTTTTGCCACCCCGGCCCGCCGTAAATTTCTGAAAAGCCCGCGCGTTGAAGGGGGGCATGCGGAAAGCGTGATCCGCCGTCTGGCGCTGGCGGTGCCGGACACGGCCTTTCGCTTCAGTCTGGATGACCGTGTGGTGTTTGACCTGCCAGCGCAGGACATGGCGTCTCGCGCGGCGGCCCTGCTGGGGGCAAATGAGGCGGATGGCTTTCTGACCATTCATGGTGAGCGGGATGGCATGACGCTTTCCGGCTTTGCCTGTGGCCCGTCCGTGCATCGGGCCACGGCGGCAGGGCAGTTTATGCTGGTCAATGGTCGCCCGGTGGTGGACCCGGTTTTAAAAACGGCCGTGCGCGTGGCCTATCGCCGCGTGATTGAGCATGGGCGGCACCCGGTAGTGGCACTAATGCTGACTATTCCGCCAGACCGGGTGGACGTAAACGTCCATCCTGCCAAAACGGAACTCCGCTTTGCGGATGAAGCGTCTGTCCGCTCTCTGGTGATCGGAACATTGGGGCGCGCTCTGGAGGCCGGGGCGGGCAATGTTGGGGTGCGCCCATCGTTTTCTGCCGTCCGGCCGGGCCGCATCTGGTATCCGCCGGAAAACACGGCGCAGCCGGGTGCCGTGTCCGCTCCGGGGCTGCGTCCGGCAGCGTATCCGGCGCAGGGCAGTTTCGCGGAGCCGCGACTGGGGCTGGGTGATACGCCATCCGCCCGGATGCTGCCGCCTTTACCGGGCGGGACTATGCCGGGGGCTGATGTTTCCGGACAAAGTCTCCCGCAGCCGGAGCTGTCTCAGGCCGGGGCTGTGCAGCATGAGCCGGGCGGCACGATGCCAGCTCCTATCCCGTGGAACGAGCCATCTGCGCCTTCCGGGGCGGGTATGTCCGGCTGGGATAGGGGGCACGCGGGTGGCGCGGAGTCGTCTGGAGCTGGAGAGTATCCGTCTGCTGCGGTTACGGCGGAGCAGGCCGCGGCACATCCGCTGGGGGCCGCAGTCGCGCAGGTGCTGGACACCTACATTATTGCCGTGGCAGCCGATGGCAGTCTTGTGCTGGTGGACCAGCATGCGGCGCATGAGCGGCTGACGCATGAACGGCTGCGGGAGCAGTTTCTCAGCGGCAGCGTGCGCGGGCAGCGCCTGCTGGTGCCGGATGTGGTCGAACTACCGCGCGGGCAGGTGGAGCTTCTGCTCAGCCGGCAGGAGATGCTGGCAAAACTGGGGATTGAACTGGAAGCCTTTGGCGGCACCGCCGTCCTGGTGCGGGCGCTACCCGCCATGCTGAACAGCACGGATGCCATTGGACTGCTGCGGGATCTGGCGGAAGAGCTGGAAGCGGATGATGCAGGTGCTCCGGAGGAAATGCCCTCGCTGGACGGGCGGCTGGATGCTGTTATTGCCCGGATGGCCTGCCATGGCAGCATCCGTGCCGGGCGGCGGCTGACGCGGGAAGAAATGGATGCCCTGCTGCGGCAGATGGAAGCCACACCGCGCGCGGGCACCTGTTCCCACGGGCGGCCGACATGGCTGAAGCTGACAAAAAACGATCTGGAAAAGATGTTCGGCAGGCGCTGAACGCCCGCGCCTGCTCATACAGGCGTGGCGGCTGCTCTGCGGATCGTGAACAGGGCCTCTCTGGTTTCTCTTCCTAAAAAAGCGCAGGGTCTGGGTAAAGTCATGCAATCCGGATGGTAAAAACGCCGTGCCCCATGCTCTGCTGTCACTCATAACGTATCTCCCTCTGGCAGGTGCGCTCGTCGCCTGGTTTTTTTGCCGGGGAGGGGCGGCGCAGGATCTTCTGGCCCGCCGTTTAGGGTTAGGCACCAGTCTGGCTGTTCTGGCGCTGAGTGTTGCGCTGTGGTGCGGTTTTGACCCGGCAACCCCCGGCCTTCAGTTTGAAACCCGGCTGGGCTGGATTTCGGACGCCGGTATTTCCTACCATACCGGGGTGGACGGGATTTCGCTGGTCTTCATCCTGCTCACAGCCTTTCTCACGCCGCTGGCTATGGCGGCGGGCGCGCGGAGCATCCGCACGCAGGGGCGCGAGTTTGTCGCGGCCATGCTGATGCTGGAAACCGCCCTGTTTGGCCTGTTTTCCGCGCAGGACCTGCTACTGTTTTACGTGTTTTATGAAGCAACGCTGATCCCGGCCAGCCTGATGATCGGCATCTGGGGCGGGCCGAAGCGGGCATGGGCCTCGTTACAGTTCTTCCTGTTCACGTTCGGTGGCTCGCTGTTCATGCTCATCGCGCTGATCGTGATGTGGCAGCAGGCTGGCACCACGGATATCCCGGCCCTGATGCAGGCCGGTTTCTCCCACTCGCTGCAAGGCTGGCTGCTGCTGGCCTTCCTGCTGGCGTTTGGCGTCAAGCTGCCGCTGTTCCCGCTGCATGCCTGGCTGCCCGATGCGTATTCTGAGGCACCGGCACCCGCCTCCGCCATGCTCTCCGGCGTGCTTTCCAAAACCGGCGCGTATGGCCTGCTGCGCTTTGGCGTGTTGATGTTCCCGGATGCCGCCCATTTGTTTGCGCCCTATGTGCTGGCGCTAGGGGTTGTGGCCATTCTCTACGCCGCTTTTGTAGCTTTTGCTCAGACGGACATGAAGCGGGTGGTGGCGTATTCCTCCTTCTCTCATATGGGCATGATTGCCGTGGGCCTCTTCACGCTGACGGCGGAGGGGATTGACGGTGCTATTTTCCAGATGCTCTCGCACGGGGTGGTGATTGCCGCCCTGTTCTTCTGTGTTTCGGCTGTGGCGCTGCGCTCAGACACACAGCAGATTTCTGCTCTGGGTGGCGTGGCACGGCAGATGCCGGTGCTTGCCCTGCTGACCATGCTGTTCACCATGGCCAATATCGGCCTGCCCGGCACAGGCTCCTTTGTAGGGGAACTGCTGGTGCTGATGGGGGCAATCCACGTCTCGTTCTGGGTTGCGCTGCTGGCCGGGGGCACCATGATTATGGGGGCGGTGTATATGCTCTCTCTGTATCGCCGGGTGCTGTTTGGCGGTTTGCAGGGCACTGTGCATCTCCTGCGGGATCTGAGCGTGGGGGAAGTGGCGGTGCTGGCACCGCTGGCGCTTGTCACGCTCTGGATGGGGATTCACCCGGGCAGCTTTACCCGCCTGTTTGACCCGGTGGTGATGCAGGCTGTGCATCATGGGGCAACGTCCGCCACAGCCGCGCTGTCTGCCGATTCCGCGCTGCATCTGGCGGCGCGATAACGGGACGGAAGACGTCTTCACTGTTGGACGTGTGTCAAAAAGGGGCGGGCAGACCGTCTCTTTTTACGTTTGGAGGCTGATTTCAGTCTGCCTGAGCGGGTGCCAGAACTCCCCGCTGTCTGAGCAAGCCCGCAGTTTAAGAGTGTGTGTTTGTTAAGAGTGCGTGTTTGCTGTTGGGTTTGCGTGTGCCGTTGGGGGGAAGATTACTGCGGCAGTTCCGGCTGCTCGTTTGGCGGGCCTTTTTTGCCCGGCGTCAGCACGGTGCCCGCGGAGGCCAGCACGATGCACAGAATACCGCCCATGCGCAGAGGGGACAGGGTTTCGTGCAGCAGCAGGATACCAGCGCAGGCGGCGCAGACGGGCTCCAGACTATACAGCACCCCCAGATCCCGCGCGGAGAGCCGGTGCATGGCCTGCATTTCCAGCGCGTAAGGCAGGGCGGAGGAACTGAGGGCCACCAGCACCGCCATCCCCAGCAGGAGGGGATGATGCAGGCCGATCAGGAAGGCCGGGGTAAAGCACGGCACAAACAGAATGACCGCGCTTGAGAGCAGCCCCAGAGCGCAGGCATGACCGGGGGAAAGTTTGCCCGTCATGCGCTTGCCAAAAACGATATACAGCGCCCAGCAGATGGCGGCCCCCACGGCATAGAGCACGCCGATCATATCCGGCAGGGCCGCCGTATCAGGCCGCAGCAGCATGCACAGACCAAGCACCGTCAGCACAATCCAGCCGATATCCGCCAGCCTGCGGGAGCCGATAAACGCGAGGAAGAGCGGACCTGTGAATTCAATCGCGACAGTCATGCCAAGCGGAATACGTTCCAGCGCCAGATAAAAGCACAGGTTCATCCCGGCAATGGCAACGCCATAGGGCAGGACAAGCCGCACAGTGCGGCGGGAGATGGCGTGCCAGCTCCGGAAAAACAGCATGAGAGCCGTTGCGGCAAACGCCGTGCGCAGGCCGACCATCCCTGCCGCGCCAAACAGCGGGAACAGGGATTTAGCCAGTGAGGAGCCAAACTGGAGGCAGATCATGCTGCCGACAAGCTGTGTCAGGGCCAGAAGGCGTTCTCTGACAGGGCTGTTCGCAAAGGAGGCGGGCATGCTCAGACCTGTTGAAACGTCCGGAGCATGCCGAACATGATGTTAGAAAAAGGAGGCTGGATCATACATCCAGCAATTCACCAACGGACTGGGCATGTTCCTGAATAAAGGCAAAGCGCAGTTCGGGCTTGCGGCCCATCAGGCTTTCCACTCTCTCCCGTGTGGCCAGCCGGTCTTCCGCCGGGGCCACCACACGCAGCAGGGTGCGGCGTTTGGGGTCCATGGTGGTTTCCTTCAGGTCAGCCGGGGGCATTTCCCCCAGACCTTTAAAGCGGGAGACGTCGATCTTGCCCCGTGCTTTGAAGGCGGTCTTCATTTTGCGTTCACGGTCCGCATCATCCATTGCGTAAACGGAGTGCGCGCCCTGCGTGAGCCGGTAGAGCGGCGGCTGGGCGAGGTAGAGATGCCCGTTACGGATCAGCTCCGGCAGCTCCCGATAGAAGAAGGTCATGAGCAGTGATGCAATGTGCGCGCCGTCCACGTCAGCATCGGTCATGATAATCACGCGGCCGTAACGCAGCTTGCTGAGGTCAAACCGGTCCCCTGAGCCGCAGCCCAGGGCTTCAATCAGGTCCTTGAGTTCCTGATTGGCGCGGAGTTTTTCTGTGGTGGCACTTGCGACGTTCAGGATCTTGCCGCGCAGGGGCAGGACTGCCTGCGTCTCCCGGTTACGGGCCTGTTTGGCGGAGCCACCGGCGGAGTCGCCCTCCACCAGAAAGATTTCCGTCTCTTCCGCGCGTTCACGTGTGCAGTCCGTCAGCTTGCCGGGCAGACGCAGGCGGCGGGTCGCACTCTTGCGCGGGGTATCCTTCTGTTCACGGCGGCGGAGGCGTTCTTCCGCGCGCTCAATCACAAAGGTCAGCAGCGCATCCGCCTGAGGCGGGTTCTGGGCCAGCCAGTGGTCAAACCGGTCCCGCAGGGCGGTTTCCACCAGTTTGCTTGCTTCGGAAGAGGTCAGCTTTTCCTTGGTCTGGCCCTGAAACTGCGGGTCCCGAATAAAAACAGACAGCTTGGCGGCAATCATGCCCAGTACGTCTTCCGCCGTAATGGCAGCCGCTTTTTTATTGGACCGCTGCTCCCCCCACGCGCGGAGGCCCTTGACTAGCGCATTGCGGAAGCCCGTCTCATGCGTGCCGCCCTGCGGGGTTGGGATGGTGTTACAGTAGGAGGCAAGGGCGGATGTGCCACTTTCCAGAAACGCCACGGCCCATTCCACGCGGCCATTATCCGTGCCGTCCGCCGCCGGAGGCAGGCTGGCATCCCCCGCCCAGAGCGGCGTGAGCAGCGGGGCGGAGGCTCCGAGTTCATCCGTCAGGCTGTCAGCCAGACCACCGGGGAAATGCAGCGTGGCGTCCGCAGGCGTTTCATCCCCGGCTTTGATCAGAGAAGGATCACAGGACCAGCGGATGGTCACACCCCGGAACAGGAACGCCTTGGAGCGGCACAGTTTGTAAAGCCGGGATGGCACAAAAACATGTGTGCCAAAAATGAGTGTATCCGGCTGGAAGGTAATCTGTGTGCCACGGCGGTTTTGCGTCGGGCCTACTTTTTCCAGCGCGGTGACGGGCTTGCCGCGCTCATAGGCCTGCCTCCAGATGGCGCGGTCCCGTGCAATTTCCACATCCATGCGGGAGGACAGGGCGTTCACGACGGAGGAGCCGACACCATGCAGACCGCCAGACGTGGCATAGGCCTTGCCGGAGAATTTGCCGCCTGCGTGCAGGGTCGTGAGGATAACTTCCAGCGCCGAGCGATCCGGGAAGCGCGGATGCGCATCAACCGGAATCCCGCGCCCGTTATCGCGGATGGTCAGGCGGTTATCAGGGTCAAGCCGCACATCAATGGCCGAGGCGTGGCCTGCCACGGCTTCATCCATAGCGTTATCAAGCACCTCGGCGGCGAGGTGGTGCAGCGCTGTCTCATCCGTGCCGCCAATATACATGCCGGGGCGGCGGCGGACAGGCTCAAGCCCTTCCAGAACCTCAATGGCGCTGGCGTCATAGGCCTGAGGGCTGGTCTCAGCTTTGGTCGCGGCTTTGCCAGCAGGCTTGCGGGAAGACGGGGGCGGAGAAAACAGATCGCTCATGGATATGGTCTGTCCCGCTTTGTCACTGATTCGTCAAGCAGGCCTGATCAGAAGCGGGCGGATGGCCGGGCCCGGAACGCGATGCCATCCGCCGTTATCAAAAGACTGTTAAGCGCGACGGGTGGTTTTTGCCTTCGTCGTGCGGCGTGCGGGGCGTGACGGGTGGGAAGACACGGCCGGTGCTGCGCAGGTTTCAAAAGAGGCTGGCTGCGTTACGTCCTTGGCATCCGTGTAGTTGGCCAGATCTTCAGAATTTTCCAGCGCGTTGACTTCATCAAACATGGCGAGGCGCTGCATGCAGAAGATGGTACCGGACTGGAGGCCTTTTTCAGACTGAATGTTGGCCAGCTGCGTGATGTAATCATCATGCTCACGCTGGGCGCTACGGCCGTAGGTGGTGCGGAAATAGGTATTGAGCTTCTGCTCTTCATTCAGCAGCGTCGTGCGGAACTTGCCGACAAACGCATTGTAGCGGTCCTGCGCGTTGCAGGAGAGAGCCGTAACCATCAGCTCACTTTTCAGAGCCTGAATATTAAACGCTTCATGCGCGGAGGAGTGGCCGCACGGGGTAGCGGCAAAGGTGACGGTGCTGTGCAGCAGACCAAAAGCAACGGCGCCAGCGGCAACAAAACGGGAAAAAGACATGCAGGTCCTCCGATACAGGCTGGAGCGGGCGTGCCTCTTCATAGCAAGGTCTCCCCGGCAGGCTCAGCGTATGAAACGGTTTGTACAAGGTTTGATAAACGAAATAGCGTATTCAGCAGAGAAAGATAGAAGTATTTTTTCATACCGCGTCTCAACATTTCCGCAGGCAGGATGCTCTGTTGCGTCCGGCAGGCCAAAACACAGGAATGACACAGTTCCGAGCTTTCAGACGCTTAATTTCAGGCAAAATGATGTCGTGTTTTCAAAAGTGAGGCAGCCGTGCGGGGAGATGCTCCATCCCCCCCTTTCTTCCTTCTTCAGTATGTTCTAAAGGCAAAGACGAATCATGTGGCACAGCGGGATGCGGGCATAAGTTTGCCCGATTTGCCCGCCATAGAGTGCGCAGAAGGTTCATGTGTACTTAATAAATAGTGAAGCGGAGCTGTCGAGTGCGCTTGCGAGGAATTGCCGTTCTGGCGCTAACTGGTGGTATGCTTGCCGGCTGTGCAACTACAGGTGGTCCAGTTACGTCCGGGTCCCCCAACCCGTTCGGGTATATGAAGAAATCCGCCGTCTGCCAGACGACGCCGCTGAAAAAAGCCGCGGATGGCAGCCTGAGCACCACCATGACGGTGCGGTCTGACGATGGCCTGTGTGACCTGAAGGTCTCTCAGGAGAGCGGTAAGGCCTATGCGTCCTTCGGCGTTTCTCCGGCTCCGGAACACGGTAAGGCGTTCCTGTACAGCCTGGATAACGATACGCATGTGACCTACACCCCCACCATGGGATATGCTGGTCAGGACACGTTCACGGCTATTCTGGTGCCGGGACCGGGTGAAAAACGCACCCGCCTGACAGTGACGGCACAGGTTGATGCAACAGGTGTGGTGCTGCCCAGCGCAGCCGCTCCGGTCGCCGCCAAAGCTGAGGAAGCCAAAACGACGGCGTCCAAAGGCAAAAAAGCCGTCACGACCCGTCGTCGTGTGGTGACTCACAAGAAATAAGTTTTCTGTCCGGTCAGCGTCTCCTCATGGGTGGGGACGCTGCTCTGCTGAAGGACGGTTTTCATAAAAAACGCGCTGCGACCGGGTTTTCGGTGCAGCGCGTTTTTTGTTGGCCTGTTCTGTGGCCGGATTTTCAGATGGAGAAGGAAATCGGTTCGCTCAGCGGGCGTTTGAGGCCGCAGCTTTCGGTTTTTTTCACCAGATCATCCAGCGTGGTCTTTTTCATCTGGGCGGTCAGTTCTTTGTCAAACTGCTTCCAGCACGGTTCGATCACCTTGCTGAACAGCGGACCCTGCGGGCCATCATCTCCGTTGCTGTCATCCTGCGTGACGGCATTGATGATATCCACCAGAGAAATATCCCGGCGCGGGCGGCCAAGCCTGTAGCCCCCGCGTGGCCCGCGAATACTTTCCAGCAGGCCGGTGCGGGAGAGCGCCTGAAGCAGCGGCTCGATCCCGCGGCGGGCCAGAGCGGAGCGTTCGGCAATATCCGCAGCACTGACGGTGCCGGAGCGCCCTGCGTGAAATGCAACATCCAGCATGATGAGAACGGCGGTCATGGCTCTGTCCCGGCGCAGGATCATAGGTCTGGTTTCCTTTCACCTCAGAAAAAGGCAAATCTGTCGTTAAACATGAATGACATAGAGATATAGCAGGCGTTCCCCTGTTTATCTACGTTGATCATTCGTATTATAAACACGCTATGAAAAAAGATCCGCAGAAAAGGCAGATTCATGACAGGTTCTGATAAATCCGGAGGGGATTACGGTTTTGCCGCGCCGCGCGGCAAGGTGTACGACTCGGTTGTTGGGGTAGTAGGCGGGACGCCTCTGGTCGCGCTGCCGCATCTGATGCGTGAGGAAGAGCTGAAATGCCGCCTTCTGCTCAAGCTGGAATTTTTTAACCCGCTGGGTTCGGTCAAGGACCGGATTGGCGCGGCGATGGTGCTGGAAGCAGAGCGGGCAGGGCGCATTACGCCCGGACGCACGGTGCTGGTGGAGCCCACCTCCGGCAATACCGGGATTTCTCTCGCGTTTGTGGCGGCTGCACGCGGCTACCGGCTGATTGTGACCATGCCGGAAGGGGCGTCTATCGAGCGGCGGCGGATGCTGCGCCTGATGGATGCGCAGGTGGAACTGACCCCCGCACGTCTGGGCATGGCCGGTGCTATTGCCCGCGCCGGGGAAATCCTGCGGGAAACGCCGGATGCGTGGATGCCGGACCAGTTTGACAACCCGGCCAACCCCGCAGTCCATGCTGCCACCACGGCAGAAGAAATCTGGGTGGATACCAGCGGCAAGGTTGATGTGGTGGTTGCCGGTGTTGGCACAGGTGGCACCGCGACAGGGATTGCCGAGACGCTCAAGGCGCGCCGCAAAGGCTTGCAGGTATTTGGTGTGGAACCGACCGAAAGCGCCATTCTGAACGGGGATGAACCTGGCCCGCACGGAATTCAGGGGATTGGTCCCGGCTTCTGCCCCGCTACCCTGAATACAAAGCTGCTGGATGGGGTGATTACGGTGTCTGAGCGTGAAGCCATTGCCGCTGCCCGCCGCTGCGCGCGTCTGGACGGGATTCCTGTTGGGATTTCCTCCGGTGCGGCTCTGCATGCAGCGCTTCAGGTAGCAAAAAAGCCGGAGTCTAAAGGCAAAACCATTGTCGCGATCGCGCCGTCCTTCGCGGAGCGGTATCTGTCCACATCCCTCTTTTCCGGGCTGTAACAGTCAGGGCTGAAGAGCGGGGAGGCTGGGCTTGCCGAAGGCAGGCTCAGTTCTCGCCCGGAGGATGCAGGCTTTGACCCAATAAAAAACGCTGCACTGGTCTGAAACCGGGCAGCGTTTTTTGTTTCGCCCTCTCAGACCGTGAGGGGCCGGAGGCGCGGAAGGTTTTACAACCTTAGCGGAAGATGATTTCCACGCGGCGGTTCTGGGCTTCCTTGGTGTTGGGGCCGGTTTTTACCAGCGGATTCTGTTCACCATAGCCGTGGATATCAATTGTGGCGCCCGGAACGCCATCCCGCACCAGTTCCGCTTTCACGATCTCGGCGCGGCGGAGAGACAGCTTCATGTTGTAAGCCTCCCCGCGTTTCTGGCCGGGGAACGCGGAAGAGTTGTCTGTATAGCCGGAGACCAGAATGCGGGTGAGGCTGGTATGGGTGGTTGCCTGAGCCGCCACCGCCACGATGGAGCGGGCGCGATCCGTCAGCTCGGACTTATCCCAGTCAAAAAACACCAGATAGCTGCGGGCAGGCTGCGGGGCCGGAGCGGCCGTGGGTTCTGCTCCCGGCGTTGGCGGCGGGGGAGCCGGGTTAAACTCATACCGCAGGCCGAGCATCAGCGAATGGTTGAAGTCTGTCTTGGTGTCCCGGTTGCCCGTGGCAAAGCTGTAGGGCTTGGACTGGTTGGCCCCGCCAATGGTGCCCCATGCGGACGAGCCGTGAGACTGTGGCCCAAGCATGGTCCAGAAGCGGTATTCCGCCGTAAAGGACAGCCCCACCACCCACGGCGTCGGGAAGGCGACACCAAAAATGCCCTGATAGGCAAAATTGCCAAACGTGCCGCCGACATGCTGGGAAAGCTGGTTCCCCGGTGCCGTGATGGACGTGTTCAGCGCCGTCCAGCCATAGCCGACACCCGCGCCAAAATACGGGAAGATGAACGGGTTGCCCACATCCATGTCAAACAGGGCGTTAGCCATCACGCCGTAGGTCTGGCGGCGGCCATCGGCGCGGCTGCTTAGGGAATTGGTCACAAACCGCTGATAGGTCTGGTTCCGGTAATCGCCTTCCACTTCCACGCGGAAGCCATTGCCCAGACCATAGCCAATGGAGCCGATTCCGGTTGCACCGGTACGCCAGCGGTCACGCCCGTCCGGGAACATGTTGGATGTGCGGACGCGCTGGTCCTGATTGAAGGTGGCGCCGCCTTCCCCCGCAATATACAGACCCTGAACGGGCTGAGCCATGGCGGGCGCGGCACACAGCAGGAAACCTGCCACCAACGGTGCAGAAAGCAGTGATTGCGCGAGGAGGCCTTGGCGCAGCGTCATGTTCTTCTCCCTGCTGTGGCACTGTTTCCGCAGTGGCCGGGCATTGTGGTCCTGGTGCACGTGGCACATATGCCTGCCTTCTTTGCTGTAAACTGGCGTTGTGTGCAACAGCTTGTGGAAACAGTTTTCAAAAACACCTCGGTTTTGAGGATAATCAGTGTGTCAGGCGTGTGACATAAGTCACACAGTGTTAAATCTTGTCAGAGCAGCGTTGCTTCAAACGGAGGTCTGAAGTCCGGTGCTTCCACTTCCAGAACCCACAGGTCCGGGTCGTACCGCAGTTGCCGGTCAAGGCAGGCCTGTGTTTCTTCGGGCGGAAGAGGTGTCTCGCCTGAGCATTTTACCCATGCAGCCTCGCCTTCCGCCGTGCGGGTCTGGCTCAGGACGACGGCGGAGCCATTCCGCCCCAGCAGCACCACCAGAATCCCTCCGGCATCAGGGTCTCCCCGCCGGAGCATCATGGCAGACCTGCCATCCTGCCCGCACTGGCGGAGCAGGGCACGGGCCACAATGTCAGAACGCAGGCGCGGGCTGGCCATCAATGCGTGACCGCCGGGGCTGAATCGGAGTCCTCCGGCATGGCGGCAATGGCGGTTTTATACCATTTCGGATTTTCCAGCAGGGCGCGGGCCACGTCCAGATCCTTGTCGCTCCCCAGTGCAGCCGGGCAGGCCTTGCGGATGGCCAGAATACGCGGGACCGGCAGCGGGAAGCGCGCAAGGCGGGATGCTTCAACCGCAGGCTGATTATCCAGCTTGCCTGCGGCAAGGTCATGTATCTGGCGTGTTGTTTCGGCTTCCCCAAGGCTGGTGCAGAGCTGCGGCATAACGCCCAGCCCCTGCAACGGCCAGTGGAGCGGAGCAATGACCCGGCTCCACGTGACGAACAGTTCCCCTTCATCCGGCAACTGCGCCACAGTCTGCACAAGCCCTTTGCCGAGGGTGGAACTGCCGATCACCACGGCGCGACGATGGTCAGCCAGAGCCGCGGCGAGAATTTCCGCCGCACTCGCCGTGCGTCCGTCGACCAGAATGGCAATGGGCAGGCCGTTTGTCATGTCACCACCCTGCACAGCCCAGATATGGTTGGCCTGCTGGTCCCGCCCGTCGGTTACGGCAGCAACCCCACGGTCCAGCAGCAGCGCGGCAGCGGTGACGGCCTGTTGCAGCACACCGCCACGGTTGCCCCGCAGGTCAATAATCAGGCCTTTCAGACTAGGGTCCTGTGTGGCCTGATCCAGATACTGGCTCATTTCTTCTGCCGTATCAGAAGAAAAAGAAGTGACGCGCAGCACCACGAGAGACCCGCTGGCAAAGGCGAAAACGGTTTCCGGCGGCACTTTTGCCCGGCGGACGACCACAGTATGGCCGCGCCGCTGGCCGGGGGAGAGCAGGCGCAGGCTGACGCGGGAATCTTCCTCACCCTGTAGCCATCCTGTTACGGTTTCAACCGATTGCCCGGCGGTCAGCCGGTTGTTGACGGCAAGAAGTTTGTCACCGGGGTCAACTGTCGCGGTCCATGCCGGTCCGTTGGCGTTGACGGCGGAGATCACGATATCCCGGCCCTTGCGGGTCAGGCTGACACCAGCATCGGCTTCTCCCCCCACACGGGCATGCCGGTCTGTTGTGGCGGAGGAGGGGCCGATATAGCGGGAATAGGGGTCGAGATGGTTGAACAGTTCATCAAAAAACGCCTGCACCAGATCTTCCCGGCTGGCAGTGCCGACAGCCGTGGAATGGGCCCGGGCGGCGGCGATAAAGTCCACGGCCAGTTTGGCCCATTTTTCCACGCTGTCCGCAGGCGGGGCAGGCTGGGCAAGCAGGCTGGTCTGCCCGGCCAGAAGGCGGATATCAGCCCCCCGCGTATCCAGCGTGAGCATCGGGTCGAGTGCTGTCAGGCAGCCCAGACCCCACAGGGTAAAGTCCCGGCTGGTGTGGGCATCCAGTGTGCGCGGGGCCAGAAACTCCAGCGCCGTGGCAATGACGGAATGGACCAGCCCCATATCCACAACGGGTTTATCTGGCTCCACAGCTTCCGCTGCTTCTGGCGGGTTGGGGGAGGGAGTGCTGGCGGCAGCATCCGGTGCGGCTGGCTGGGCTGCCGGGGCCACTGGAGCCACCGGGGATGTTGCGGCGGGCACGGCCGGTGCTGCCGCAGGTGTGGCTGCCTGCGGGGCGTCCGGCTGGGTTGATGGCAGGCTGTCCGGCCGGGGCGTTTGGGCGCTGCTCTGCGCGCGCAGCGGCACGGGCTGAGAGATCAGAATGATTGCTATCAGGAGGCCGGGGAGCGCACGATGCAACGGAACAGGCAGGAGGCGGCGGGCCGTACTAGCTGGCATGGCGGGCGGAAGCAGAAGCCAGAGTGAGGGTGCCCTGAGCCGGGCTGGTTGCGTTCAGAACGACGGGCAGCACTCCGCTGTTCGGGAAGCGGGTTCCTGAACTGAGGTCTGAGCGCAGTGGTCGCGAGTCGTCATGCATCCCTGAATCATCCGGCAAGGCAAGGAAGGAAAGGAAAGACGGAGTTCCCGTTTTCGTCAATGTCACGGCAAGGCCAGACCGGGTGGCCGAAGTGATGTGTGCCTCCAGAGTGTGCCCGATCAGCGGGGTGAGAAAAATGGCAGCAAGTCTGTCCTGACAAGCCTGAACGGCAGAAGCGGCCCGGCGTTCCGTCATTTGAAGATGTTCTGCAAGCGCGGGGAGGTCCGTGCCATCCGGCTGGCGGGATGCTGGATTGCGTGCGTTCTGCTCAAGGGTGGCCAGTAGTGCGCGGTGTGTCACAAGATCCGCATAGCGCCGGATGGGGCTGGTAAAGTGCGTATAATGTTCCAGCGCCAGCCCGTGGTGCTGCCCCGGCAGAGCCGCATAGCGGGCCTGCATGCGGGCAGGCAGGCGCGGGCCGCCTGTGCGGGTGGCCGAAGGGGCCGGGGGAGCCGGATGCACCCGGAACAGACCTGCGGCATGATGCCGGATCAGCTCTCCTGCCGCAAAACGGTTGGCGGCAATCATGAACGCCGCCACCAGATCATGCGCGGGCAGGCGCTCACGTAGCGAGAAATCGGCAGGCTGTCCGTCCGCGTTGAGGGTAACGCGATAGTCTTCTTCCGGCTGCGTCTGCACGCCACGGGCCGTTGCATCCGCCTGCAATGCCAGAGCCGCCGCCTGTAAGGTCAGACTCAGCTCTTGCAAATGAGGGGAAAGGAGGCCGCCTGCCTGTGCCTGTGCCTGTGCCTGTGCCTGTGCCTGTGCCTGTGCCTGTGCCTTGGCGGGCGCTTGAACCGGGCTGCGGGGCAGGGCTGCGGGCTGGTCTGGTGTGGCAGTATGGTTTTTCAGAACCTGCTGCACATCCTGATAGGTCAGGCGGGCAGCACTCCGCATAACGCCCCGGCCCAGCGTGCCCGTGCGGATCTGTCCGGCGGGCGTTATCTGAAGGTCGGCAAACAGGCAGAGCCGGTCTTCCCCCGGTTTGAGGGAGCAGATCCCGGCAGAGAGGGCAGGCGGGAGCATGGGTACGACGCGTCCCGGCAGATAGACCGAATTGCCCCGCAACCGGGCCTCGGTATCCAGCGCGGAGCCGGGGGCGACATAATGGGCAACGTCCGCAATGGCGATAATCAGTCGAAATCCGTCCGGGGTCTGCTCTGCCCAGATGGCATCATCAAAGTCCTGCGCTGTTGCGTCATCAATCGTGACAAGCGGCAGGGCGCGGAGGTCGGCGCGCTTCACGGGGACTGTCGTTTCCGCAACGGCGCAGGATGCGTCAGAGGCCCCAGGTTCCGCAGGATGCTGCGCCACCCGGAGTGCCTCTTGCTCTGCTTCTGCTGAAAATTCTGTCGGGATGTTGTGGGTCAGCAGGCTGAGGGTCGCGGGCATGCCCGCTGCCGTGACCGGACCCAGAACCGTGCGGATACGGGCCTGTAGCGGCTGGCCGTCCTGTGTGGGGAGCAGGTCCGCCAGCACAACATCATCCGCCATAGCGTGTGGGGCGGCTGCGCCGGGTGCGATGTCCAGCACAAAAGTCAGTCTGCGGTCACACGGGATCAGCCGGTCAGGCGCGGTCTGAAAAACAGCGGCAATCTGGCGGGGCGCTGTGGAGAGCAGCCGGATTGGGCGACCTTCCCGCCGGGTGCGGCCTGCGGCGGGGCGTAGCCGGAGGATCAGCGCATCACCGGGGAGAATCAGGTGTCCGTCAAGATGCGTGGTCACGAGGGCGACCGTGCTGCCTGCTGGGTCATCCGGCAGATGGGCCAGAGGCAGGCCAGCGCGGCCTATACGGGTGACGATGGCGCGGGCCGTCTCGGGCAGGCCCGTGACGCCTTTCAGCCTGCCGGGCGGCAGCAAAGCCAGATCCCCCGCAACGGCCATGGCGTGCAGATGGGTCCGCAGGGCGGCTTTCAGATGCGCAGGCAGGCCGAAGGCCCGCAGGATATCCGGAGGAGAGACAGGGGTGCGGTCTGCTTCCAGAAAAGTCCGGAGGGCCGCAGGGTCAGGCAGAGCTGCGGCCCCCGATCTTTTCTGCACGGGTCAGTCCGCCTTTTTCTTCCGTGCCGCTGGCTTTTTGGCCGGAGCCTCAGCCCCGTCTTCAGCCGTGCTTTTTTTGGCGGCTGTTTTACGGGCGGTTGTTTTTTTAGCGGTCGTCGTGGTCTTGGTCGCAGCCTTTTTGGTGGCTTTTTTAGGCTCTGCCTCGGCCTTGGTTGCGGTCTTTTTAGCAGCGGTTTTGGTCGTGGTCTTCTTTTTGGCCGCACCCGCTTTGGCTTTCAGAGGTTTGCCTTTTTCAGCCAGCAGAGCCACAGCTTCATCCAGCGTGACTTCATTCATGTCCGTGCCACGCGGCAGGGTAGCGACCATGTTGCCATGCTGCGCATAGGGGCCAAAGCGGCCTTTGCGGATCATGACGGGTTCCCCGTCTTTGGGGTGCGCGCCCATTGAGCGGATAGAAGCCAGCTTTTTGGCCAGCGCATCGACCGCCCGGTTCAGCCCGATGGTCAGAACATCATCATCCTTGTCGAGAGACCCGTAGATCGCCCCCATTTTCACATAGGGGCCAAACCGGCCCAGACCGGCTTCAATCGGTTCCCCGCTCTCCGGATGCAGGCCGACAAGGCGAGGGAGGGAGAGCAGACCGACAGCCTGATCCAGCGTAATGGCTTCCCCGTCCATTCCTTTGGGCAGGGAGGCGCGTTTGGGTTTGGCTTTTTTGTCTGCCGGGTCCGGCTCACCCTGCTGCACATACAGGCCATAGGGCCCCTGCCGCACGGTAATATCTTCCCCTGTCTCCGGATGCTGGCCCAGAACGCGCATGCCGTCTTTCAGTGCAGCGCCCTCTCCTTCTTCCGCACTGTCGGAGGACAGGCGGCGGGTGAAGGAACATTCCGGATAGTTGGAGCAACCGATAAATGCGCCGTAACGACCGAGTTTGAGGCCGAGCCGCCCCGTGCCGCAGGCGGTGCAGTGGCGCGGGTCAGACCCGTCCTCACGCGGCGGGAAGAAGAACGGCCCGAGGTCTTTGTCCAGCGCGTTCAGAACATCGGTAATCGTCAGGTCTTTGGTGTCGGCAACTGCTTTGGAGAAGGCATTCCAGAAGTTGGCCAGAACGTGTTTCCACTCGGCCCGGCCATCGGAAATATCGTCCAGCAGTTCTTCAAGGCTGGCGGTGAACGTGGTGTCCACATACTGCTCAAAGAATGAGACAAGGAAGGCCGTGACCAGACGCCCGCGGGCTTCGGGAATAAAGCGGCGGTTTTCCAGCGTGACGTAATTGCGGTCCCGCAGCACGGTCAGAATAGACGCGTAGGTGGAAGGGCGGCCAATGCCGATTTCTTCCATCTTTTTCACCAGCGAGGCTTCCGAAAAGCGCGGCGGCGGCTGCGTGAAGTGCTGGTCCGCTACAACGCTTTCACGCTTCAGCGGGTCCTTTTCCTTCATGGGCGGCAGCATGCGGGAGTCATCATCCGCAGGTTTGTCGCTATCGTCCCGGCCTTCCGTATAGAGGCGCAGGAAGCCGTCAAAGGTGATGATGGAGCCATTGGCGCGCAGCACCGTCTGGCCGGATGGGCCTGCAATATCCACTGCAACCTGATCCAGTGCTGCGGATTCCATCTGGCTGGCCACGGCGCGCTTCCATACCAGTTCATACAGGCGGCGCTGATCCGGCGTCAGGTGCGACGCCACGGAAGAGGGCGTGCGGGACACATCCGTCGGGCGGATGGCCTCATGCGCTTCCTGCGCGTTCTTGGCTTTGGAACTATAGAAGCGCGGCTGGGCGGGCACATAGTCCTCGCCAATATGCTGGCCGATATGGCCCCGGATCGCGAACATGGCTTCTTTGGCCATCTGCACGCCGTCTGTTCGCATATAGGTAATGAGCCCCACGGTCTCACCGCCCAGATCAATGCCTTCATAAAGCTGCTGCGCGGTGCGCATGGTGACCTGCGCCCCCATGCCCAGCTTGCGGGAGGCTTCCTGCTGGAGGGTGGAGGTGGTGAACGGCGGCTGCGGGTTGCGGCGCACCTTGCGGCGCTCGACCGACTGAACAGCGAGGTTTTCCGCTTCCACCGCTTTTTTGGCGGCGGCGGCCTGTTCCTCGTTACTCAGGTCAAACTGGTCGAGCTTCTTGCCGCTCAGATGCGTGAGGCGGGCGGTAAACGGCGCGCCGGACGGTGTGGCGAGGGCTGCCTGCACGGTCCAGTATTCACGCGGTTTGAAGACTTCAATTTCCGCTTCCCGCTCACAGATCAGCCGCAGGGCGACGGACTGCACGCGGCCAGCACTCCGGGAGCCGGGCAGCTTGCGCCACAGAACAGGGGAGAGCGTGAAGCCCACCAGATAATCCAGCGCACGGCGGGCCAGATACGCCTCAATCAGCGGCATATCGAGGTCACGCGGGTGCGCCATGGCGGTCTTGATGGCGCTTTTGGTGATCTCGTTGAAGGTGACGCGCTGGACGTCCACTCCCTTAAGCGCCTTTTTCTCTTCCAGCATGGCGCGGACGTGCCAGGAAATCGCTTCCCCCTCACGGTCCGGGTCAGTCGCGAGATAGAGGGTTTTAGCGCCCTTCAGAGCCTTGATGATGGCGGCAACCTGCTTGTTGCCCCGCTCATCGGCCTGCCAGGACATGGCAAAATCTTCGTCCGGGCGCACGGACCCGTCTTTGGGCGGCAGATCGCGCACGTGACCGAAGGAGGCCAGCACCGTGTAGTCATTGCCCAGATATTTGTTGATCGTTTTCGCTTTTGCGGGCGATTCGACCACCACAACGTCAGTCATACTCTCTCCGACCTGCCGGAAGCTACATCGAGACTCAGCCGTTTTCGCCATGACTGGCGGCACGAACAACACGCCCACCGGGGAGTGAGTCCAGACTGCCAGACAGCTCAAGTTCCGTGAGCACGGTCAAGACGGCGGAAGCTGAGAACTGGCAGCGCCTAACCAGATCGTCAACCGCTATGGGCGTAAAGGAGAGCAGATCAAGCACTTTTTCCCGCACAGTCTCACACGTTTCTGCACGGGGTAAGGGTGATTTTGTTATGACAGAAGCAGGGCCGAAGTCGGGAGATGCCGGAGGCGATGCTGCGGGCGATACGGGCAGAAAAGTGCCGTTTTTCGGGTTTCTGCTTTCCCGGAGATACGGGGAGTAAGCGGCTTCGTTCTTATCAGTCGGGGCTTCAGTGGCAGGGGCATCTGGCAGCTTTAAGGAAAAAGAGGGTTGCGGCCCCTGCGAGTCCTTAGAAATACGCTGCAAAGCGGGTTCAGGCAAAAATTGCGGGGTCAGGTGGCCTCTGCACGGCTGTTCCGGCAGAACAGGAGGCAGGTGGGGCAGAATATCCGCCACACTTTCCGTCAGTATAGCACCGTTGCGCAGCAGGTCATTACTCCCCCGGCAGCGCGGGTCCAGCGGAGAGCCGGGGACAGCAAACAGTTCCCGCCCGTAGTCGCCCACCAGCCGGGCTGTAATGAGAGTGCCGGATTTTGGGGCCGCTTCCACCACAACACAGCCCAGCGTCAGCCCGGCAATCAGCCGGTTGCGGCGTGGGAAATGGCGGTTGAGCGGAGCCGTGCCGAGCGGGGCTTCCGTTATCACAGCGCCTTTTTCGGCAATTTCGGCCTGAAGATGCGCATTCTGCAGTGGGTAGGGTTTATCCAGCCCCCCGGCAATGGCTGCAATGGTCAGGCCTTTGCGGTGCAGGGCACCTTTGTGGGCGGCGGTGTCGATCCCGCGCGCCAGCCCGGAGACAACGGATAAACCGGCTTCTACCAGTTCCGTCGCCAGACTTTCCGCCAGCCGCAGGCCGGAAGAAGAGGCATTGCGCGCGCCAATCAGCCCGATACCGGGGTGGCTCAGGGCCGCAACATCCCCCAGCACGCTGAGAACGGGAGGGGCGTCCGGAATTTCCTTCAGCAGAAAGGGATAGTCTGCATCCAGCAGCGTGAGAATATGGCCGCCCATGCGGAGGGTGGCCTCAATTTCCCGCAGGATACTGTCCTGTGAGGGAATAACCAGCGGCTCCCGCCCGCGCTGGGGCAGGCGGGGGAGGGCATCCAGTGCGGCCTCGGCTGAATGATACTGGCTCAGCAGCCGCCGCCATGTGCGTGGCCCCACAGACTCGGTGCGGGCCAGACGCAGGCAGGCGACAAGCGTGTTCATTTTTGTTTGGGAGGAACCCGTGGTTCTGTGCCGTTCAGAATACGGCCGATATTGGCGCTGTGCCGCATGAGCACCAGCAGGCTGATCAGCAGCACGGCCATCGGTTTGCCGGATGCCTGAAAGCTGAAGCCGTAAAGCGCCAGTGTTACAAACGGCATAATGAGAAAGGCAGCCAGTGCTCCGGCGGAGGAAATACGTGTGAGCTTGGCTACACCCAGCCATGCGGCACAGCCGATAAGCCCGGTGATGGGCGAGAGCGCCAGCAGAGCCCCCAGCCCGGTTGCAACCCCTTTGCCGCCTTTAAAGCCGAGAAAAATCGGGTAGCAATGCCCGACCACCACAGCCAGAGCCGTGACGGCCAGAATCCGGTCCGAAAAGTCCGGCGGCGTCATGATCCATGCAATGACGACCGCTAGCGCCCCTTTGGCGGCGTCCAGCCCGAGCGTGGCGGCAGCCAGATCTTTCCGGCCCGTGCGCAGCACGTTGGTTGCGCCAATATTGCCGGAGCCGATTTTCCGCAGGTCCCCCACTCCGGCCATATTGGTCAGGATCAGGCCGAACGGCACGCTGCCCAGCACGTACCCCATGAAGGCCATGGCCGCGAGAAGCCACAGCGCATAGGAGGGCAGGTCGGACATCATGCTGCTACGGCTCCGTAAACGCGGCGGCCGCCTTTCCATGTGCCCAGCACACGGCCTTCCAGCGGGCGGCCATCAAACGGCGTGTTCTGGGCCCGGCCCGGCAGTTTGCCAGCCTGCACCAGCCAGCTCTGGTCCGGTGCAAACAGGCAGAGGTCTGCTGCGGCCCCGGTTGCCAGCGTGCCGCTGGTAGTGCCCAGCAGTGCAGCGGGTTTGTGCGTCAGCAAGGCCAGCGCCTGCGGCAGTGTAAGCGTGCCGTCATGCACCCGCGCCAGCGTGACGCCCAGCAGCGTGACCATACCCGTGCCACCCGTGGCGGCCTGTGCGAAGGGCAGGCGCTTATCGTCCGCATCACGGGGCAGGTGGTCGGAGGCAATGGCGTCGATCGTGCCATCGGCCAGCGCCGCACAGAGTGCCTGACGATCCTCTTCCGCACGCAGGGGCGGGGAGAATTTGGCGTAGGTGCGGAAATCGCCGATCGCGTTTTCGTTCAGGTCAAAATAATGCGGAGCGGTGTCACACGTGACATTCAGCCCTCGCGCCTTGGCCTGCCGGATCAGCGCAACGCCTTCCCCTGTGGAGACATGCCCAAAATGCAGGCGCCCGCCGGTGAGTTCCGCCAGACGAATATCGCGCGCAATCATGATGGCTTCCGCGACGGGCGGAATGCCCGGCAGGCCCATGCGGGTCGCCAGTTCCCCTGCGGTGGCGCAGCCGGAGCCAGCCAGAGAGGGGTCTTCCGGGTGCTGGACAATCATGGCGCCGAAGCCGCCCGCATAGGCGAGCGCCAGACGCATCAGGCGGGCGGGGTCAATCGCGCGGGCACCATCCGTAAAGGCCACGGCCCCGGCTTCATGCAGCAGGCCGATTTCCGCCAGTTCCTGCCCTTTGCAGCCTTTTGTCAGCGCGCCGTAAGGCAGGATGGAAATGGCGCCGGTTTCCTCCCCGCGCGTGCGCAGCAGGCGGACCAGAGCGGGGTTATCAATCGCGGGTTCACAGGTGGGCAGCACCGCAATGGTGGTGATGCCACCGGCGGAGGCTGCACGAGCGGCAGAGGCAATCGTTTCCCGATATTCGTGTCCCGGCTCACCAATTTCCACGCGCATATCAACAAGGCCGGGGCACAGCACCGCGCCCTGACCGTCAATAATTTCAGCGTCATCCGGTGCGCCTTCAGCTCCGGCTTTGTCGGTGCCTGCAATCTCGCCATTGCGCACCAGCAGGCGGCCCGGCTGGTCCAGTCCGGAGGTCGGATCAATCAGGCGGACATTATCAAAAAGAAGAGTGCTCATGCGGAATGCCTGCTGCGGGTCAGCCGATCCAGCACAGCCATGCGAACGGCCACGCCCATTTCAACCTGTTCCTGAATCACGCTCTGGTCAGAATCGGCTACCAGACTGTCAATTTCCACGCCGCGATTCATCGGGCCGGGGTGCATGACCAGCGCGTCCTTGTTCGCCAGAGCCAGCCGCCGCTGGTCCAGCCCGTAAAAACGGAAATATTCCCGCGCACTGGGGATCTGCCCGGAGGACATACGCTCGCGTTGCAGGCGCAGCATCATCACCACATCCACCCCGCGCAGCCCTTCTTCCATAGTGTGGAACACCTCCACTCCAAGGCTTTTAAAGCCACCCGGCACGAGTGTCGGTGGCCCTACGACGCGAACCTTGCAACCCATGGTGGTAAGGAGGTGGATATCAGAACGCGCCACGCGAGAATGGGCAACATCCCCGCAAATCGCGACCGTCAGCCCGGCAAACCGGCCGCAATGGCGGCGGATGGTCAGTGCGTCCAGCAGCGCCTGTGTCGGGTGTTCATGCGTGCCATCGCCCGCATTGACCACACAGGCTTCCACCTTCTGCGCCAGCAGGGCAGGCGCGCCGGACTGGGAGTGGCGCACCACCAGCAGGTCGGCCTGCATGGCGTTGAGCGTGGCCGCCGTATCCAGCAGGGTTTCCCCCTTGTTTACGGAGGACTGGGCGACAGACATGTTGATTACATCCGCGCCCAGACGCTTGCCTGCCAGTTCAAAAGAGGTGCGGGTCCGGGTGCTGTCTTCAAAAAAGAGGTTGATCAGCGTCCGGCCCCGCAGCACGTCTCTTGGCACCTTGCGGGAGCGGTTGAGCAGGGCGTAGCTTTCGGCCAGATCAAGCAGCGGCTCAATCTGGTCTGGCGTCATGCCTTGCAGACCGAGCAGATGCCGGGAGTGCCGGCCTGAAAAGCTAGCCATGCAGCACGGCTCCGATGCGGGCGAGGGTTTCATCTTTCCCCAGAGCCGCCAGCGTGGCGTCAATCCCCGGAGAGGTGTTGGAGCCTGTGACGGCCGCACGCAGCGGTTGAGCAACCTGCCCGAGCTTGTGCTCACCAGCTTCCGCAAAGCGGCGCAGGGCGGCATCAATATTTTCCGGCGTGAAGTCTTCCACCGCAGCCAGGTCGCGCGCCAGACCGTCCAGCAGGGTGCGGGCTTCCGGCGTCAGGATTTTTTCTGCCTTGGCGTTAAAGTCCAGCGGCACATGGCGGCCGAGGAAGGCAGCGCTTTCCGTCAGTTCCACCAGTGTGCGGGCGCGTTCCTTCAGGCCGGGCATCAGCGCCAGAACGCGCGCGCGGACGGTATCATCCGTGCTGACACCCTCAACGGCTTTCAGACGGTCCATCACGTCGTTGGTCAGGCGTTCATCATCCGCCTGACGCAGCCACACGGCGTTGATGTGCAGCAGCTTGGCGTAATCCATGCGGGAGGGGGAGCGACCGACACCGTCCAGATCAAACAGGTTGATCTGCTCTTCACGGGATAGGATTTCCGCATCGCCGTGGCCCCAGCCCAGACGCAGCAGGTAATTGCACAGGGCTTCCGGCAGGTAGCCTTCATCCCGGAATTCTACCACGGACTGCGCGCCGTGACGTTTGGACAGTTTGGCGCCATCCGGCCCGTGGATGAGCGGCAGATGTGCAAAGCGCGGCAGGTCCCACCCCATCGCGCGGTAGATCATGGCCTGACGGAAGGTGTTGGTCAGGTGGTCATCACCGCGGATAACGTGGGTGATGTCCATATCATGGTCATCCACCACCACGGCGTGCTGGTAGGTGGGAGTGCCGTCGGAGCGGAGGATGATCATATCATCGAGTTCGGCATTGGCGACGCGGACTTCGCCCTGCACCAGATCTTCAATAACCGTCTCGCCCTCACGCGGGGCTTTGATGCGGACGGCATAGGGCGCGCCAGCGGGCGCTTCCGATGGGTCACGGTCACGCCACATCCCGTTGTAACGGGGCGGCTTGCCGTTTGCCATTGCGTCTTCACGCATCTGTTTGAGTTCTTCAGGCGTGCAGTAGCACTTGTAGGCCAGACCTTTTTCCAGCAGTTCCAGCGCGACTTCCGTGTGGCGCGGTTGCCGGGTGGACTGGAAAACAGGCGTTTCATCTGCCGTAATGCCCATCCAGGCCAGTCCGTCGAAAATAACATCGACAGCCTGTTGGGTGGACCGCTCACGGTCGGTATCCTCAATGCGCAGGAGGAACTCGCCGCCGTGATGACGGGCAAAAAGAAAGTTGAACAGGGCCGCGCGGGCGTTGCCGATATGCAGCAGGCCGGTCGGACTCGGGGCAAAGCGTGTGCGGATCGTCGTCATGGGGCGCATCCTTATCACGCACACACGCGGGGAGCCATATGTCCTTCCTGACGGCTGCTCTTCTTGCGGAGCAACGGCGGCTGGTGCTGTGGGGGCCGGTCGGCATGGCGCTTGGCGTGCTGGCCTACTTTCTGCTGCGGCAGGAGCCGGGGGCGGTCTGGGGCGTGGGACTGCCGCTGATCGTGCTTGTACTGGGGGCGGTTCTTCTGGCTGTGGGCTGGTTGTCCGTCTGGGGGCGGCTGGCAGGCGGAGCCTGTATGGCTCTGGCGCTCGGGTTTGTGTCCGCATGGAGTGCGGCGCATCGCCAGCCCCCCATGCCGGAATTGCCGCGCCGGGCGGTTATGGTGTCGGGCACGGTACAGTCCGTAACAGTCCTGCTGCCGCGTGGTGCAGACGACTCTGCCGGTGCGCGGCGGCTGGTGCTGGCCGGGGCCAGATTCGCCACCCCGCTGGATCAGGGCATGCGGCCGCTGCAACGCACACTTAGCATCACTTTACGTCCGGACGATTCTGCGCGCCTTGTCCCCGGAAATGCGGTGCAGGTGCGGGCTTTGCTGCGGCCGCCGCCGTTCCCGGCATTTCCCGGCGGGCGGGATTTGCAGCGTGAGGCGTGGTTTGCGGGCAGCGCCGGGTCCGGGCGGGCGCTTGGGGCGGTGCAGCCGGTAACGTGTTCACACGGCACACCTTTTCATGCCGCTGTGGGAAATGGAGGTCTGACGGCGCAGAGCAGGACGCCCGACTCTGTGGAGCCTGCCGATGAAAGTCATCCGGGGCTGGATGCTGAGGGACAGGATGGTCTGGCACTTTGTGCCGCGCCTCCGCGAGGGGTTTCCATAAGGCTGGAGCCGCTGCGGGAGCGCATTGATGCGCGGATCAGGCAGGTTTTGCCGGGCGCTGCGGGCACCGTGGCCTCTACGGTGCTGACGGGTGAAGGGGCATCCGTACCGCGTGCTGTGCGGGAGGATTTTGCGGCCTCCGGACTGGCGCATCTGCTGGCTGTAGCCGGACTGCATCTGGGGATTGTGCTTGGGGTGCTGATGGCGGTGGTCCGTCTCGGGCTTTCCGCATGGATGTGGGCGGCGTTGCGCTGGCCATGCAAGGAGATTGCGGCCCTGCTCGCTCTGTTAGGGGGCGCGGCCTATGTGGCGCTGACGGGCCTGCATCTGCCTGCCCTGCGCAGTCTGATGATGGCGGGGGTGGTTGTGCTGGGGCTTGTGGTGGGGCGGCGTGCTGTGTCCATGCGCGGTCTGGCGCTGGCGGCGGTGGTTGTGCTGCTGGGTACGCCGCAGGCTGTGTTGGGGGTAGCGTTCCAGATGTCTTTTGCCGCCGTGATGGCACTGATCGCGGGGTATGAGGTGGCGCGCCCGTATCTTTCCCGTTTTCGGGAAGAAAAACGCGGTTTCGGGCGCTGGCTGGCGCTGCATCTGACAACCCTGACGCTGACCAGTCTGCTGGCTGGTCTTGCAACGCTCCCTGTCGTCATGGCGCATTTTGGGGAGGTGCAGCCGTTTTTCATTCTGGCCAATCTGGTGGCCGTGCCGGTGATGGCGCTCTGGATCATGCCGATGGGTCTGCTGGCGCTGGGGCTCATGCCCCTGCATCTGGATGCGGTGCCGCTGCATCTGATGGGCTGGGGGATTCAGGCTGTTCTGGCCGGAGCACATTCTATTGCGCACTGGCCCGCTGCCCGCGTAGCTGTGCCGTCCATGCCCGGTTTGGGGCTGGCTGCGGTGCTGCTCGGGGTGTGCTGGCTGTGCCTGTGGCGGCCTGTCTGGCGGCTGGCCGGGCTGGCGCCCATGCTGGTGGGTGTACTGTCCCCCTGTCTGGTGACGCAGCCGGATCTGCTTATTAGCCCGGATGGGGGGCTGATGGCGGTGCGGGACGGGCGTCAGGTGCTGGTGGGCGGGCAGTCGCGGGATGCGTATCTGGTGCGCGCCGCATGGCAGCAGGCGTTCGCCTTGCCCATACAGCCTTTTCCGGCGGAGGGAGACGCAACACAGGATGGCGCGCTGGCGTGCGGGCAGGATGGAGAGCCTGATGTCTGCCTGCTGAACCTGAAAGGACGCGCCGTGCTGCTCCGGGTAAGGGATAAATCAGACGGCATGGCGCTCTTGCCCGACTCGCTGTGCGCGGGGATGGATCTGGTTATCAGCGCAGCGCCGTTGCGCCAGTCCTGCCCCGGTGTGCGTGGTTTTGATCGTTTTACGGCGTGGCGGGACGGCGCACAGGCTCTCTTTCTGGGGCCTGAAGGCGTGCGCGTTGTGTCAGACCGCGCGGTGCGGGGCGCACGCCTGTGGGTGATGAAGCCCGGCGGCCACGGCATGCCCACTCTGCCGCTGGCCCCGGAGGAATAAACCAGCCGGGCTAGGTGGCCTTATACTCTTTGCGTAAAAAGAGGGGATTAGGAGGGCTGGTTTTCAAACGCATCCAGCACGCGGGTGGAATAGACCAGAGCCGCACCGGCATTGAGGGCAACCGCCACGCCAAGGGCCTCTGCAATTTCTTCCTTTGTCGCACCGGCTTTTTTGGCGGCAACGGTATGGACGGAAATGCAGCCATCGCACCGGGTGGTGACGGCCACGGCCAGCGCGATCAGCTCCCGCGTCTTGGCGTCCAGATGTTTGTTGGCAGCGGGCACGGTTTCAAGAGTCTGCAACCCCTGTAACGTGTTGGGGGAAAGCTGGGCCAATACTTTTGTGTTTGCGCCCAGGTGAGTGCGGTAGGCGTTCCAGTCCATAAGTCCTGCTCCTGATTGGAAAAAGGCTGAGCAAGAGTGCCGCCTGCCACCCGGAGTCTGTCACGACACAGTTACGAGAGCGTCTTCCCCTTGCGGAGAGGGATATCTCCCAGCTATCCGCCTATAGTTATGACGTATATCAATAAGGACGAGGCCTCGTCTTTTACCGGGCGGGGACCTCTGGCTCTTTATCGGGAGCGGATTGCTTCCGGTGAGCTGAATAGTGACCCGGATCAGGCCCGCGTGGTGGAGCGGCTGGACCAGCTCTGGCGTGAGCTGGCTACCATGCCGCCCCCGGCTGCCCCTGCAAAAGGCGGCCTGCTGGCGGGGCTTGCACGCAGGCTGAAGCCGCAGGCTCCGCCGCCGCGTCCGCGTGGGCTTTATATTGTCGGGCGGGTTGGCCGTGGCAAAACCATGGTGATGGACCTGTTTTTCAGCTGCGCGCCTGTGCAGAAAAAAGAGCGCATCCACTTCCTGCGCTTCATGCAGGATGTGCATCAGAAGTTGCACGCGCTGAAAGCCGCCAACCCCGGCATGGCGGACCCCATCCCGCCGCTGGCGGCGGCTATTGCGGCGCGCGCGCAGTTGCTGTGCTTTGATGAATTTCAGGTCAATGACATTGCGGACGCCATGATTCTGGGGCGGCTGTTTGAGGCCCTGTTCGCTCAGGGTGTGGTGATTGTCTCCACTTCTAATACCGAGCCGGGAGAACTCTTCCAGAACCGCCCCGGCGCGGATGCCTTTAAACCGTTTATCGCCATCATCCGGCGGGAGCTGGATACGGTGGAACTGGACTCCCCGCGGGATTACCGGCGCGGGCGGCTGCAGGACCGGGAGACATGGCTGGTTCCCGCAGATGCACAGGCTCGGGCCAGACTGGACAGCATTTTTGCCCGCTATGCGGAGGGGCAGGAGGCTGCTCCGGTGACGCTGGAATTCAGTGGACGCACGTTTGAGGTGGATCAGGCCGCCGGTTCCGTTGCACGGTTCGATTTCAAATCTTTGTGTGGCACGCCGCGCGGCCCGAATGATTATCTGGCGCTGGCCCGGCGCTTCCCGGTGGTCATTATCGAGGCAATTCCCTGCATGGGGCAGGATGAAGCCAATCTTGCCCGCCGGTTTATCACCCTTGTGGATGCGCTCTACGATAACGGAAACCTGCTTTTTGCCTCAGCCGCGGCGGCCCCTGACCAGCTTTTTACCACAGGGGAAGGGTCGGACGCATTTGCCCGTACGGCATCACGCCTCGCTGAGATGGGAAGTGAAAGCTGGCTGGCCCGTGGAGCCGCTGCCGCGCAGGCCGCGCACCGCCTCTCCACACCGTGACAGCCGGCTCTCTTGTCGGCGCTTCTGGCGCGGTCTAGCAAAATCATCAGAGCGGCTGAGGGCGGGAACGCCTCCAGCCTCACGGAATTCAGACTATGCGGGCAGGGCACCCTGCGCCACAGCGCAGGGTGAAAGAACAATGATCCGGCTTACGTTCGGGACTAACACAACCGCTGGCTGCCAGAACGGGCTTGCCCGGCAGCAGGGAGGACTCTGATCATGGCAGCTTCAGACGTGCTGACAACCGCGCTCAACGGAGCAAATATCGCGTATCTGGCGGACCTGTATGCCCGCTGGGCGCAGGACCCCAAAAGCGTTGACCCCTCATTCGATACGCTTTTTGGCTCTCTGGATGATGATGAAGCCGCAGTGCTGAAAGACGCCGTGGGGGCCTCCTGGGCGCCACGCCCGTCCATCATCACGGGGGAAGAGCCTGCTGCTCCGGCTAAAGGCGGAGCAGGCAGTGCTGCAGGCGGACTGGCCGCCACGGACAGTCTGGCCATTGCCCGGCTGATCCGCGCCTTCCGCGTTTACGGGCATCAGGAAGCCCGGCTGGACCCGCTGGGCCTCCGCGTGCCGCACGCCACACCGGAACTGGACCCGGCGACCTACGGCTTTGCACAGAAAGATCTGGGCCGCGAAGTCTATATCGGTTCCCTCATGGCGCCGCTGCTGAAAGGCCGCACCACGGCCAAAGTCAGTGAAGTGGTGGAGGCACTCCGGGCCGTCTATTGCGACACAATCGGCGCGGAATATGTGTATGCCCGCAATGCCGAACAGCGCGACTGGCTCCGCAACCGTCTGGAAGGCGACCAGTGGCGCCAGACCGTGACGGTAGATGAGCAGAAAGCCATCCTGAAAAACCTGACGGAAGCGGAAGGTTTTGAATCCTTCTGCCAGAAACGCTACGTCGGCGCGAAGCGCTTTGGCCTTGAGGGCGGGGAAATTTCCATTCCCTCCCTGCACGCCATTATTGATCAGGCCGCTGCACAGGGCGTCACTTCTGTCACCATCGGCATGGCGCATCGCGGGCGTCTGAACACGCTGGTGAACGTGGTCCGCAAACCGTATGTGGCGATCTTCAATGAATTTGCCGGTGGGTCTTTCAAACCGGATGATGTGGCGGGTTCAGGGGATGTGAAATACCATCTCGGCTCCTCCACGGATGTGGAAGTGGGCGGAAAGTCCGTCCATATCTCCCTGCAACCCAACCCGTCCCATCTGGAAGCAGTGGACCCTGTGGTGTGCGGCAAGGTGCGCGCCATTCAGGATGATAGCGGGGATACGGAAACCCGCGGGAGCCATATGGGCATTGTCATCCACGGGGATGCTGCCTTTGCCGGGCAAGGGGTGGTGTATGAAACACTCTCTATGTCCCAGCTTCCCGGTTACCGCACGGGCGGCACCATCCATATGGTGGTGAACAATCAGGTCGGCTTCACGACGGACCCGAAAAACGGCCACTCCGGTATTTACGGCACGGACGTTGCCAAAGCGATTGAAGCCCCGGTCCTGCATGTCAACGGTGATGATGCCGAGGCGGTGATTTACGTCTCTCGTCTGGCGCAGGATTACCGGCAGGCTTTTGCCAGTGACATTGTGCTGGATATCGTCTGCTACCGTCGCCACGGGCACAATGAAACGGATGAACCTGCCTTCACGCAGCCCGTGATGTATAAAGCCATTGCCGAGCATGAAACGCCGCATACGCTTTATGCAAAACGCCTTGTGCAGGCTGGTGTTGTGACAGATGAGGATGTGAAGAGCCAGTGGGATGCCTTCTTCCAGAAACTGGATGAAGACTACAAGGCCGCACAATCCTATAAGGTGAACAAGGCGGACTGGCTTGAAGGCGGCTGGGCCGGGCTGATTGCCCCCACAACCGGTAAAGTGGAATCTGCTTATCCGGAAACGGGTGTGGCGGTTGAAACGCTCCAGAAAATTGGTTCTGCCATAACGCAGGTTCCGGGTGATTTTGACCTCAATTCCAAAATCGCACGCCAGCTTAAAGCAAAAGCCGGGATGTTCTCCTCCGGGGAAGGGTTTGACTGGGCTACGGGTGAGGCTCTGGGCTTTGGTTCGCTGCTGCTGGAAAAACACCGTGTGCGTCTGTCTGGTGAAGATTGCCAGCGCGGCACGTTCAGCCAGCGTCATGCAACACTGATTGACCAGACCAACCAGACCCCCTTCACACCGCTGAACCATATTGATGGTGAGCAGGCCAAAATTGAAATCTGGAACTCATTCCTTTCAGAATATGGCGTGCTGGGTTTTGAGTATGGCTACTCCCTGCGCAACCCCAAAACGCTGGTGCTGTGGGAAGCGCAGTTTGGCGACTTTGCTAACTGCGCACAGGTGATTATCGACCAGTTTATTGCCTCGGGTGAAACCAAATGGCTGCGGATGTCCGGTCTGGTCATGCTGCTGCCGCATGGGTACGAAGGGCAGGGACCGGAACATTCTTCCGCACGGCTTGAGCGGTATCTCCAGCTTTGCGCTGAAGACAATATGTTTGTGTGCAACATCACAACCCCGGCCAACTACTTCCATGCGCTGCGCCGCCAGTTGAAGCTGGATTACCGTAAACCCCTGATTGTGATGGAGCCGAAATCTCTGCTCCGCCACAAGCTGGCCATTTCCGCCCTGTCCGACTTCGGGCCGGGGACACGCTTCCAGCCAGTGCTGGCGGATGTGAATGACCCGCAGGACGATGGCCTGGTGGCCGATGCGCAGATCAGGCGCGTCGTGATCTGCTCTGGCAAGGTCTATTATGATCTGCTGGCCGCACGCCGGGAAAACACACTGAAGGACGTTGCCATCCTGCGTCTGGAACAACTCTACCCGTTCCCGGAAGCAGCCCTCGCCGCCGAGCTGAAGCGTTATCCTGAAGCCGAGGTGATCTGGTGCCAGGAAGAAACGGAAAATGGCGGGGCGTGGCATTTTGTTGATCGCCGGATTGAAAATGCGCTTCAGGCCGCGCAGCATAAGGCGGGCCGCCCGCGTTATGTGGGCCGTGCCGCGGCTGCCAGCCCGGCAACAGGTCTGGCGCGCATCCATGCGGCAGAGCAGGCGAACCTTGTGGAAAGGGCCTTGGGTTTGAAGAAAACGGACTGAAAACAGACCATCTGAAAAGACCGCCTGCCCGGAAATGGCAGGCATGACAGCCCGGCAGATCTGCAAAAAGAGACGTTTCTGCCGGGGAGTGTTTGAAGGAAATGGGGATATAGGATGTCAGTCGAAATCAAGGTGCCGACACTGGGTGAAAGCGTAACAACCGCCACGGTGGCAAAATGGCTGAAAAAAGCCGGAGATACCGTGGCCGCTGATGAGCCGATTGTTGAGCTTGAAACCGACAAGGTGAGCGTGGAAGTTCCGGCACCGCAGGCGGGTGTGCTGGGCGCGGAAGTGGCCAAGGTGGGGGATGAAGTGGAAGTTGGCGCCCTGCTGACCACACTGGAGCCCGGTGGCGCTGGCGCTGCAAAACCGGCTGCCAAGGCAGCCCCGGCTGAAAAGAAAGAAGCCCCCGCCGCAGCTCCGGCTGCTCCTGCCCCTGCTGCTAAAGCGGCTCCGGCGGCTGCGCCGTCTGTCGATGCCGCTGCCGCCCTGCCTGCAGCCCGCAAGATCATGGCGGAAAACGGCCTGAGCGCGGAACAGGTTGGGTCTGGCACGGGGAAAGATGGCCGGATTACCAAAGGCGATGTTCTGGGCTTCCTGTCCCAGCCGCCGGTGGCTCAGGCCCCTGCCGCCCCCAAACCCGCCCGTAATGATGACCCGCGTGAAGAACGCGTGAAGATGACGCGCCTGCGCCGCACCATCGCCCGTCGCCTGAAAGACGCGCAGAATACGGCTGCCATCCTGACGACCTTTAACGAGGTTGATCTGTCCGAAGCTATGGCGCTGCGGAAGGAATATCAGGACGCATTTGTGAAAAAGCATGGTGTGAAGCTGGGCTTTATGTCCATCTTCTCCCGCGCTGTGATTGCCGCACTGAAGGAATTCCCGGCGATTAACGCTGAAATTGACGGCGATGACGTGATCTATCGCGACTTCGTCAATCTCGGAATTGCCGTGGGTGGCCCCAACGGGCTGGTCGTGCCGGTGATCAAAAATGCCGACACGCTGAACTATGCGGAAATTGAAAAAACCATTGCAGGCTTCGGGAAGGCCGCGCGGGAAGGCACGCTCAAGATTGATGATCTGGCTGGCGGCACCTTCTCCATCACCAATGGCGGGATTTACGGCTCCCTGCTGTCCACGCCCATTCTGAATGCGCCGCAGTCCGGTATTCTGGGCATGCACTCCATTCAGGAACGTCCGGTGGCCGTGAACGGACAGGTGGTTATCCGCCCGATGATGTATATTGCGCTGTCTTATGATCATCGCATTGTGGACGGCAAAGAGGCTGTCAGCTTCCTTGTCCGCATCAAGCAGAATGTGGAAGACCCCCGCCGTCTTCTGATTGACGTCTGAGAGTGATGGGGGCTGGCTGAAAAACCTCAGCCAGCCTTTTTCTTTTTCTGCCCCTGAACGTAAACGAGAGCAAAGCCATGCCGATTGAAATCAAGGTTCCGTCCCTTGGAGAAAGTGTCACCACCGCTACTATCGGGAAATGGCTCAAGCAGCCGGGCGACGCTGTGAAAGCGGACGAGCCGGTTGTTGAGCTGGAAACCGATAAAGTGAGCGTGGAAGTGCCTGCTCCGGCAGATGGTCGGCTGGCGGCGCATGCCGTTGCGGAAGGGGATGAAGTTGCTGTAGGGGCCGTGCTGGCCACACTGGAGCAGGGCGCTGCCGGGGCATCCGCCCCGGCACAGGCCAAGTCTGCCCCGGCGGATAAAGCTGAAAAACCTGCTGCGGCCCCGGCTGCGGCGAAACCGGCAGCCGCCGCACCGCAGGCAGAAGCCCCCGCGCAGACGGATTATGATGTTGTGGTGATTGGCGCTGGCCCCGGTGGCTATGTGTGTGCCATTCGCGCCGCACAGCTTGGCTTTAAGGTAGCCTGCGTGGAAAAACGCGCCACACTGGGCGGCACCTGCCTGAATGTGGGTTGTATTCCGTCCAAGGCGCTGTTGCAGTCTTCTGAAAACTACCATGCCGCAGGCCATGATTTTGCAGCGCATGGTGTGGTGATTGACAGCGTGAAGCTGGATCTGGCCCGCATGCAGGCCCGCAAGGCTGAGATTGTAGGCGCCAACGTGAAAGGGGTTGAATACCTCTTCAAGAAAAACGGCATCACCTGGCTCAAAGGCCACGGCAAGGTAGAAGGCACGGGCCGCCTTTCGGTTGACGGCAAGCCGGTCACGGCAAAACACATCATCATCGCCAGCGGCAGTGACAGTGCAAACCTGCCGGGCATTGAGGTGGATGAAAAAACCATCGTGACCTCAACCGGCGCGCTGGAGCTTTCTGAAGTGCCGAAGCGTCTGGTGGTGATCGGCGGTGGCGTGATTGGTCTGGAACTGGGCAGCGTGTGGCAGCGTCTTGGCGCTGAGGTCACGGTGATTGAGTATCTGAACCGTCTGGTGCCGGGCACGGATAACGAGGTGGCGTCCCAGTTCCAGAAACTGCTGGTTAAGCAGGGCTTTAAGCTCAAGCTGGGCCATAAGGTGACCAAAGCAGAAAAAACCAAAAAAGGCGTCGTGCTGAGCGTCGAACCCGCTGCTGGTGGCGCGGTGGAAACGCTGGAGGCAGACATTGTGCTTCTGGCTGTTGGCCGCACGGCTGCCAGCAAGGGCATGGGGCTGGAAGAGGCTGGCATTGAGCTGGACAAACGCGGCCGCGTTGTAACGGACGCCCATTTTGCTACCAATGTTCCGGGCATTTACGCCATTGGGGACGTGATTGCCGGACCGATGCTGGCACACAAAGCAGAAGAAGAAGGCGTGGCTCTGGCTGAAATTCTGGCCGGTCAGGCCGGGCATGTGAATTATGACGCCATTCCGGGCGTGATCTACACATGGCCGGAAGTGGCGTCCGTCGGCTTTACGGAAGAGCAGCTTAAGGAAAAAGGCACGACCTACAAAACCGGCAAATTCCCCTTCATGGCTAATGGCCGTGCGCGGGCGCTGGGCATGACGGACGGATTCGTTAAAGTGCTGGCCTGTGAGAAAACAGACCGCGTTCTGGGCGTGCACATTATTGGTCCGTGCGCGGGTGAACTGATTGCCGAAGCAACGATGGCCATTGAATTTGGTGCGTCTGCCGAGGATATCGGTCGTGTGTGCCATGCTCACCCGACGCTGAGCGAAGCCGTGAAGGAAGCAGCTCTGGGTGCGGACAACCGGTCCATCAATATTTGACAATTTCCCTCCTGCGGGAAGGGGTGCCATAATCTCTCCTGCTAATTAGGGCAGGAGAGACGTGGTATGTCAGGGGCAAAGGGTCCGACACTCCTTTTTATTGCCGGCAGTTTGCTCCTTGTGCCGGGACTTGCGTGTGCTACCGGGGCGGCTCAGGCTGTTTCTGCACCGCCAGTCGGGCAGGCGGGTGGTCAGCCCGCACAGGCTGATCAGGAAGGGGCTCCGTCCCCTCCGCTCACTCCGGCGGAACCGGTGCTGAAAGAAGCACCACCCCTGCCGGAAATCCCTGTTCTGAATGAAGAAGACGCCCGCGCGGAAGCCACGCGGCTGAACAGCGCCTTCCGGCATGAAGTGCCGGTGGCGCTCAAAGTGTCCTCCGCCCAGAAAGCGGCGTGGATTGCTTTGGCGAAGGAGCAGATTCAGCAGGCGTCTTTCCCACTGGATCGCCCGCAGGTTGTGCTAGTGGTAGACCGCAACCCCGCCGTGCAGCGTATGTGCCTGATGCTGGCTCTGCCGGGCCAGTCAGACTGGCAGGTGATTGGCAGTACCAAAGTCTCCACGGGGACAACTGGCCGCAAATTCTATTACATCACCCCAACCGGCGTGTTTATCAACACGGCGGATATTCTCGGCTACCGGGCGCTGGGTACCAAAAACGAGAACGGCATTATGGGGAACGGCACCAAGGGCATGCGTGTGTGGGATTTCGGCTGGCAATGGGCTGAAAAAGGCTGGCTGCCTGTCCCGCGTGAAAAAGGCCAGATCCGGCTGGAAATGCACGCAACTGACCCTGTCTATCTGGAAAGCCGCCTTGGCCATGTGGCGTCTGAAGGCTGTATCCGTATCCCATCGTCCCTGAATGTGTTTATCGACAAACATGGTCTGATTGATGTGGAAGACGAGCAGATGGCGGTGATTGATAACCGCTTCCGTGCTCTTCTGCGGCCTGACCGGGTAGCGACCCCGCTGGCAGGCTCAGCCGTGATTGTGGTGGATAGTGCCAGCATGCCTGATCTGGCTCAGGTGACGATCAGCGAGAACAAACCCCCGGCCCGGCATCCGGCGCAGCAGACGCATAGCTGAGGGAGGGCGTGGCGCTGTCCGTCAGATCTGACTGACAGGCCGCCAGATGGAGGCGCATACAGGAGCGGATGCGCACAAAAGGGCACTTAAAAAAAGCTCTTTATGAACGCTTTATAAAAAAGGGGCGTGCGAGGTTTCTCCCCGCACGCCCCTTTTGTTTCCATCCGGACTGTAAGGCTTACAGGCCAGCAGGAACCTTGCCGCCGTTGGCAGCCAGTTTGGCGCGCACTTCCTTGATCAGCCAGATGTTCATGGCTGCGGAATCATCCGTGCTGCCCGTGTAGCCCAGTTCTGCGGCCAGCTTCTTGCGGGCATCCAGAGAGCTGTCCAGCCCCAGCAGCTTCAGCAGGTCCACAATGGACTCTTTCCAGTTCAGGTTCTGGCCGTTCTGGGCAGCCAGACCCGTCAGGACGGCATCAATATCCACCGGAGCAGCCGGAGCGGCGGCCGCGGCATCTGCCGGGGTTGCCGGAGCAGCAGCCTGCGTGGCGGGCGCGCCAGCCGGAGCGGCGGACGGCGTAGCCGCATTGGCGTGGTGGAAAATGGAGGAAAGAATTGTGCCGAAAATGCTCATTTCAAAAGTCCTTTTGCAGCAGACAATGTCCAGCCGCACACACGGGAAGTGTGCTGGCGGGCTGAACCATCTTCTTACAAACAATACACCAATAGGGATGGTTGCAAAGAATGATGATGAAGGTTTTGCATATCGGGGGAGCATTCCCTGCCTGCCAGATAGGCAGAGCAGGGCCATGCGGTGCGGAGGAGACACAGCGGCCAGCCAGAAAAGCTGAGGGCCGCCGGTCTGCTCCGGGTCGTTTTAGTAGCGGTATTCTTCGTGCTTGAACGGGCCGTTGACCGGCACGTCGATATAGTCAGCCTGCTTCTGAGACATTTTGCTCAGATGCGCGCCAACCTTGGCAAGGTGCAGGAAGGCCACTTTTTCATCCAGCTTTTTGGGCAGGGTGTAGACTTTGGCTTCGTACTTACCTTCCGGCGCAGTCCACAGTTCGATCTGGGCCAGCGTCTGGTTGGTGAAGGAGGCAGACATCACGAAGGACGGGTGGCCCGTGGCGTTGCCAAGGTTCACCAGACGGCCTTCGGACAGGATGATCAGGCGCTTGCCATCGGGGAACACAACTTCGTCCACCTGCGGCTTGATGTTGTCCCACGTGAAGTTGCGCAGGGCACCGATCTGAATTTCAGAGTCGAAGTGGCCGATATTGCAGACAATCGCGCGGTGCTTCATGGCGCGCATGTGGTCCAGCGTGATGACGTCCACGTTGCCGGTTGCCGTCACGAAGATGTCGCCACGGGGAGCAGCTTCTTCCATGGTGACGACTTCATAGCCTTCCATGGCGGCCTGAAGGGCGCAGATCGGGTCAACTTCCGTCACCAGCACGCGGCAGCCTGCGTTGCGCAGGGAGGCCGCAGAGCCTTTACCCACGTCACCATAGCCAGCCACAACGGCAACCTTACCGGCCATCATCACGTCCGTACCACGGCGGATGGCGTCCACAAGGCTTTCACGGCAGCCGTACAGGTTGTCGAACTTGGACTTGGTAACGCTGTCATTCACGTTGATGGCCGGAACCTTCAGCGTGCCTTTTTTCTGCATTTCCCACAGGCGATGCACGCCTGTTGTCGTTTCTTCAGACAGGCCCTTCACGTTCTTCAGCAGTTCCGGGAACTTGTCATGCATCATAACGGTGAGGTCACCGCCATCATCCAGAATCATGTTCGGGGTCCAGCCATCCGGGCCCTGAATGGTCTGCTCAATGCACCAGTTGAATTCGTCTTCCGTCAGGCCTTTCCATGCGAACACGGGGATGCCAGCCGCAGCAATGGCAGCCGCAGCCTGATCCTGCGTGGAGAAGATGTTGCAGGAAGACCAGCGCACCGTGGCACCCAGAGCCGTCAGGGTTTCAATCAGCACCGCGGTCTGGATGGTCATGTGCAGGCAGCCCGCAATGCGTGCGCCCTTCAGCGGCTGGCTGGCGCCGTATTCCTCACGGAGCGCCATCAGGCCGGGCATTTCGCCTTCGGCAATGGAAATTTCCTTGCGGCCCCACTCAGCGAGCGAAAGGTCTTTAACCTTGTAATCGGTCATGATTGTCCTGCTTCCTGATCAAAATCGAGGGTTTCTATACAGGGTGGGAGGCAGGCAGGCCAGCCGTAACCCGCATCCTTCGTGTGGAAAGCTGTGGCATAGCTTGCAAGACAGGCTGTTTTCTGGTCTCCACAGGGCAGTTTATCCTTCTGAATTTCGCTGGTCTGGCTCGCTCATGGCTTTGCTTCGCTCCATCCTGTTCAATGTTCTGGCCTTTGTGCTGACCCTGCTGATGGGGGTGGGGGCCTTTCCCATCCGCTGGTTCGCCAAAAGGCTGGCGCTGCCTTATGCCAAGCTGTGGAGCCGGCTGGTGCTCATGCTGTTCCGCGATATCTGCGGCGTGGAAGTGCGGATTACCGGGCTGGAAAATCTGGCGCAGACGGGGGGCGGTCCGCTGCTGATAGCCTCCCAGCATCAGTCCGCGTTTGATACGCTGATCTGGATGTTGCTTGTGCCGTATCCCTCCTATGTGATGAAGGGGGAGCTGCGCCGCATTCCGCTGCTTGGGCCGATGCTCATTCTGGCGGGCATGATGCCTATTGAGCGCGCAGCCGGGGCCAAAGCCATGCGCGCCCTGCTGCGGGAGACTGAAAAGGCGGTCGAAGCAGGCAAGCAGATTATCATTTTCCCTGAAGGTACACGCACAACGCCCGGAGAGCATGTACCGCTTAAACCCGGCATTGCAGCCATGGCAGCACATGCCAGACTGCCGGTTGTGCCGGTCGCCACCAATTCCGGCCTGTTCTGGGGGCGGAATGCCTTCCTGAAGCGTTCGGGCGTGCTGCATGTTGCCATAGGCGCACCGCTGGCTCCGGCGAACAGAAAGCTTCTGCTGGGTGAGATTGAAACGAGCTGGCGTGGGCTGGAACAGGCGTTTGCAGCACAGGACCGGACGATTGAGGGGCAGGGTGTGTCCTCAGGGGGATAAGTCAGACAATCCTGTGGATAACTTTGTGGATGGGATGGGCTGTGTCTGGAGTGTGCTGAGGTAAATCGCAGTATTTCCTGCCGTATTCCAGTAAAGCCTGCGGCCAATACTGATGGGGTGGAATAGGTGATTTTTATTGAAAAACAAGAAAACCCTTAAAAAATAAAGACATTTCAAAATTTAAATTTTTATGACTATGTGTCTGAAAACTGTCATGTTTACGACATAATTCTACGCGCGGCAGTCTGCTTTACGCAGCAGTTCATGTGGACGAAATCCCTGTTTGTCTAAAAAATCTGCCGGACCCGACTGGTCTTCAGGCGCAGAGACACGGGGCGCAGGCCTGTATTCAAGAAGACATGAAAGTCTGGTAAGGTCGCTCTGTTCTTCGCTCAACCAGAGTTTTTCATGCCTCAGATGATGCCCGCAGCACAGCTTCCGCCCTTCCTGCTGCGGAATGCCCGGCTTCTGCCAAACCGGGATGATATTCTGCCACTCCTGCCCCGGCATGCCGTGATTGCGGAAGTGGGGGTGATGACGGGTGATTTTTCAAAGAAAATTCTGGATATCTGCGAGCCGCGCCTGTTTTACGCGCTGGATATTTTTAATGTGCATGAACTGCCGGAGGTCTGGGGGCGGCCATCGGCGGAAATGTTCGCTCATAAAACCCAGCAGGCTTTTTATGAATCCCGCTTTGCGGAAGACATCGCCCGTGGGCAGGTAAAGGTTCTGGCTGGTGATAGCGGCGTCATGCTGGAACATCTGCCCGACAAGGGTGTGGACGTGATTTATCTCGATGCTGACCATAATTATCAGGCTGTGGTGCGGGATCTGGAAATCTGTGAACGCAAGCTGAAACCCCATACCGGCCTGCTGATCCTGAATGATTACATCATGGCGGATGGCGGAGGCCCGTATGGCGTGATTCAGGCTGCGCATGAATTCATGCTGCGTCACGGCTGGGAAATGGTCATTTTTGCGCTTCAGGACTACATGTATTGTGATGTTGTTTTGCGCAAACACCCAGCCACCCGCCCGCGCCGTATTCTGCAAAGGCTGGTGCAGAAACTGGGATATACCAAACTGGGGCGCTTCTGAGTGCGGAAGGTTGCCCTCTGGCTGGGCTGCGGCTGTGCGACCGGTCTGGTGGTGCAAACTGCGCTGTGGTGGGGTGGCATCCGGCTTCTGGAACAGCGTCTGTTGCATGTGGGAACTGGTGGCGGTGCCAGTATCCGTGCAGGTTATGATCCCGGTCTGAACAGATTTGCAGGACGAAAGGGAGATGCAGCGCAGTCTGGTGCAGCACATAACACTGATGCAGAGCCGTCTGGCGGGTGTTTGGTGGTGTCTCAGACCAGAAAACATGCAGGCTGGCCGTTCCGGGCGCGGGTTGTGCTGGAGGCTGTGCGGGTGACGTGCGCGGGGGTGTCTGGCGGTGCCGGTCTGTCTTACGCTGTTCGCCAGGCGTCGCTGGAACTGGCACTCTGGCACCCGTTGACCGTGCAGGGCACGCTGGAGGGGGGGCAGGCTTTTGCCTCCCTGCCAGCCCAAGGCTCTGGAATGGCCCGGCAAGGTGCTCTGCTGCTTCGCACAGATGGCGCACCGCTCCGAATTTCTCTGCCGTTACGCGCGGCGCAGACCGGTGCCGTGCGGTTCAGCACAGACTTTCTGCATCTGGTGCCACAAAGAGGGGCAGCGGAGGCGCATCCGGTTACGGCGCGCGGCGTGAGCGGGACACTTGTCTGGAATAGCCATGCGACGACGCAGGCCAGCGCTCTTGCCCTGTCATTCACGGCGCAGCGTGCTGTGGTGGCGCCATGGGCAGAGTCTGTGGACGCTGTGCAGGGGGCTGTCGCCATTCCCGGCCCAGCCGACAGACTTGCAGCCTTGTGGGATACCGCAGATGCGACACCCTCAGCCCCCTCAGCGTCTTCCGGTTCTTTTGCGGGCGATGCTGCCCTGCTGCCACAACCGGCGGATGCATCTCAGTCCGCAGGGCCAGCAGAGTATACGGAGATTCTGGTGCAGCATCTGGCCGGACGCTGGCGGGGGCTAGGGGTTTCATGGTCTGGGCGGCTGGTTATGGCTCCCGGCGGCGCACCATTGGGGGAAACATGGCTGACCCTGAGCGCCTGGCGACCTTTTCTGGCGCGCTTGCAGCAGGATAAAACGCTCAGCCCGGCTCAGATGGCCCTTCTGTCCCGCCTGACAGATCAGCTTGAGGCGCGCACGGGCGGCACGGAAGGTCCGCTCAGTGTGCCCTTGCAGGTGAGAGACGGGGCCGTGCAATTCGCGGGGGTCCCGCTGTTATCCGTGCTGGCGACGTTGCATGGAGCATCTCTGTCCGGGGCTGGCACACCCTGAGCCGGTCCACCCTGATTGTGAGGGGCGAGGGTCTGTAGCGACTGTCAGGCTCTTAAAAGATTGAATCATCAGGTCCTGTCGGGGCCTTGGGGGCTACGTGTGCCGCCACGGTAGCGAATGTGGCGGCCTGCACGTTAGAATGTATCTTTCTCCCGCCGTAATCTGGCGAGGGTTGGCACGTCTGGGGCGCGCAGGAACGGGTTTGTGGCGCGTTCTTCTCCAAGAGTGGAGGGCACTGTAGCCTGACCTACCGCGCGCAGACGTTTGACTTCAGCGATGCGCGCTTTCAGAGCTGCGTTGTCTGGCTCTGCGTGGAGAGCGAAGGCGCAGTTTCCTTCAGTATATTCATGGCCGCAGCAGACAAGGGTTTCATCCGGCAGCGGGGCAAAGCGCTTGAGGCTTGTAAAAAGCTGCTCTGCTGTTCCTTCAAACAGACGGCCACACCCCAGACTGAACAGCGTATCCCCGCAGAACAGGGTTGGCGGGTCTGCAAAATAATAGCTGATATGGCCCAGCGTATGGCCCGGCACGGCTAGCACCCGGCCTTCAGACTGGCCAACAGCCAGTGTGTCCTTGTCATGCATCGGGATGTCCAGCGCAGGCATGCGCGCCTGTTCCGATACCGGACCAGCCACGCGGGCATTATAGCGGGCGCGGAGGGCATCCGTACCGCCTACATGGTCGGCATGGTGATGCGTGAGCAGAATCAGATCCAGCCTGCTACCGGTTTCCTCCAGAACAGCCTCAATCGGGGCGGCTTCTCCGGGGTCTACAATGGCGGTGCAGCCGGTGGCTGTGTCCCGCAGGAGCCAGCTATAATTGTCTGACAAAACCGGAATGGCGCGGGTTTGAAGAGACATGCGGCAATTCTTCCTGAACAGCGTTTGAAAAGAGGCAGTCTGTAGAAACATCTGGTACGGCTGGCACGTGGAAACCTGTCAGCCTGCCGTGCGCAACGGCAGCGCGGGACAGGGATATCGCAGAACAGAGATATCATGGTACACATCAGTGATGCATAAGGCCATTCCTCCCTCGGCAGATGCCTTTTATCAAACCCATGAGGGCCAGACCTGTGCTGCCCTGCTACGTGAGCGCCTGCACTGGTTCTGGCCGGATCTGCGCGGCCAGCGTGTGCTGGGGCTTGGCTATGCCGGGCCGTATCTGGCGGCATGGCGGGGGCGGGGCGCGCTCTGTATTTCCGCCCGGACACCGGAGCACCGGCCTGACTTTTCCAGCAATGCCGGTTTTTCTCCACATTCTGCCAGCGCGTCGGCTCCTGAACCGTTCCGGGAGAAAGCCCCGGAGCGTGAGTGCCTTGTGGACCCGTACGCCCTGCCGTTTGATGACGGGACGTTTGATCGCATTGTGCTGGTGCATGCGTGCCGGGAGGCGGATCAGATGGTGCCTCTGCTGCGGGCGGCTGGCCGGGTGCTGAAGGATGACGGGCGGATGCTGCTGATTCTGCCCAGTAAGCTCGGCGGGCGGTTCCGGCAGAAAGATACGCCGTTCGCTCAGGATGTTGCCTGTTCCCGCACCAGCCTGCGCGCCACGCTCGGCCATGCCATGCTGTTCCCTGAGCGGCGGGATGAAGCGCTGTTTCTACCGGCCCGGCAGGCCTGCGCCAGTGTGCGGCGTGGCCGCCGTTCGGATATTGCGGGTAAAGTCCTCTCACCGGGGCTGGGGAGCCTGATGCTGGTTGAGGCGGTCAAAGATCTGTTTTCCGGGACAGCCTTGCCTGTACAGGCACGCCGCCCCTGGTTGAGGAAAATACTTTGCCCCTCGGAAGAGGTCTCGGCACAGAACGGCGACACGCCCCCTAAAAACGCCACATACAGGCCGGAGATATAACGGGAAATCTCTGGCGGATGGCCTTGCCTTCCGGGCCGGGCGTTGCCACAAAACCGCGCCCATGGTGTTATCCGCCGGTCTTTAAATTACGTCTGGAGCCAGAGTTCCATTTTCACGTCTTTTGTTCTGTGCAGTTTGTTCGTGCTGTTTGTGGTGGCGGGGGTTCTGGCAGTGGTGCCGGACCGTCTGCTACGGCAGTGCGCGCCGTGGCGATCTGAAATTCTGGCCGGGGTCTGGGGCGGCCTTGGCCTGCTGGTGCTGGTAGGGGCTGTGTGCAGGCTGGAAGGCGGCGTGAGCTGGTTCCCGGTGTTTGGTATGGATGGACCGGCTTTGCCCATGCTGGTGCTGCTGGCCTTTACCGGCGGCCTGATGGGAACGGGGCAGCGTGGTCTGGCCTGTGCGCTGACCGGACTGGCGTTTTTAGCGTTGTCTCCTCTGGTGTTCGGGCTTCTGGCCGGGACAGCGCTGGTGCTGCTGGCGGACCGGGGGCGGCAGGGTGTGTGCCTGCCTTTTGCGGTGATCCCGGCCTGCATTCCGGCGGATAGCCCGCTTTCTCCCCCTGCATTATGTCTGATGGTTCTGCTGCTGGGCTGGGCGGTTTCCTCGCAGAAAGGCCCGGAGGCGGTTCTCCCTGCCGGGATTGGCCTGTTCCTGCTCGGGCGTCTGCTGGCGGAAGTGGGCGTTCTGCCCCCGGTGCAGCAGGGCTTGCTGATTGTCAGTGGCGGGGCGGTCGCACTCTGGGGCGCTGTGCAGGCTGTGCGGAGCCCGGCCGCCAGTGGTATTCTGGCCGGTGTGGCCAGCGCAGGCTATGGCGGGCTGGTGGTGATGCTGACACTGGCTCTGGCGGCCTCTGTTAAAGGCGGTGAGTTGTTTCGCACAGCAACACTTCTGGCAACAGGTGCACCGTTTCTGGCGCTGCTGGCGGCCCTCTGGCTTGCACGGCAGGAAGGGGGGCTGTTCAGCCCCGGCAGTGCCGTGGCGCAGGCCCGTGGCGCACGGGGCGCTCTGGGCGCAAGCCTTCTTCTGCTCTCTGCGGTGCCACCGCTCGGGGGCTTTTCAGTGTTCTGGTGCCTGCTGAGCGCGGGTGAGGTCGCGGCGGCCCATACGCATCCCGCGCAGGCTCTGTGCCTGCTGCTGGTTCTGGCCGGGGCGGCCTGCATTATGGCGCTGGGCACGGTGGGGTTGCTGCGGGTGGGGTTTGCTGCATTTGTGCGGCAGCAGCCTGCTTCTGGCAGGTCTGTAAAGCAGAGCGCTGGTCCGGTGGGCGAGGCTCCGTCTCTCAGCAGTGTTCTTCTGCTTCCGGCGTGGATCTGCGTTGGGTGTGCGGCGCTTGTCACGGTGCTGCCCGGTGGCTGGCTGGCGCTGGTGGATCATCTGTTTGCCGGGAATACGCCGCGCGATTTTAGCTGGAAAATCCTGGCCCATGTGCAGTTTCCCGGGTCGGATCTTTCTTTAACGCCAGCGTATGCCCTGCTGGCTCTGGGCGTATGTGGTGCCGGGGCCGCCGGGCTGGGGCGGGTGTTTAAGGTGTTCCCGCTGCGTCCGGCCATTTCAGGTGCGGCCGTCTGGCGGGACGGCGCGCCTTATCTGGCGACTTCGGAGCCGGAGGAGGTGGCGGCAGAACCCTCCAGTGTGCCGATGCCTGCTGTCTGGGCGGCTCTGGGGATGCTGCTGGGTGCAGATGGGCAGACGCCGTCCAGCTGGCCGGTGGTTGAGAAAACCGGGGCCGGGGCGCGTTATCTTCAGGCTGTGCTGTTCAGAATCGTGGCATGGTGTGAGGCGCAGGGCATGGTTCTTATCCTGCTGTTTCTGGGGGCCGGGCTTCTGCTGGGGCTGTTTGCTGCAAAATGACACATGATCTCACATGGGGCTGGTCTTTTGCGTGCCTGCTGGCCTTGGCGTTGCAAACTGTTCTGGTTGTTCTGGCCGCACCGTTCTTTACCGGGTGGGTCAATCGTCTGGCGGGCCGCCTCACGGGTGAACGCCGCTTCCCTGCTGGGGGACGCTGGCAGGAAATTCATCATCAGTTCCGCAGGGCGGGCCTGCGGCAGCGTGGGGACGGGCTGAGCAGTCTGGCGTGCCGGGGGGCTCTGGTTCTGGCCGTGTTTGCCGCCTGCATGACGCCGGTTTTCACGCTGGTTCCGGCCGGGTTTCCCGCACCGGGTTTCTTTTTGCTGTGTGCTGCGCTGATCGGGGCCTCGCTGTTGCTGGGCCTGCCGCTGGTGGTGCAGGGCGGTGCGTCCTCTCTGGCGGGCTGTGCGGCTTTGCTGGCGGAGGGGTTGCTTTTGCCCGCACTCGTGCCGGTTCTGGTCATGGCGGGCGGGCAGGATTTCTCGGTTTTTCTGGGGCATCTGCGTCAGCTTTCCCCTGTGGCGGAGGGTGCTCCTTTTGTGCTGATGGGTGTCGCGCTCTTTGTGGTGACAGCATGGAAAGGTCAGCAGGCGGGGGAAGAAATGCCCTGCCAGCTTTCCGGCGCGGACCGGGCGTTATGGATGCTGGCGACGGATTGTGTGCAACTGGTATGGATCACGCTGGCCGGAGATGTGGCGTGGGCGGGCAGCCTTGCCCTGCCGGGTGAAAGCAGCGTGGAGCCGTGGCTTGCGCAATGCCTCGCGGGAGGGGCGTTGTGGGTGGCAAAGCTGAGCGTTGCGGCCCTTTTACTGGCGGGCACGCAGCTTATGGTGCTGGCGTTCCCGCGCCGGGCGCGGGTGCGTCTGGCTGCGGTGTTTCTGCTGGGGCTTCTGGCGTGGCAGGTGGCGTCTCCGGCGCAGTCCGGCGCGCAGGTGCAGGATAAAACCGCCTCTGCGCAGGAGGATCAGGACTCTGCCTGGCGGACTGAGGACGCAACACCATGACGCTGGCTGTTATTCTCGCGCCGCTACTGGCGCTCTGTGTTGTGGCCCGCGGGATGGGCTTTCTACCAGCGCTGGGCGTGGTGACGGCGGTGGCCATGCTGGTGGACGCGCAAGGCCCGTTGCAGGAGTTTGGGGCGGCCTGTGTGGTGCTGTTGTCTGTGCTGCCGGTCTGGTTTGTCAGCCGGTATCAGGATGATGGTGCGCGGGAGCGTACCGGCCCGGTCGTGCCGTTTCTCGCACTGGGGCTAATGGTTATTCTGCAACTGACAACCGGCACGCCCGCCGCCATGGGTGAGGCTGCGCCGGGGCATGCCGGAGCAGCGTATCTGCCTGCCGGGTTATGTGTGGCATTGGCGGGACTGGTGGCCGTGACCTGCCGTCAGGCCATGGTCTGGCAATGGGCTGGGCTGCTGGTGTGTGTGGATGGCGTCATGCTGTCCGGCGTGATTGAAAATCAGGTCATGGTGGTAGGGGTCACCGCACTGGCGGGCTGTGTGGTGGCGCTGCTGGGCGGCATGTGCGTGCATCGCGTGATGCTGCGGGTTGCCGTGGCGCCTGCACAAAGCGGGACCGGGGCAGACCGCCCGTCCGCCCGCGCCAGCGGGTTTGAGGTAGGGGATGTGGATGCGCCCGGCCCGGAACCGCGCGGGCTGGGCCCGGAAGCTGTGGTGGCACCTCGTATCTGGACCGAGGCCGAAGCCGCTGCTGAGGATGAAGACCCTCTGCCCCGACCTGTCCGGGCAGACCGGAACGCAGCCTCTCCCGAGGCGGCAACAGAGTCACATGCCGCCCCACCGGCAACAGTGCGGCCACAGAGCGTGCAAGAGAGTGTGCCAGAGAGCATATCAAAGAGCAGCGCGGTTCTGGATGCAGAGGCTGCGTTTTCCGGCACTGATGCTGCCCCTGAAGAGGCGCAGGATGGAGAGCATACGCAGGCCATCAGCCCCGAACCGCACGCCGAATCAGAAGAACGGGCCGAAGCAGAGGCAGGCCTGTTGGAAGCGGCCTCTCCGGGCGAGGAAGCGGATGAACCGAAGGAGGCCACAAAGCCCGACAGGCCTGTTGCGGACCAGTCTGAAAAAACGGCTGGAACAGCCTCTTCTGACACTGAGCCTGAAGCCGGGTCTGGGCAACCAGAGTCCGGGGAGCCCAGCCCTGTGCCGCGCACGCCGGAGATGATCGCGCGGGACGTCTGGCTGAGAGGCTACCTGACCGAGCGCGGGAGGGACGCATGACCGTTCCTGTTTTTCTGGCCGCTCTGGCCTTTGCATGGCCCTTGCTGGGGGCGGCTCTTGTCATGGCGGCCCCCACGCCGCGCAGTCGCGAGATTGCCATCTGGATGGCCGGGGCTGGTTGCGCGCTGGCAGTGGCGGTGTTCCTGTTCCCCGCGACCAGCGCCGCCGCTGAAGGATGGGATGATGATCCGGTCCAGCGGGCCGGGCGAGTGATGCTTGCGTTCGGCCTGCTGTTGACGGTGATGGAAAACGGCACCGTGCAGGATCGCCTGTTGCGGGGGCTGCCGCATATTTCCACGGCTCTGACGGGGCTTGCCTGTGTCACGCCGGACCCGATTATCGGGCTTGGGATTCTGGAGGCCGCACTGGCATATGGCGTGTTTGTGTTCAGCCGCCCTGCCGGGCAGGCGCGGGCAGGCTGGGCGCTGGTGCGCACCGGGTCTGTCGGGATTTTTCTTATTCTGTCGGGTCTGCTGTTGCCTTCAGGCTCCGCACCGGCGGGGCTGATGATGGCGTGCGGGCTTGTCATGCTCGCGGGTCTCACTCCCTTCGGGCAGTCCTGGCGTGAGGAAAATGACACTTATCTTTTTCTGCCATTTGCCGGGGCGGCCCTGCTGCTCTCCATGCGGATGCGCGCGCATGGAGGGGAAGCGTTTGAAACGGCTCTGGTCGCGGCAGGTCTTGCCTCTGTCTGGCTGACGGCCTGTGCTGGCAGGTCTGATGAGGGGCAGCGCCTGTTCCGCACGTTTCCCTCAGCTCTGGCGCTGATTGCGGTGGGAGCCGGGGCGGATGTGGCGGCCCTGCTGTTTCTGTGCGGCTGGTGTCTGGCCGGGGGCAACCGGTTTGGTCGCGCATGGGCGGCGCGGGCGCTGGCCTGTTTCCCGCCGGGTGCGCCGTTTGTGGGCTGCCTGCTGCTGCTGTCCATGCTGAGTGACTGGTCATGGAGTATCACGGTGCTGACGGTTGCCGGGATTTTGTGTGCGGTCGTGCGCTCGGTGCCGGTGGAAGGGTTCACGCAGGATCTCTGGCCTGACGATGCCGCGGGCCGGGTCGCGTGTTCCGTGCTGGTGCTGACCGGGTTTCTGGTGCCGCTGGCCATGATGCTGGGAGCGTTCTGATGGATGCTGTAAGCCTGATCTACGCTGGCAAGGAGACGGAAACCCCATGGCGTTTCCGGCTGGATGAATTTGGCTGGCGGGACATGGTCACGGCTCTTGGCCAGGATACGTTGCCTTTTGCCGGGCTGTGGTGTGACGGAACGGATGTGCATGCGCTGTTCATGCCTTCTCCCACCCAGCCGCTGGCCGCGACGCTGGCGCTGGAAGACGGGCGTTATCCAGCTCTTTCCCCCGCCCGGCCTGTCTCTGCTGTGTATGAGCGCATGGCGTATGACCTGTATGGGGCGGAAGCCATGTGGGCGGTGGATGTGCGTCCGCTGGTGGATCATGATGTCTGGTCAGCCACGGCACCGCTTGCGTCTGCCCCCGGTCCGGCAGGCGGGCATAAGGGGCAGATCAGTTTTCAGCCGTCAGAGGCGTTGCTGGCGGCGGGTGGAGTTATGGCTGGCGCAGGGCCTGCGGCGGGCCGGATGGAGACGCCGCTGCATGTGGCGATGGCCGTTTCTGGTGACACCATTCTGGCGGCGGAAACCGTATCCGGCTACGCGCATCGCGGGCTGGCCGCGCGCTGGCGGAACAGTCGGCTGGAGGAGGCCTGCCGTCTGAGCGGGCGTGTGGCCGCAGGCCGTTCTGTTGCGCATCAGGCGGCATTCTGTCAGGCGGTTGAGGCCGCCTGCGGCAGTAAGCTGGGGCCGGAAGCCTCTCTGATCCGCGTGGTGCTGCTGGAACTGGAGCGGATTTTGCTGCATCTGCACACGCTGGCTGGGCTGGCGCGCGGGGCAGGGGCGCTGGTGGTGGCCTCCCGCTGTGCGTGGTTCCGTGAAAAAATTCTGGCGCAGTCCGCCCCGGTTATCGGGTCACGCCTGCTGATGGACCATTGCGTGCCCGGCGGGACCAGCCTGCACGAGGCGACTGCTCTGGGCGATATGTGCACCAGTCTGGCAAAGCTGGGGGAAGAAATTTATCCGGGTCTGGCAAGCCTCTGGCGGACATATCCCGCACTTTCTGTCCGTCTGAGCGGGGTAGGTCCGGTCGCCCCTGCTCTGCTGGATCGGGTTGGGCTCGACGGCCCGGTTGCGCGGGCCAGTGGCCGGGATTGTGACGGGCGGCGCACTCAGCGTGCCTATCACGCCCTCTGGCGGCTGACGGCCGGGCGGCAGGGTGGCACGGCGGAAGATCGTGCCCTGATCCTGCTGGATGAAGTGGGTGAAAGCTTGCGGATGCTGGGCGAGGCTGGCCCCCGGCTGGGGCTGACGGCGGGCGGGCGGATAGATCTGAGCGTTGAAGATGGAGAAGGGCTGGGCATGACGGAAGGCCCGTGGGGCACCGTCCAGTACTGGGTGCGTCTACAGGCTGGCAGGGTGGCGCAGGTGTTTGTGCATGATCCGGCCCCCGCGGCCCTCACGGTATTTGAGGCCGCTTTGCCGGGGCAGGATCTGGCCGATCTGCCTCTTTTACGCCAGTCCCTCGGGGTAAATGCAGCAGCACTTGATGGCTAGAGAACAGGACAGAAAGGGTGTGCAGTCATGGGGCTGATCCGCGCAGTATTTGATGCCGCGTTCCGGCAGGGTGGGGCACGCCTCAAGCCCGTCGGGCCACGCTGGCCGCTGCTGCTGTTCCATGTGGATACGGGCGGCTGTGGCGGCTGTGGTATGGAGCTACAGGCTCTGGCGGCTGGCCCGTATGACATGCAAGGTGCGGGGTTTGGTTTTGTGCCGTCCCCGGCATCAGCAGATGTGCTACTGGTGACTGGCCCGCTGACGCGCACCATGGCGCCCGTGCTGGAAGCTGCATGGCAGGCCATGCCAAAGCCCAAAGGGCTGATTTGTGTGGGCGGGTGCGCCGTAGATGGCGGCATTTTTCCAGAAAACTATGCGGTTCTGGGCGGTCTGGACCGTAAGGCTACGGTAGACCTGCATATTCCGGGCTGCCCGCCGTCCCCCCAGCAGGTGCTGGACGGACTCTGTTCCCTGTTCGGGCAGCGGGCGCAGCCTGCTCAGAACAGTCAGGCTGCGGGGTCTTCCTCAACATCTTCCTGAAGATCTTCCGCAGCTTTTTTCAGCTTGAGGAAGCTCAGATGGCTCATGGGCAGCAGGATCATATAGATCACACCTGCCGCAGCCAGAGCGGCCCACGGGTCTGCCACCAGCACAGCGGTATAAGCGCCTGTGCCCAGCATGACCGGCAGCACATACTGCGCGGGAACCTTAAAATTCTTGAAGGACCAGACCCGCAGCGTTGAGACGAGCAGAAACGCCGTGCTGATCAGCGTAAAAGCAGGCAGCCAGGGCAGCCGGGTCAGCCGGTAGAGCCAGTCTATATCCAGCTTTTGCGCTTCCAGCCCCAGAAAGAGCGGGAACAGCGCCAGTCCCGCCCCGGCAGGGGCCGGGACGCCGGTAAAGAAGTTGCTGGCGTATTTCGGCTTTTCTTCCTCACCATCCAGCGTCGCGTTAAAGCGCGCCAGACGCAGCGCCATACAGACTGTAAACATCAGGCAGGGCAGAAAAGCGTAGCGCCCGCCATCCTGCAACGCCCAGAAAAACAGCAGGAAGGAAGGCGCAACACCAAAGCAGACAAAATCTGAAAGGCTGTCAAACTCCGCACCAAACCGTGTTGAGCCCCGCAGCAGACGCGCAATGCGTCCGTCCAGACCATCAATAAAGGCAGACAGCAGCAGCGCCACCCCGGCAGCCTGAAAGCGCCCTTCAACAGCAAAGCGCATGCCTGTCAGACCGGAACACAGCCCCAGCATGGTGAGGATGTTAGGGATCAGCCGGTTGAAGGACGGGCCACGGATTTTGGTCCGCACCCGTTTGCGCAGCCGTTTGCGGCGCAACCCGCGCGCGGAAAGCGGAGCCTGAGGCGGAGGCGCAGCCGGAAGCTGCGGTGTGGTCTGCGGATCTGTCACGGGATCAGAGGCGCGCCATCACGGTTTCACCACCCACCATGGTCTGACCGACGGATACCAGCGGTTCCACGCCCGGCGGCAGATACAGGTCTGTGCGGGAGCCAAAGCGGATCAGCCCGAAGCGTTCCCCGGCTTCCATTTTCGTGCCTTCAGACACGCTGCACACAATGCGGCGGGCAATCAGGCCGGCAATCTGCACCACGGCAATCATCCGGCCATCCGGCAGGGTCAGGCTGAGGGCATTACGCTCGTTCAGCTCAGACGCCTTATCAAGGCTGGCGTTCAGAAACTGGCCGGGGTGATAGGCAATGCGTGTCACTGTGCCAGCGGCAGGCATGCGGTTGATATGCACATCCAGCACCGAAAGGAATGTGGCAATGCGCCAGACCGGGGCGGTGCCCATGCCCAGTTCGGCCGGGGGAGCAATTTTTTCAACGGAGACAACGCGGCCATCCGCCGGGGCGACAGCAACATCGCTGCGGGCCGGGGTCGTGCGTTCCGGGTCCCGGAAAAAATACAGGCAGAAGCCAAAAAACAGACCGCTGGCCGTGCCGGCATGGCGCAGCAGCGGGCAGGAGAGCTTTTTGCCCAGAAAACGGGTGATCAGCGTTGTCGCACCAGAGGCCAGCAGGAAGGGTTTTGCTTCCGGGTGAGGCGGTGCGAGAACCAGCTTGAAAGAGTCGATCAGGGACATAGGTGGGTCCTCATACAAAAGGCCGGAGTGTGGGAAGAAAACAGGGGAGCGTGCCAGACGTTCCCCTGCGCCGGAGACGGATCAGACCAGACCGGCCAGAGTTTCCCGCACGGCAGCAAAAGCGGCATCGGCGGCACCGGCGTCCGGGCCACCGGCCTGCGCCATATCGCGACGCCCCCCGCCACCTTTGCCGCCCATGGCAACGCTGGCAGCCCGGACAAGGGCGACCGCGTCCACTTTTTCAGTCAGAGCCGGGGCTACGGCAGCCACAACGCTGCCTTTGCCATCAGCGGTGGAAATCAGCACCACCACATCCGCATTGCCTTGCTTGAGGATGGTTTCTGCCAGCCCCTTGAGTTCACGCGGGGCGGTTTCCCCCACATTGCGGGTGGCCAGACGGGCAGCACCCACCTGCTCCACACCGGCGGATTCAACAGAGCCAGCCGCCAGCTTGCGCTGAAGGGCAGAAATCTGCCGTTCCATAGCGCGGCGTTCTTCCAGCAGCAGAGCAAGGCGCTCCGGGGCTTCCGCCACGCCAACTTTCAGCATCGCGGCCATCTGAGTCAGGCGCTGCTCACTGGCGATGGAAAGCGCTTCCGCCGCCGTGCCAGCCACGGCTTCAATACGCCGCACACCTGCGGACACACCGCTTTCAGACGTGATGCGGAAATGGCCGATATCCCCGGTGCGGTCCACATGCGTGCCGCCGCAGAGTTCCAGAGACCATGCAGCCTTGTTTTCATCCGGGCCACCCATGGAGACAACACGGACTTCATCCCCGTATTTTTCACCAAACAGGGCCATAGCCCCTTCTTCCACGGCCTGTTCCGGCGTCATGGAGCGGGTTACGACCTTTGAGTTCTCACGCACCCGGCGGTTCACTTCGGCCTCAATTTCCGCCAGTTCTTCCGGCGTGATCGGGCGGGGCTGGCTGACGTCAAAGCGCAGACGGTCCGGGCTGTTCAGGCTGCCCTTCTGGGCAACATGGTCACCAAGTTTACGGCGCAGGGCTTCATGCAGCAGATGCGTTGCGGAATGGTGCGCCCGGATGGCGGAGCGGCGGTCATGATCCACTGTCGCGGTTACGGCCTGACCGGGGCGGAGAGTGCCCTCTGTCACGGTGCCGTAATGTACAATCAGGTCGCCCGCTTTTTTCTGCGTGTCTGTAATGGCAACGCGCAGGCCGGAAGCCGTCAGGAAGCCGGTATCCCCGGCCTGACCGCCGCTTTCTCCATAGAAAGGCGTCTGGTTGAGCAGCACGGCAACTTCCGTGCCCACACCGGCTTCCTTGATAAAGCTGTTGCTGGCGATAACGGCCTGAACCTCACCATCTGCCTGTTCCGTGGTGTAGCCGAGGAATTCGGAGGCCCCGAACTTATCCCGTGCTTCAAACCAGACGGTTTCCATCGCGGTATCACCAGAACCAACCCATGCGGCACGGGCGCGCTGGCGCTGCTCGTTCATTGCGCTGTCAAACCCGGCGACGTCTACGGTGTGGCCGCTGCCGCGCAGGGCATCCTGCGTGAGGTCCAGCGGGAAGCCGAACGTGTCATACAGGCGGAACGCAACATCACCCGGCAGAGCCGCACCGCTGGACAGTTTGGACGTTTCTTCTTCCAGCAGGCCCAGACCACGGTCCAGCATGGCTTTGAAGCGTTCTTCCTCATTGCGCATGGTCTCACGGATCAGGGCTTCACCCTGCACCAGTTCCGGATATGCGCCGCCCATCTGCTGGATAAGTGCCGGGAGCAGTTTATAGAAAACCGGCTCCTTTGTGCCCATCATATGCAGGTGGCGCATGGCGCGACGCATGATGCGGCGCAGGACGTACCCACGGCCATCCTTGGAGGGCAGGACGCCATCGGCAATCAGGAAGGCGGCAGAGCGCAGATGGTCGGCCACAACGCGGTGGCTGGACTTGAAGGGGCCATCAGCCGCCTGATGCGTCACCTCGGCAGAGGCCTGAATCAGGGCGATAAACGTGTCGGTATCATAGTTGTCGCGCTTGCCCTGCATGATGGCGGCAAAGCGTTCCAGCCCCATGCCGGTATCAATGGACGGGCGCGGCAGCGGGGAGCGCACACCCGGCGGATCTTCAAAAAACTGCATGAAGACCAGATTCCAGATCTCGACAAACCGGTCCCCGTCTTCATCCGGGGAGCCGGGCGGGCCACCGGGAACGTCCGGGCCGTGATCATAGAAAATTTCAGAGCAGGGGCCGCAGGGGCCGGTATCGCCCATCCGCCAGAAATTGTCTGACGTGGGGATGCGGATAATCCGGCTATCGTCCAGCCCCGCAATGGAGCGCCACAGGCCAGCGGCTTCTTCATCTTCCGAATAGACGGTGACGAGCAGCTTTTCCTTGGGCAGGGCGAAGTTGCGGGTGATGAGAGTCCAGGCCAGCTCAATCGCTTCAGGTTTGAAATAATCCCCGAAGGAGAAATTGCCCATCATCTCAAAAAAGGTGTGATGGCGGGCCGTGTAGCCCACGTTATCCAGATCGTTATGCTTGCCGCCAGCCCGAACGACCTTCTGCGCGGTGGTTGCGCGGGAGTAGGGGCGGGTTTCCTGCCCGGTAAAGACGTTCTTGAACTGCACCATGCCCGCATTGGTGAACAGCAGGGTGGGGTCATTGCGCGGCACCAGTGACGATGAGGGCACGATCTGATGCCCTTGTCCGGCAAAATACTCCAGAAAGGTGGTGCGGATATCGTTTGTTGTGAGCATGGCGTGAGGCAGACGGTCCTGAAACTGGTTGGGCGCGTGATCTCCCTTACCAGCACGCTTCTGCGGAGAATTCCGGAAGGGGCTGACGCAGGAAAAGTCCTCACGGCCAGGCAAAAAGCGGAAAAGCTTCTTTAACCCGCTGCCAGATGTAGCGCACACGGCGCGGCTCTGAAAGGGGTTAGCACGCGGGGCGGGGTGAAGAGCGCGTTATGGCTCCGGGCTGGGGTTTTTGGGTGACGCAGGAAAAGCGATGGCGCTTTCCGCCAGATCCTGCACGGAGGCTGGGGGCTTTTCCCGGAAAACCATTTTCTGACTGAGGTTGAAGTTGGCGAACATGCCTGCCAGAGAGCCTGCGGCCAGTGCCAGCACCGGATACGCAACGCACAGCGGCACCGTGTAGAACAGGGTGTAAACCGTGCCGCGGTTGAGCAGAAACCCAAGGCTGTTGGCCAGCAGGAACCGCAGCCATTGCAGCACCGGATGGTCATGCTGCCCGGCGCCTTTGAATGTCCAGAGACGGTTGAGCATCCAGTTGAGGGTCGCTGCCACAAAATAGGCCACGAGCGTTGCAGCCGTCAGCCCGATAAGGGGGCGCAGCGCATAGACTGTGCCCGAATCCCAGACCAGACCAAGCCCGCCGACCGTGGCGAATTTGAACAGGCGCAGGAGCTTGGCGCGGGATGCATCTGGGGCAACCGGCGCAGTGGTATCAGGTCGGGGCGGAGCAGGGGATGGGGAGGGAGTCACGCGACAGAATTCCTCAGGCGAGGCAGGGAAACGGAGCAAAAAAAAGGGGCACCCGAAGGTACCCCTTTTTCCGATCACAAGAACCGGTCGATTAGTGGAGGATGATTTCCACGCGACGGTTCTGAGGCTCACGGGTGTTCGGGCCGGTCGGCACCAGCGGCTTGGATTCACCATAGCCGTGGATGTCGATCGCGGTGGCCGGCACGCCGTCACGGATCAGTTCAGCCTTCACGCTGTTAGCACGACGCAGGGACAGGCCCAGGTTGTACTTTTCACCGCGCGGACCCGGGTGAGCAGCGGAGTTATCGGTGTAGCCGTTAACTTCGATGCGGGTCGTCTGAACGTGGGTGGAAGCCTGAGCAGCTTCTGCCACGATCTGGCGAGCGCGGGACGTCAGGACAGACTTATCCCAGTCGAAGAACACCAGGTAGGAGCGAGCCGGCAGCGGAGCCGGAGCTGCTACAACCGGAGCCGGCGGCGGCGGCGGCGGAGCCGTATCGAACGCATAACGCAGGCCCAGGATGAACTGGTGGTTGAAGCGGTGATCGAAGTTCGTGTTGCCACGACCACGGTTACCGTTTGCATAGGAAGCGGTAGACGTGAAAGCACCGTCAGAGAAGGAGCCCGGCTGACCGATCATGCGGTATTCCGTGGTCACCTGGAAGCCCGGGATGCCCGTGTCGTATGCAGCACCGACGATACCCTGGTAAGCGAAGCCACCGTTCGTGCCACCCAGACGGCTGACGTTGCCGTTGCTGAAGTTGGTGGTCGTCGGGTTGTAATGCTGCCACAGGTAACCTGCACCAACACCAACAAACGGGGTGACGGGTGCATCGATACCGAACTGCTTCAGGTCGATGTCATACAGCACGTTGATGAAACCGCCGTAGGACTGGTCGCTGCCACGGGTGCTGCCCGGAACCTTCGTGCCGCCCTGGTGGTTGATCTGGGAGTAGTTGTATACCCCTTCGATCTCAGCGCGCAGGCCGTTGCCGAAGCCCCAGCCGAATGCACCGAAGCCGGTGAAGCCGTCATGGTGACGGAACTGAGAAGCAGAGGTGTTCTGAGCACTGTCAGCACCGCCGGCAAAACCGGAAGTGTGAGCGTGCTGGTTCTGCACCAGGTTGTAACCACCGCCCAGATCAACATAAGGGCCTGTGATCGTGGTGGCGAATGCGGCCGCCGGAGCCGCTGCCATCAATGTCGTTGCGAGTAACGCCGTGCGGAGACGCATTTTTTCGTCCTCAATTATTTTCATCTGTTCGACTCTGCCGCCAACCATTCAGCGGTCAGTGCCAGCAAGATGCCTAAAGCCGTATAAAACGATCGGTTCCCAAATAGAAACCCGCAGCTTCGTGCTCTTGGTGATTAGAAGCCATAACCGTGTTTTATTTGCAACAGTTCATTTCGGTACCCAAAAATTCTTCTGCTGCCTTTTCAACTATTCAGCTCAAGACTGCTTGCATTCAACATTGCCAGTTGCAAATGCCGCGCCTGTCTCCGGTCTGAATAAGGCGGAATTGCGGCGGGGTGTTACAGGCCGGACATCCCCACCGCATAAATGGCGGTTTTCTAGGCTTTGCAGCCATCTTCAATCAGAACATCCCGTACCATTTCGGCCGGTACATCCCTGCTGGTAAAGGCTTTTCCGATTCCGTGCGCGAGCACAAAAGACAGGCGCCCGTCCTGCATTTTCTTGTCGCGCTGCATATGGGCCATCAGGTCTGCTACGCGGAAGCAGTATGGCAGGTCACCAATACTTGCAGGCATTTTGAGCGCGCGCAGATGCGCTTCAACACGCGCCAGATCTTCCGGCGCGCAGACCCCCAGTTTTACCGAGAGCGCAAACGCCAGTTTCAGCCCGATGGAAACGCCCTCTCCATGCAGCAGGCGGCCATCGTACCCAAGCTCGGCCTCCAGCGCGTGCCCGAAGGTATGGCCGAGGTTGAGCAGCGCCCGGCCACCGCTGGCCTGAGCCTCCCGTTCATCCGCCGCGACAACCCGTGCCTTGAAGGCGCAGGCCTGCCGCACGGCTTCCGTCAGCGTGTCCGGGTCTGCGGCAAGAACGGAGTCTCCGTTTTTCTCACACCATGCGAACAGTTCCGGGTCCCCGATCAGGCCGGATTTCACAATTTCCGCATACCCGGCAATCAGTTCACGCTGAGGCAGCGTGCTGAGAGCGGAGACGTCCGCCAGAACGCAAAGCGGCTGATGAAACGCGCCGAGCAGATTCTTGCCCCAGCGCGTGTTGATGCCGGTTTTGCCGCCTACGGACGAATCTACCTGAGAGAGCAACGTGGTCGGGATCTGTACAAAAGGCAGGCCACGCAGGGTGGAGGCCGCAACAAACCCCGCGAGGTCCCCCACCACGCCGCCGCCCAGCGCGATGATGGTGGTGCGGCGTTCCACGCCTTCTTCCAGAATCGCATCAACCAGATGTTCGTAGGTTTTCAGGTTCTTTGACTGTTCTCCGGGCGGGACGGTCAGGGCCCGGAAGGCAATGCCGGTCTCCCGCAGGGAGTCTTCCAGTGCGGGCAGATAGAGGGCGGCCACAGTCTCATCTGTAATAATGATGACTTTCTTCTGCGGCAGCACCGGCGCCAGCAGGGCACCGGCCCGGCTGATCAGATTGGTGCCGATCACCACATCATAGGCGGCATGATCAAGGGCAACGGGCAGGCGCACCGGCCTGCGGGAGAGCGCCAGACTTTCAATCACTCTCGTCGTACTGTGGTCCACGTTGTGGTCTCCGCAATCAACAATCACATCGGCTTCGGCGTAGATGGGGTGGCGGATCGTCATGAGGCGCGCCAGCACATCCCGTGGAGAAGCTTCATTTAAAAGGGGACGATGCGTCCGGCCCTGCACGCGGCGCAGCAGCACCGGCAGCGGGCAGCGCAGCCAGACGGACATGGCGCGGGCACGCACCAGGGCGCGGGTGCTGGCGTTCATGAACGCGCCGCCTCCGGTGGCCAGCACCATTGGGGGGCCTTCCAGCAGGCGGCGAATCACGCGCCGTTCTCCATCACGGAAGGCGGCCTCACCATACAGGCGGAACACATCGGCAATGGAGCAGCCCGCAGCGCGCTCAATTTCTACGTCAGCATCAACAAAGGGGAGGCCGAGGCGCGTCGCGAGGCGCCGGCCAATGGTGGTTTTACCGGCGCCCATCAGACCAACGAGCACAATGCTGCGTCCGGACGGCAGGAGGCTGGTTGCAGGCCAGCGCCCCACTCTTTCCAGATCAAGGGGAAGCGGTGGACTTTCCGCAGCGTCGGGGGGTGGGTACGAGATACGTGATGACATGAAACGCAGCTTACCATAGAGCAGAGAGAACGTACCTATTCTGTTGTTATGGAGCCAAAACATATGAACCGCACGGTTCTTCTGGTTGCTGCCGCTATTTTTGTTGCTGTTGTTGGGGGCTTTACGGCCCTTGGTGTGTCCGGACACCCGCCCGTTCCGCAGGCTGTGCATAAGGATATTGCTCTTGCCGCAGCACCTGTTGCCGCTCCGGCGGCGGCTCTGGTCCCGGCAGGCCCCGCCGGTGCTGCGGTCACACCGGTTGGCCAGACGGCTCCTGCGGCAGGTGCCGCCCCGGCTGTGCAGGCTCCATCCGCTGCGGCTTTAGTGCCCGCAGGCCCCAGCGGTCCGGTGGTGACAAGCCCGGCAGCCCCGGCTCAGCCTCCGGTTGCGGCTCCGGCTTCCACGCCTGCTGCTGCTCCGGCCGCAGCTCCCACGCCTGTTCCGGCATCCCCCGCGCATCCGTGACAGCGGACGCCCGCGGCACAGACCTGTTTCTGGAAATGCTGGCGGCTGAACGGGCCGCCGCCCCCAACACGCTGGCCGCGTATACAGCGGATCTGACTAGCTGTGAGGAGTCGCTCGCGGCCCGTGGCGAGTCTCTTCTGGATGCGACCGCCGCCGGACTTGCGGACTGGATGGCGGATATGGGCCGCAGCGGGCAGTCCCGCCGAACCGTGGCCCGCAGACTGTCCTGTATCAGGCAGTTCTATCTGTTTCTGCTGAGGGAAGGGATGCGGCAGGATAACCCTGCGGCGCATCTTGATGCCCCCCGGCCCGAGGCGTCTTTGCCGCATTTTCTCTCCGAATCGGAGGTTGTCGCGCTCATTGACGCCTGCGCTGTCTCCCGCGACGCCTCGGAGGCAAAGCAGCGGCGCGGACTTGTCGCCCGGGCCGCGCTGGAACTGCTTTATGCGTCCGGCCTGCGCATTTCAGAATTGCTTGCTCTGCCTAGAGAGGCTTTGGCCGGTGAGCGGCAGATGCTCGTAGTGCGCGGGAAAGGTGGTCGTGAGCGGCTCGTGCCGCTGTCCGACAGCGCGCGGGAGGCCGCGCAGGCCTTGCATGCGCTGGATGCGCAAAAGGGCAGCCCGTATCTGTTTCCGGGGCGAGACCCGAAAAGACCGCTTACACGGCAGGCGTTTGACAAAATATTGTATGAGGTCGGTTTGCAGGCCGGGCTGGACCCTGCGCGCCTTTCTCCTCATGTGCTGCGTCATTCCTTTGCGACACACCTGCTGGCGCACGGGGCGGACCTGCGGGCCTTGCAGATGCTGCTCGGCCACGCGGATATCGCCACCACGCAGATCTACACGCATGTGCAGACCGAGCGGCTGAAACAGGCCGTGGAGTCTTATCATCCGCTGGCAGCAGATCAGGCCGCGCGAGCCGAAAAAACAGGTTAAACGACACGCCATGCACGAAGTGGCTTGGTTTTACGCGTGGCTGTGCTATCCGCTTGCCCATGCGTCAGTTCCTGGATTTCGAGAAGCCCGTCGCCGAACTTGAAAACAAGATCGACGAGCTGCGGCAAATGACCGACCCTGAAGGGGTCAATATCGCCGAAGAAACGGCCCGCCTTTCAGAAAAGGCGGAGAAGCATCTTCGTGCCATTTATGCCAAGCTCACACCCTGGCAGAAGGTGCAGGTGGCGCGCCACGCGCAGCGCCCGCACACACAGGACTATATCAACGCTTTACTGACCGAATTCACGCCTCTGGCGGGGGACCGGCTGTATGCGGATGATAAAGCCATTATTGGCGGCATGGGCCGCTTTGATGGTCAGCCTGTGGTGGTGATTGGCACGGAACGTGGTTCCGACCTTGAAACCCGTCTGGCCCACAATTTTGGCATGGCCCGCCCGGAAGGCTACCGGAAGGCCCAGCGGCTGATGAAGCTGGCTGGCCGTTTCAACCTGCCGATTCTCACCTTTATTGATACCGCAGGCGCATGGCCGGGGATTGATGCCGAACAGCGCGGGCAGGCGGAAGCCATTGCCCGCTCCATCGAGGTCTGTCTGGACGCTCCGGTCCCGCTGATTGCCACTGTGATTGGGGAAGGCGGGTCCGGCGGGGCTGTGGCGCTGGGTGCGGGTGACCGGGTGATGATGCTGGAAAACGCCATCTACTCCGTCATTTCGCCGGAAGCCTGTGCCTCCATCCTGTGGCGTGACCCCAAGCAGGCCAGCACGGCAGCCGAGACGCTGCGGCTGACCGCGCAGGATTTGTCTCGCCTTGGGCTGATTGACCGGATTATCCCTGAGCCGGTGGGCGGCGCGCAGCGTGACCCGAAGGCGGCTCTGGCCTCCGTGCATGATGCGCTGGCGGAGGAACTGAAAAGCCTGACACCGCTGGCTCCGGCCCGGCTTAAGGAACTGCGGCGCGAGAAGTTTCTCGCCATGGGGCGTGAAAACCTGTCCTGAGCGGACAGGCCTTAACGCATTCAGGCTTCAGGGCGGTGGCTCCCCTTCCACGGGAGCGCCGCCTTTTTCTTTGAGCAGATTATAAATGGCCTGAGCGGCTTTCTCGACCTCCGCCGTGTCCTGCCCTTTGGCAACCAGTGCGACACCCCGGCGGCCATCTTCCCGGTGGAAAGGGTAGGAGCCGAGGTCAAGATCGGGGAAGCTGTTCTGAATGGCTTCCAGCCCTTCCGCTAGAGCGCCCTCAAACAGGGAAGTGGTGTGCCATGTGCGGGAAAAAACCGGCGCGCCCTGCTTCAGGCTCGGGGCGAGTGCTTCAAACATAGCGCGCATGATGCGCGGCACCCCGGCCATCACATGCACATTGCCAATGGTAAAGCCCGGCGCAATGGAGACGGAATTGGAGATAGGCGTTGCGCCGCGCGGCAGTTTGGCCATGCGCTGGCGGGCGGTATTGAAATTGTCCGCGCCAAAATGCTGCTCCAGCAGCGCAAAGGTCGGCGGATGGATCTCCCACGGCACGCCAAACGCCTCGGCCACGCAGGGCGCGGTAATATCATCATGCGTGGGGCCAATGCCGCCGGTGGTGAAGACTTCATCAAACCGGGCGCGGAGGTCTGTCACGGTGTCAATAATCGTGTCCCGGATATCGGGAATAACGCGGATTTCCCGCAGGGGGATGCCCAGTTCTCCAAGCCGGGTGGCCAGAAACTGGATATTGTCGTCTCGGGTGCGGCCGGAGAGAATCTCATTCCCGATCAGAATGAGGGCTGCGGTGCGGCGCATGAAAAACCGGTCCTTTCAGCGTGGTCCCTTGGGTGGGAGCAAGCGGCTTATGGAAAAATGAGCCGGGGGCAGCCTGTGGTCAATGGCCTCATAACTGTGCGGGTAAGCAAAGCCGTGCGTGTTTTTGGATTGACCGGGAGCGGTGCAGTTCATAGCTTCCGCACCATGTCCGAAAACCGCTCAAACCCCGAACCCGTTCTTCCCCGCGCATGGCCCTTTGAGGAAGCGCGAAAACTTGCCGAGCATGTGGATGCCCGTGCGGCCGCCAGACCGGATGATGCCGCAGGTCCCGCCCTGCTGGAAACCGGCTATGGTCCGTCCGGCCTGCCGCATATCGGCACGTTTGGTGAAGTCGCGCGTACGTCCTGGGTGCGGCAGGCCTACACGGCGCTGACAGGCCGCCCGACGCGCCTGCTCGCGTTTTCCGACGATATGGATGCCCTGCGTAAGGTGCCGGACAATGTGCCGAACCGTGACCTGCTGGAAAAATATATCGGTCAGCCGCTCTCCCGCGTGCCGGACCCGTTTGGCACACACGAGTCGTTTGCCGCCCACAACAATGCTCGCCTGTGCAGTTTTCTGGACAGCTTCGGCTTTGAATATGAATTTGCCTCTTCCACCACATATTACACGTCCGGCCGGTTTGATGCCGCGCTGAAGCGGGTGCTGGAAGTACATGATGAAATTCTGGCGGTTATTCTCCCCACGCTGGGGCCGGACCGTCGGGCAACCTATTCCCCGGTTCTGCCGCTCCACCCGCGCACGGGTGAGGTGATGCAGGTCAAAATGGACGCCATTGACGCCGCAGCGGGCACCGTCCGCTGGACCGACGCGGAGGGTGAGACATTTGAAACCCCGGTGACGGGTGGCCACGCCAAGATGCAGTGGAAGGCCGACTGGGCCATGCGCTGGTATGCTCTGGGCGTGGATTATGAAATGTCCGGCAAGGACCTGATTGACAGTGTGCGTCTGTCTGGCCGCATCTGCCGTATTCTGGGTGGCACGCCTCCGGCCGGGCTGACCTATGAGCTGTTTCTGGATGAAAACGGCCAGAAGATTTCCAAATCCAAGGGCAATGGCCTCTCCGTTGAGGAATGGCTGCGCTATGCGCCGCAGGAAAGCCTCGGGCAGTTCATGTTCAATCAGCCGCAGCGTGCCAAACGGCTGTTTTTTGATGTGATCCCCAAAACGGCGGATGACTATCTGACGCATGTGGAAAAAGCTAAGGCGCTTCAGGCTGCCAACAGTGACAGTGCGGACCTGAAGGCCAATCCGGCATGGTTCATCCATAAAGGCCACATTCCCACTGATGCGGGGAGCCCGGTGCCGTTCGGTATGCTGCTGAATCTGGCCAGCGTGGCCAATGCGGAAACGCCGGAAGTGCTGTGGGGCTTTATCCGCCGGTATGATGCCTCCGTATCCCCCGAAAGCCACCCGATGCTGGCGCACCTCGTCAGCCATGCCATTGCCTATTATGCGGACTTTGTCCGTCCGGCCAAAACCTTCCGCGCGCCGACGGAGCAGGAACGCGCAGCGCTGGTGGACCTTGCAGACGCCCTGCGCGGATACGAGGGCGAGGCAGCCGATGCCGCGACGTTGCAGAATCTGGTGTTCGAAATCGGCAAGCGCCACGCGTTTGAACCGCTGCGGAGCTGGTTTGGCTGCCTGTATGAGGTGCTGCTGGGGCAGAAGGAAGGACCGCGTTTTGGGGGCTTTGTGGCTCTGTATGGCGTAGCGGAAACCGTCGCCCTGATTGAGGCCGCTCTGCTGCGGGACTCTCAGGCATAAGGGCCGGAAGAGTGTTTGCATGGTGAAGAACGTGCCGTCATCACCACAGGGACAGGTGCCTGAGCCCCGCCCGGAAAAAACCGGGTGGCGCAAGTGGCTGAAGCACTTGCCACACCTGATCGGGCTGGCGCTGATGGTGGCCGCCATCGGGGTGGTGCAGCATGAACTGCGCCACCTGCGTCTGGCGGATATCAAGCAGGCGATGATCGCCATTCCCGGCCACCAGCTCTGGCTGGGGGTTGGCTGCACGTTCTTATCCTACTTCATCCTCTCTTTTTATGACCGGCTGGCCGTGATTCAGGTCGGCTATAAACAGATCTCGTTTCGTCGCACGGCGTTTGCGGCGTTCTGTTCCTATGTGCTGTCCCACAATCTTGGGTTTTCGGCGGTTTCCGGGGCGGCTGTACGGTATCGGCTGTATCGCAACTGGGGGGTGAGTTCGTTCGCCATTGCCCAGATTATTGCCTTCTGTTCCGCCACCTATCTGCTGGGAGCCGCCGTGCTGATTGGCGGCGTGCTGGTGTGGGAGCCGCAGGTTATCCCTATGGCGGGCAGCCATGTCCCCGGCCCGGTTCTGACGGTGCTGGGCGTTCTGCTGTGGGTGGGGGTGCTGGCCTATATCGGCATGGCCTTCAAGGTGCGCACCTTTACGTTTCGTAAATGGACGGTCGATCTGCCTTCCCCCCGGATGGCCGTCATGCAGACCGTTGTGGCCGCAGCCGATGTGGCGGCGACGGCCGCCATTGCCTATGTGCTTCTGCCGCCGGGTGTCGGGGTCGATTACGGGTCTTTTCTGGCGATTTACATTGCGTCCTACACCGCGGGGCTGATTGCCAGCGTGCCGGGTGGCTTAGGCGTTTTTGATGGCGCGATGCTGTTAGCCCTCGGGCCTTATATGCCTGCGCCGCAGATTCTGGGCGTCGTGCTGATTTTCCGGCTGTTCTACTACATTATCCCCCTGTTTATGGCCGGGATCATGTTCGCGGGGCATGAACTGTTCCTGCGCGGTGATGATGCTCTGGCCAAAAAGAAAAGCCGGAAGCAGAAGACCCCGGCAGCCGTCAGAATCCGCCCCAGTCAGGTGGTGCGGGAGAGTGAGGCCGATTTCTCAGTGGCCGTCGCAACAGGCACGGTCTCCCTGTGCGGACTGATGCTGATCTGCCTTGTGCTGCTGGACCCGGTGCCGAAATTTGGCATGGTGCAGGCCGGGCTGTTCTCTGCCGCCGGGTCTGTCAGCAATTATCTGCTGTCCCTGATGGGGGTGGCGCTGATTGGTCTGGGCATTGGCCTTTCCCAGCGTGTCACGCTGGCATGGCGGGGTACGCTGGTGTTGCTGGTCACAGCGGCCGTTATGACCTTTCTGCGCGGCAATACCGTTCTGGTGCCTGTCATGCTCGGGCTTTCCGCGTTTCTGGTGGCTCCGTTCCGCGCCTGCTATTACCGCCATGCGCGCCTGCTGAGTGAGCCGCTCTCCGCCTCCACTCTGCTGAGCCTGCTGCTGCTGTTTGGCTGCGTGATTGCACTGGCCAGCCGGCATGGAGCGGGAAGCTGGTGGCAGATGGTGTTTGTCTTTCCAGCATCCGGCGCGGCGCGCTGGACCATTGCGCTGGCCGTTCTGCTGGCGCTGGTCGTTACCGGCCGCCTGATGTGGCCGGGGCGGATTGCGGTGCGCCGGTGGGATGAGGCCGCCTATGCCGAATATCTCACGCTGGATCACGCCCTGCCGACCATACAGGACCTCCAGCCGGATGGTTTTGTGGCCGGTGAGGGCGGAGAGGCTGTGATTCCCGTCCGCCGCAGCGGCACCTTTCTTGTTGGTCTGGGGGACCCGGCCGGAGCGCAGCAGGATTGCGTTTCTGCCATCTGGCGGATGCGGGATCTGGCGTTGCAGGACGGGCTGAAACCCGTGTTCTGGCAGGTGGGGAAACCCTTTTTACGCATTTACGATGATATCGGGCTGAGCGTCTGGCCGTTCGATGATGGCACGGGGCTGCATTTCTGCTATCCGGCGGATGATATTGCTCTCGCATCGAAATTTTTTGCCACCTATAAGGGCACAAGAGCAGATTCTCCGGCACCTGCCGGGCAATAAGGTTTTATGCAGGGCTTCGTCAGAGGCCGGTTTTGCTGGATATGTGCATGTCGGCTGATTTTACTGCCTCGCTGTTTAGCGGAGGGGCCGCTCGTGTAGCGATCACCTCCTTCCTGCTGGCATTTCCCGCTCTGTTTTCCATCGTTAACCCGTTTGGAGCCGCGCTGATTTTTGCGCAGGCGACGGCGGGCCGATCCCGGCGGGAAATTTTCGCACTGGCCCGGCTGGTCGCGTTTTACTCTTTCATGCTGATGGTCGTCTCTATCTGGTGCGGCAGTAAGGTGCTGGTGTTTTTCGGGGTTACGGTTAACGCCCTGCGCGTGGCGGGCGGCACTGTGGTGGCCGTGCGGGCATGGAACCTGCTGCAAAGCCCGGAAAGCATGGAAGCCCAGAAGGAAAAGCAGGCCTTGCAGGGCGGCAAGACCGTCATGGCCCCCAACTGGTCTGATTCCGCATTTTTCCCGCTGGCCATGCCTTTTACCGTAGGGCCGGGGACAATTGCGGTTGCCATTGCGCTCGGTTCAGGCAGCCCGCCGGGAGCGTCTTTTCTGGCGTATGAAGGCGGCATTACCATTGCCGCGGTGTGTGTGGTTCTGATTGTCTGGCTGGCTTATTCCGGCTCGGAAAAGCTGGTGTCCCTGCTGGGGGTGACGGGCACGCGCATTGTCAGCCGGATGGCGGCCCTCGTGCTGCTGTGCATTGGCGTGCAGATTCTGGCAGCCGGGGTGCAGGGGTTTGTGGTGGATATCTGGCAGCACATCAAGGCTGCGGGTTGAGCCGCGTTTAATCCCTCAAAAGCGGTTTTCTGGAAGGGCAGGCATCACAGGATGCGCTGCCCTTTTTGTATGGCGCTTTATTCTGCCGTGATCTGCGTCACAGTGGCGTCTTCCGCATGGAGCAGGGTTTTCAGGCGTGCAAGCTGGGCAGAGGCCTGTTCCGCAAAGCCGTAAGGCGGTTTGATAACAACCAGCCCCGCCCCATTCAGGCGGTCCGGGTCCACGGGTTTGCGGATCAGCAGTTCAGCCGCCAGCACATCCGGCACGCCCGCGTCCTGCAAAGCTGTATGGAAGGCGCGGACGGGCGTGCGGTGCTTGATGGGGTACCAGATGGCAATCATGCCGGTGGGGAAGCGCGTGCGGATGGTCTGGACGGCATCAAGCAGGCGCGCGAACTCGCCGGGTTCTTCAAAAGGCGGGTCCATCAGCACCAGACCGCGTTTGGCGGTTTTGGGCGGCAGCAGGGCGCGGAGGGCCTCATACCCGTCGCGCTCATGCACAAAGACGTTCGGCGTGCGGGTAAACAGGCCGTAGAGCTTACGTTTGTCGTCCGGGTGCTTCTCGCAACAGATCAGTTCATCCTGCGGGCGGAGCATCAGAGAGGCCAGCAGCGGGGAGCCGGGGTAATAACGCGGGCCACCGGCTTTTTTGACAAGTTCCAGCCAGGGGGCGAGAGGGCTGTCTGGCCCTTCTTCCGCCAGCAGGCCGATGCCCTCTTTCCATTCCTGTGTTTTCCCGGCTTCCTCGCTGGTCATGTCATACCGGCCAATCCCGGCATGGGTATCCAGCACCATAAAGGGGCTGGGTTTGCGCAGAAAATGGCCGAGCAGCGAGACCAGAAGCGCGTGCTTCATACAGTCTGCAAAGTTTCCGGCGTGGAAGGCGTGGCGGTAGTTCATGCAATACTCTCTTGCGGGGCGAAACGGGCGGCCATGTCTTCCAGTGGCCAGCGAGGGCGGGGGCGGACTGTGCTGTCATCAGGCCGGGGCAGGCCGAGGTCTGCGGCTTCCTGACAGGTTTCAAGGGCTGCCCAGCCCACCATAACGGCATTATCCGTGCACAGCCGCAGCGGCGGGGCGGCAAAGCGCAGGCCTGCATCAGCGGCGACCTCTTCCAGCCGGGCCCGCAGCACGCTGTTGGCCGCTACACCGCCTGCGGCAACCAGAAGGCCCGCTTCCGGCATCATTTTCAGGGCGTTGCTGACGCGGTCAGCCACGACATCCGCCACGGCCTGCTGGAAAGATGCGGCGAGGTCTGCTGCAAACTGATGCGGCAGAGGCTCCAGCCCATAAGGCGCGAGCTTTTGGGACAGGGCGGTTTTCAGGCCGGAAAAAGAGAAGTCACACCCCGCACGGCCCATCAGCGGGCGGGGCAGAGGAATAGCGTTCGGGTTGCCGGATTGCGCCAGCTTTTCCAGTTCCGGGCCGCCCGGCCAGCCAAGGCCAAGCATTTTGGCGACTTTATCAAAAGCTTCCCCCGCCGCATCATCAATGGTGCCCCCCAGCTTGCGGTAACGGCCCACACCTTCCACGGCAATGCACTGGCAATGCCCGCCAGACACCAGCAGCAGCAGGTAAGGGAAGGCTGCTCCCCCCGGCACCAGTCCGGGCAGGCGGGCTGTCAGCGCATGGGCTTCCACATGGTTGACGGCCACAAACGGTTTGCCGAGCGAGAGCGCCAGCCCCTTGGCAAAACTGGCTCCCACAATCAGCCCGCCAATCAGCCCCGGCCCGGTGCTGGCGGCCACAAACCCGATGTCCTGCGGGGCCATGCCCGCGTCCTTCAGCGTGGCCTGCACGAGTCCGGGCAGGAGGGCCAGATGGGCGCGGGCGGCAATTTCCGGTACCACGCCCCCAAAATCTGCATGGCCGTCCTGCGAGACAACCCTTTGCGCCAGACACGCCCCCTCAGCGGAGAGGATGGCGCAGGCGGTTTCATCACAGGACGATTCGATTGCCAGCACAGGTCCGGTGCCGGGGCTGTTTTCTGGCAGGTTCTGGTGTTTCATAGCCCTCTGGCTCCCTGTGCTGTGGTGGGAACAAAGCCCTGATATTCTGTATGTGATCCGGGGGCGGAATGGTCTGCTGCGCGTGGGGTGCGTCTCTGGGGCGCGAGTTTTTCAGACCTTTCGGGTATCATGGCTTCTTGTCCTCTCTCCATTCCCGGTAATAGACACTCTTATGGACTCAGCCTACCCTTCCTCGCCCGCCCCTTCGCCCGCGCTGCAGAAAGTTGCGGCGGAAGCGGCGGCCCGCCAGAAAAAGACCTCCGGGCATGCGTCCCGTCGTCTTCTGCCCCTCCGTGTCGGAACCCGAGGCTCACCCCTCGCGCTGGTCCAGACCCGTGCTTTTCTGACCATGCTCACGCGCTTCTGCCCCGTCTTGCGGGATATGGGCGCGTTTCAGGAGCATCAGATCAACACCACAGGGGATCAGGTGCAGAACCGCCGTCTGGCCGAAATCGGCGGGAAAGGGCTGTTTGCTAAGGAAATTCACGAGGCGCTGTCTGACGGACGCATTGATTTTGCCGTCCATAGCCTCAAGGACCTTGAAACCACACTCCCCCCCGGCCTTGTGCTGGCCTGCACGCTGCGGCGTGAGGACGCGCGGGATGCGTTGATCCTCGGCCCCAACCTGTCCCCGACAGACCCGGATGATCCGTATTCCGCCCTGCCGGAAGGCGCGCTGGTGGGCTGTGCGTCCGTACGCCGTCAGGCCCAGATGCTGCATGCGCGGCCTGACCTGAAATTCGGCCTGCTGCGTGGCAACGTGCAGACGCGACTCGATAAACTGGCAGCCCGCCAGTGTGACGCCACGCTGCTGGCGCTGGCTGGCCTGCGCCGTCTGGGCATGGCGGAGCGTGCGTCTCTGGTTCTGTCCCCCACCATTATGGTGCCTGCCGCCGGGCAGGGCATTGTGGGGGTGACGGTGCGTGAGGACGATATTGAACTGCGCGAACTGCTGTCCGCGATTGAAGATTATGAAGCCCGCGCCGTCGCTACGGCGGAACGCGCTCTGCTGGCTGAACTGGATGGCTCCTGCCGGACCCCGATTGGCGGCTACGCGCAGCTGATTCCGGTTGTGGCGGGGGAAGACCCCAAGCTGCACCTGACAGGCCTTGTGGCGCGGGAGGACGGCTCCTTCCTGCTCAAGCGCGCCATTAGCGGTGCGCCAGAAGATGCGGCGCGTCTGGGCAAGGAACTGGGTGAAAGTCTGCGGACTGACAGCCCGGCCGATATTTTTGAAGATAAATAAGGCCGCCTGATGCCAGCCTCCGGCAGCAGGCCCGGCGTGCTGGTCACGCGGCCGGAGCCGGGCCTTTCTGAAACGCTGGAGGCTGTTTCTGCCGCTGGGTGGGAGGCATATGCCTCCCCGGCGCTGCTGATTACGCAGCATTGTCTGCGTGTGGCATCCCCCCGGTTTGCCGCCTGTGTGCTGACAAGCGGGCAGGCCGTGCAGGCTGCGCAGGCCGCTCTCCCCCTCACATGCCCGCTCTACGCTGTAGGAGACCGCACGGCGCAGCGCGCCCGTGCCGCCGGATTTGCGGCTGTGCAGAGCGCGCAGGGGGATGCGGAAGCTCTGGCAGCCCTGATTATCCGGAAGCAGAACCCGGCAGAAGGCTCCGTTCTGCTGTTGTCAGGGGCGCGGCAGGGGATGGCTCTGGCTGCCCGGTTGCGGCAGGCAGGGTTCACAGTTGTGCGGCGCGTGGCCTACTCGGCGCGGCCGGTCCGGCGGATTGCCCCGGAGGTTCTGCAAGCCTTGCAGGAGGGGCGGATTAACGTCTGCCTGTTCTTCTCTTCCGAAAGTGCGGCTGGCTGGATTGCGGCCCTCCCTGCGTCTTGCCGGGCGCAGGCGACTCGCACAATAGCGATTGCTATCTCACAGGCTGCTGCCGCTGTCCTGAAAGCTGCCGGATGGGCAGAGATTGTCGTTGCAAAGACGCCGGATGCACGGGCCATGCTGGCGGCTCTGGGCAGGCCGGGGATCACGACGGACTGAGGTGGCGGACTGTGGCGCAGAGGGCCCGGCAGTAAAATCCGCGCATAAAAAACCGGCCTCCGGGAATCCCCGAACGCCGGTTTTCAGAAAACCGCTTTAAGCTGTAGCCAATGCCTTTTCAGGGGCACGGGCCATCAGCATCAGGCATTGCCGGCGGTCTGCGGGAATTCCGCGCGCTTTGCCTGCCACAGAGCGACAAAGTCGATCGGCTGAAGCACGATCGGCGGGAAGCCACCGTCACGCGTGACATCGCTGATGATGTTGCGGGCATACGGGAAGATCAGACGCGGCACTTCAACCAGCAGCATCGGCTCAACAAGCTCCTGCGGCGGGTTGGTCAGGGTGACAACAGCGGCGTAGGCCAGTTCGGCAATAAACACCGTGCGGCCAGCGGCACCACCTTCTGTTTCCGGGGCTTCCTTGGCTTCGGTTTTGATTGCCAGCGTTACTTCATAAACAGACTCATCGTCCTGAAGTTTGGAGGCCTGAACATCAATGTTCACGGCAATGCTGGGCTGAGAGCGCAGTGTTGCAAAAATTTCTGCGCCAGCGGGCACTTCAAAGGACAGATCCCGCGTGTATTGCAGGTTAACGGCCAGCGGAAGGGCGGGCGGGGCAAGCTGGTCAGAGTCAGACATGGACAAATGCGCTTTCTTAATCAGGTCACACTGAGGCTTTTAGCGGTAGCATGCTGGTCTGGCTTCGCCAACCGCCAGAATGGGATGGACACCATTAAAGAGATTTTCAGAGTGTCCCGCAGAGTTTAGTGACTGCTCCGAGTTTTATGGGGCGGTGCGTTACGCGTCGGAGTTTTTCGTATCCGGTGGCTACAGCTCAGTCTGTTACGGATGCAGGTGCTGCCAGTCCCCGTTTTCCAGACTTTCACCGCACAGCCCGAGCAGGAACCACCAGTGGGACACCACAAGCGTTGTGCCCGCATCCGGCTGCTGCGCCATAAAGCCACGGAAGCGTTGCACGCGGTTTTGCAGCATGGCGTCACTTTCCGGCGCGACAGTCCACCAGACTTCATCCAGCGCATCAAAATCCAGATGCGGCCATGTGTCACACAGGGTGGAGGCGTGGGAGCCTTCATCACAGGAATACATGGCGCGCTCACGCACCAGCGGCGTGATTTCCGGCGTGATGTTCAGGGCACGGGCCAGAGGGGTCGCGGTTTCCAGCGCCCGGGTAAAGGGGGAGACAAGGATGCGGGTAATGCCTTCCCCCATAAGCTCTTGCACCAGACGCTGCGCATGCACGCGGCCCTGAGCAGACAAAGGGGGATCGGACAGGCCGGGGTCACGCCCAGTGGCGGTGTATAGCCGGTTGAATTCGCTTTCGCAGTGCCGCAGAATAATCATGGTTCCAGCAGTTAGGGACAGCGGACCCACTTCCGCAAGGGGCAGAGAGACAACGCACACGCATTGTAACAGGCAGGGGGCTTGTCTATGTATAAGGGAACGGTCTCCTGAACGATAAGGCTGCGCCTGAAGCCCGGGCTGGTCGAACATGGATGTGTGACAGATGGATTTTTCTTTCGGCCATTTTCCGGTCGACCTGATTCTTTTTGCCCTTGTGGCGGCGTTTCTCGCACTGCGTCTGCGCAGCGTGCTGGGCAAGCGCGTTGGCATCCAGCCTGCTCCCATGCCTGTGCCTCCGCGCGCCGACCCCGCCGGAAAGGTGATCGACGGGAAAGCAGAGCCGGTTGAAGCTGTTGTCTGTGATATTCCGGGGCAGGGGACGCGCGTGGGCCAGTTACTGGTGGATGTGCAGCGGCAGGATAGCGGGTTTACACCGCAGCAGTTTCTCTCTGGTGTGCAGACTTCTTTCCAGCAGGTGGTCAAGGCTTTTGCAGAAGGGGACCGCGCAACCCTGCAGACGCGCCTGACCCCCGCTGTTTATGCGTCTTTTGAGAGCGCAATTGCCGCACGCGAGGCGGCGGGTGAAAAACAGCGGAGTGAAATCAAGGCGATTCGCTCTCTGGCGATTGAAGATGTGCGTCTGGTCCCGCTGGATGTGGGCACCGGGGCGTCGATTGATGTCCGCATCGTTTCTGATCAGATTAGCCTGCTGACGGATGCGCAGGGGCAGCCCCTCACCGGGACGGATGCCGTAACGGAATTTTCTGATCTCTGGACGTTCGAGCGCCTTCTGGGTGTGAACGGCAGCAGCTGGCGTCTGGCTTCGGCGCGGAGTGCGTGAAAGCACGGGCCGGGGCTAAACCAGCACCGCCTGCACGCGCGCAGCGGTATAAGGTTGGCCAGCAACAGATTATCCGGGGGGACTGCCTGCGTGCGCTGCGGCGGATGGAGGCAGAGTCAGTCGATGTTATCATCACCTCTCCCCCGTACAATATCGGCCTGTCCTACCGGAGCTATCCGGACAGGAAGGAAGAGGACGAGTATCTGGACTGGATGCTCGAGGTCGCGCACGGCCTGCGGCGTGTGCTGCGGGCGGATGGTTCCTTTTTCCTGAATATTTCAGGCTCTTCCGCCCAGCCCTGGCTGCCGTTTGAACTGGCGGTGCGGCTGCGGGATCTGTTTGTGCTGCAAAACCATATCTCGTGGGTCAAATCCATCTCGGTGGGTGAGGACAGTTTTGGGCATTTCAAACCCATGAACAGTCAGCGCTTCCTGCATCGCGGGCATGAGCATCTGTTCCATTTTACGTTGCATGGGGATGTCACGCTGGACCGGCTGAGTGCCGGGGTGCCGTATAAAGATAAATCCAATATCGCCCGCCGCGGCCATGTGCAGGACCGGCGCTGCCGGGGCGATGCGTGGTTTATCCCGTATGAGACGGTGCGTGACCGCAAACAGAAATTCGATCACCCCGGTACCTTCCCGGTGGCTTTGCCGGAGCAGTGCCTGTTGCTGCATGGGCAGGAGGACGCACAGGTGCTGGACCCCTTTATGGGCACCGGCACAACGCTTTTAGCGGCCCAGCGTCTGGGGTGTTTTGGCGTGGGGATTGAGATTGACCCTGACTATGTCGCTATTGCGCGGCAGCGGCTGCGGGAGGATCTGGACGCAGCGGAGGCGTGATCATCGACTGTTTGAATGATTTTTATGAAAATAATCGTTTTGACATTTTGACATGTATCAAACACAACCCTGATAACAGCGAATAAAAGCTATGCAGTGTTTCTAAAAACTCAGGAGTTGTGGTGTTGCGCAGATTTATAGCCTCATTAGTCGGGGTCGGTGTTCTGGCTTATGGCGGAACAATTGCTTTTCTTACCCATTTTGACCACGTCACAGCACCTCAATTACCTGCTGCGTCCCCTACTTTGAAGGACCCGGCAGCCCTTGCTGCTTTTAATGTTATTAGGGAAGCCCGGTGTGATTACTGTCATGCTGTTGGGCGTGACCTGCCGTTTTACTTCAAACTGCCCATTGCCAAGCAGTTGATGGAAAGTGACCTGCATCAGGGTCTGCGCCATTTCCGGATTGAACCTGTTCTGGAAGCCTTCAAGAACGGCACACCCCCGACGGAAGAGCAGCTGTCCCGTATTGAGGAAGTCATTACCCAGAACCGCATGCCGCCCACGGCATATCTGCTCATGCACTGGCATGCGCATCTGTCCGACGGGGACCGTCAGGCCGTGCTGAAATGGGTGGAAGACACCCGCCGCAAATATTATGCGGATACCGGGGCCGCCAGCCAGTTTACGGGTGAGCCGGTGCGCCCGGTGCCTGCCAGTATTCCGGTGGATGCCGCCAAAGTTGAGCTGGGCCGCAAGCTGTTTTTTGATAAGACGTTGTCTGGTGACGGCACCCTTAACTGCGCAAGCTGCCATGATCTGAACCACGGTGGGGTGGATCATCTGGTGACGGCTACCGGCATTAGTGGCCAGAAAGGCCCGATCAATGTGCCGACGGTGTATGACGCGTATTTCAAAATCGCGCAGTTCTGGAACGGCCGTGCGAAGGATCTGGCGGCTCAGGCGGCGGGCCCTGTCATGAACCCGGTTGAAATGGGCTCACATGACTGGACAGGTGTTGCGCAGAAGCTGGAAGCAAACCCGGATTACACGCCGCTGTTCCAGTCCGCCTTTGGCCCGGACGCCAAGATAGATCTGGCGACCATCACCACAGCCATTGCCGAGTTTGAAAAAACGCTGATCACACCGGACAGCCCGTTTGATGAGTATCTGAAAGGCAACGCCAGCGCGCTGAGTGAGCAGGCAAAACGCGGCTATGAAAAGTTCAAGAGCATTGGCTGCTCTGGCTGCCATAGCGGTATTGCTCTGGGTGGCGGTGCGTATGAAGCCATGGGTCTGGAAGGTGACTACTTTAAGGATCGTGGCGGCAAGCTGACGGCTGCTGATGAAGGCCGCTTTGATGTGACGCACAACCCTGAAGATCATTCCCGCTTTGTGGTGCCCACCCTGCGGAATATTGATCAGACCGCGCCGTATTTCCACGATGGCAGCGTGAAGACGCTGGATGAAGCCGTGCGGAAAATGGCGAAATATCAGACGCCGGATGCGGCTATTTCTGATCAGGACGTGAGTGACATTGTCGCCTTCCTCAAGAGCCTGACCGGTAAATATGACGGCCATTCTCTGGCCGAGATGGGCCAGCCTGCCGCGGCCCAGTAAGGAGCCCCGGCAAGGTCCCGGCAAGATATAAATACGCGGGTCCCTTGAAAGACGGCCCCCCGGCAGGTGATAAGCTTGCCGGGGGGCCGTTTTTTTATTGGGAGAAGAATGTCAGTGGTCAGGCGGCGTCATTTACGGGAAGAAGAAAAGACGCTGTGGTCCATGGTGGTGCGGGACGTCGCCCCGTTGCATGTGCCGCATCGCGCCCTGTCTGCTGCCCGTGCCGCTGAGGAAGAGGCCGCCGCTGAGGCGGACGATGCCAGAGGCAAACGGCTAGCTCCTGCGGCGCAGAAAAAACAACCCCGGCATAAAAGACGCTTACTGACGGTGGAGATGCCGCTTTTTGTGCCTGCCGCGGTTCCGCCTGTACGGGTGCAGCGTGTGATGCAGCCCGTGGAGGAAATCGGGCAGCGCGCGCCCGGCGTGGATAGCTATAGCTGGCGCACCTTTACCGATGGCCGGATGAAGGTTGAGCGACGGCTCGACCTGCACGGTATGGTTGCAGAAGATGCGTTCCGTCGGCTGATGGAATTTATGGATGTCGCCTATCGTAGCGGCCTGCGCTGCGTGGAAGTTGTCACCGGCCTTGGAACGGGGCAGGAGGGCGGAATCCTGCGGCGTGAGCTGCCGCACTGGCTGGGCCGGGCCGATATGCGGCACCGGATTCTGGGCGTGACCTACCCCCATGCGGGGAATAAGGGGTCAGTTCGGATTCTGCTGCGCCGCCGCCGGTAACGCGCGTCCGGCAGAGGGATCACGCCAGCGCAGACTGTTAACGGACAGCCAGCGCCGCAGGGCCAGAATACGGTCCAGATCCGGCATCATATCCGCATAAAGTGTTGCGCAGGGGAGACCAGCGATCAGGGTCTGATTCTGCTCTCTGGCGTGGGCCCGGAGCGCAGGTTCCGCCGCCGCAACCTGCGCGGCATGCCGGAACCGGGCCACAAGGTCTGGCTGGGAGAGGTTGGGCAGCATCAGCCCGGCTTTCAGGCTGGCAGCAGACGCCGCTGTTTTCCACACATCATAAAGCCGCCCGGCGGGCAGGCGTTTTCTTTCCTGCCGGAAAATGGTCGTGAAATCTGGCGGCAGACGCAAATGCGGGGCTGTCGACGCGGGCAGAATGTTGGAGAAGAGCGGCTGATTATCTGGGGCCTCATCCTGAAGTGAGGCCATCCGCTCCTCATAATCTTCATCAAAAGGAAGCTGAATGACGTCTACATTCCCGGCCTTCAGCGCGGCAATGGCGGCGTCAGGCGTGGCGTAACCGGCAACAGGCAGCGGATGCATGCCCAGCAGGTCCAGTGCGACAAGTGTGGGCAGTTCCGGTCCGGAGAGAGTGGAGACCGCAACACGCAGCGGCCGGCCCTGCAGGAAGCTGGTAAAGCTTCGGTGCAGGCTGACCTTGCCTACGGCGACGGTCGGCTGGCAGCTCATGAAAACCGGGATCCAGCGCTGGGCATCATAATGCACGCGGGAATCCCCCCGCAGCGCGGCAATAAGGCCGGAGCCCGGCACAATCAGACCGGCCGGGGGTGTGGCCTGTTCCTGCTGCGTATCAAACAGATTACCCCCGGTCACGCCATCCCAGCCGGTGGTCATACGCAGGGGGAAAGAGTAGGGGTAATGCAGACTATCGGCCAGAACGGGGGCCAGCAGCGTTGCCCACTGGCCGCAGATGCTCTCGGCAGTGCCGCCGACAATCAGGGAAGAGGGCTGGGCTGCGACTGGCGATGCAGAGCGCGCTGCCCGCAGCGGGAGAAAACACGAGACAGCGCTGCCCGCCAGACCACCCAGCAGCAGGCGGCGTGAAAAGGCACGGGCGGAAGAGGGGCGATCTGGCTGATCAGTGCGTGGCACGTGTGAAAAACCTCCCTGTGTTCTTGTCTTTGTCTGGGCGTTCTTAAGCAGGCGAAACCGGGAGGCTCAGGGAGTGGAGTCTTACCGGGTCCGCCAGACCGCACCAGTCCTCTGCGGCAAAATTACGGTCAGCCGCTCAGGGCCATTTTACTTCCGGCGGCATGCTCATCAGAATGGCTTCCGTATGGCCGCCGGTTTTCAGCCCAAACAGCGTGCCACGGTCATGCAGGAGGTTGAACTCTACATAGCGGCCACGGCGGATTAACTGCGCATCCCGCTGTTCCGGCGTCCAGGATTCCATCATCCGGCTCCGGATGATCTTGGGGTAGGTTTCCAGAAAGGCGAGGCCGACATCTTTGGTGAAGGCGAAGTCCTGCGCTGTATCGCCGCTGTCCAGCCGGTCATAGAAAATGCCGCCCAGTCCACGCGGCTCATTGCGGTGCGGCAGGTAGAAATATTTGTCACACCAGGCTTTAAAGCGCGGGTAATACTCAGGGTTATGGCGGTTACAGGCCTGCTCAAACCCTGCATGGAAGCGGGCTGCGTCATCAATCGCCTCCGCACTTTCCGGGAACATGGGGGTAATATCCCCGCCACCGCCAAACCAGCCCTGCGTCGTGATGATCATACGGGTGTTAAAATGCGCGGCAGGAACCAGCGGGCTGCACATATGCGCCACGAGGCTGATCCCGGTTGCAAAAAACCTTGGGTCTTCCGAGGCTCCGGGAATGGTGGCGGCAAATTCCGGGGAGAACGTGCCTTCCACTGTGGAGACATTGACGCCGACTTTTTCAAAAACCCGGCCGCGCATGACGCTCATAATCCCGCCGCCGCCGGGGGTGCCGTCCTCATTCAGGCGGTTCCAGCTTTTCCGCTCAAACCGTCCCGCGGCCTCATGGCCGGGCAGGATGGGCGTGTTCTGCTGCACAGCGTCCTGTTCTATCTGCTCAAAAGCAGCGCAGATCCTGTCACGCAGGGTTTCAAACCACTCTTTGGCGTCTGTTTTCAGGGCGGTATGGGCGGGCAGAGAATACGCTTTGGTCGAGATCATAGCCGGGTCTTTTTTCCTCTCACGCACGGGTGGAGGCTCACCCGCGCCTGCTCAAGGCCTTAGAGGTGCGCCTTCCTGACGATCATTGCAAGATCATGCCGTTCATCGCTAAACACGACAACACTGTTCTGTACGGCGTTCTGGACGCTGTTTCCGGCAGGGGTGAGGGGGAGTGGATGGCAGACACACCAGCATGTCAGCAGCACGCGCAATCCGTGCCGGAAACGGTGGCGGGTGCTGGACAGGGCAGTACTGTGCAGGGTCACACCGCACCGGCCCTGACAGCATGGGCTTTTGTGCGGGACTATATGGCGTTTCTGCTGCCGCGAGACCTGAATGTGCTCTGGACCATCGGCGCGATGCTGGTGGCGGTTCTGGCCCTTATGCTGCTGAGCGGCCTGACACTCGCGCTGACCTATACGCCTGATGCGACACTGGCCTTTAGCTCGGTTGAGACACTGGACCGGCGTGTGCCCTTTGGCTGGCTTTTGCGCAGCCTGCACATGACGGGGGCCACGTTTTTTATGGCTGCCCTGTATCTGCATGTGTTCCGGGGTCTGTGTTACGGCTCCTATCGTGCGCCGCGTCAGGGATTGTGGAGTGTCGGAACAGTTCTGCTGATTCTAGTGATGGTCACGGCGTTTGCCGGTTACGTCCTGCCGTGGGGGCAGATGTCCTACTGGGGGGCGGATGTTGCCGGGAAAGCCGTAGGGGCCATCCCGCTGGTGGGCAACCTGCTGGAGCGGGTGTTTCTGGGCGGGGATGCCCCGGGCACGGCAACGCTGCACCGGATGTTTGTGCTACATTTTACGCTCGCTTTTACCATTGTCGGCATGGTGATGCTGCATGTGGCTGTTCTGCATGCCCGGGGCAGCACCAGCCCGTCTGGCGCTGCCGGGCGGGAACGGGGGCGGATGCTGCCGTTCCATCCTTATTTTACCGTCAAGGACGGTCTGGGCGTGGTGGTGCTGGCCATTCTGTTCACGCTGGTCATGTGTTTCTGGCCGGGGCTGGTGACAGAGGCCGCGAATTATCGCCCCGCCAACCCCCTGCACACGCCTGCGGATATTGAGCCGGAATGGTACTTCCTGCCGTTTTACGGGATGTTGCAGGCAGTGCCCTCCAAGTTTTTCGGGCTGCTGGTGTCCGGTGGGGCGGTGGCAACTCTGCTGTTTGTGCCCTGGCTGGACCGGGGCACGCCCGCAACCTTTGCCGCAGGGCGCTGGGGTGGCCTTAAGTGGTTGCCGCGCCTCGCTCTGGCGGGGCTGGTCGGCGCTTTTGTGGTGGCCGGGCTCGCGGGGCGGCACCATGTGCAGGGCGGCTGGTTGCTGGCAGGGCGTGTGGCCACTCTGGGTTACTATCTGTACTTCCTTGGTTTTTTACCGTTTTACAGTCGGGTCGCACGCAAGGAGGTTCGGTCTTGAAGATGCTGTCTGTTCCGGCCCGGTGGCCTGTGCGCGTCCGTCCACGGCTTCTGCTGGCGTTGCTTCTGCTGCCTGCGCTGGGTGGTGCGGAGGTGGCCAGAGAGCCCGCACAGGCAGCCCCACCCGCCGATGCACCCGCGCATGCCCCGGTGCAGAACTGGTCTTTCAAAGGGCCCTTCGGGCATTTTGATCTGGCTGCCGTGCAGCGGGGTTATGCCGTGTTTGCCGGGGTCTGCGCCTCCTGCCACAGCCTGACACAGGTGCAGTTTTCCGATTTTGGGAGCATGGGGTTGACGCAGGAGCAGGTCGCAGCTCTTGCCGCTTCATGGCAGGTTGCGGCAGGGCGGGACGCAGAGGGGCATCTGCGGCACCGGAAAGCAACGCCGGATGATGCACTGCCCCGACCCTATGCGGATGCTGACGCTGCGCGTGCGGCAAACCGTGGTGCCGTGCCGCCTGACCTCTCCCGGATTACGCAGGTCTATCCGGGTGCGGCGGACCGTGTCTATGCCTTGCTGACGGGCTATACAGCCGCAAAAAAATCCGTCACAGCGGCTGGTGCTGGTGCTGGTGCTGGTGCTGGTGCTGGTGCTGGTGCTGGTGCTGGTGCTGGTGCTGGTGCTGGTGGGGAGACCCATGCGGCGCTGCCGGAAATGGGGTTTGCAAACCCTTATGCCATCGGGCACCGCACCGCCATGCCGCCGCCGCTGCGGGACAATGCCGTGCTGTATGCGGATGGTACGCAGCCCACCGCGCAGCAGGAAGCGCGGGATGTCACAACCTTTCTGGCTTGGGTTTCCAGCCCGCATGCGGATGACAAACGTAGGCTGGGGGTTGGGGTTGTGCTGTATCTGTGTTTTCTCGCCTGCTTGCTTGTTATCCTGAAACGGAGAATCTGGTCTCATGTCGCAAAATGAAGTTGTGGAACCCGTCATTGGTCTTATCGGCGGGTCCGGCCTGTATGATATTGACGGGCTGGAAGAGAAGGAATGGCGCACTGTTGAAACCCCGTGGGGTCTGCCGTCCGATCAGCTTCTGTTTGGCAGGCTGGAGGGTGTGCGCTGCGTGTTTCTGCCGCGGCATGGCCGGGGGCATCCTATTCCGCCCAGCCGCCTGAATTACCGCGCCAATATTGCCGCGATGAAGATGTCCGGCGTAACGGATATTGTATCTCTCTCCGCCGTCGGGTCTCTCAAGGAAGAGCTGCCGCCGGGGCATTTTGTGATTGTCGATCAGTTTATTGACCGCACGATCTGGCGCGAAAAAAGCTTTTTTGACACAGGCTGCGTTGCCCATATCTCCATGGCCGACCCGCTGTGCGCCCGTATTGGCGATGTGCTGGAAGCGCAGAGCAACGCTCTGGGGCTGGATGTCACACGCGGCGGCACGTATCTGGTGATGGAAGGCCCGCAGTTCTCTACCCGTGCGGAAAGCAACCTGTATCGCTCATGGGGCTGCTCCGTTATCGGGATGACCAACATGCCGGAAGCCACGCTCGCGCGGGAAGTTGAGATTTGCTACGCGACCGTCGCCATGGTGACGGATTATGACTGCTGGCATGAAGATCATGATAACGTGACGGTAGAAAGCGTCGTTAAAACCATGCAGGGCAATTCTGCTAAGGCGAAGGCTCTGGTGAAAGCTGTCATTCCGGCCCTTGGCCAGCCGCGCGGCCTGTGCTCTGCTGGGTGTGACAGAGCACTGGAATATGCGCTGATTACCGCCCCGGAAGCCCGGGACCCCGCGCTGATCAGCAAGCTGAAGGTCATAGCCGGTCGCGTGCTGTAAGGCTGATAACCAGACGGGCTCTCTTGCACGTCTGACCAAAACGGGCGAATGCTAACCCAATGACTGGAATGGCTTTGCTCTCGTGACGATTACCGAACATCTTCGCTCTTCAACCCGTCCGCTGGCCCTTGTAACGGGGGCCGCGGGTGGCATTGGTGTGCCGCTTGTCAGCCGTCTGGTGGCGGCAGGGTACCATGTTCTGGCGCTCAGCCGGAGCGGGGGCGAGGGGGAGCAGCCGTTTATCACGCCTCTGGCGTGTGATCTGACAAAACCTGAACAGATTGAGCAGAGCGTTGCGCTGATTGCTTCTCTGGGGCGGCCAGTGCAGGTGCTTGTGCATAGTGCAGGCGTGATTGTGCCGCAGCGGATGGGCGGCGGGGATACCACGGCGGTTGCAACACAGCTTGGGGTTAATCTTGAAGCTCCTATCCTGCTGACCATGAAGCTGCTGCCGCATATTCCCTCAGGCGGGCATGTGGTGTTTATCAACTCCATGGCCGCCCTTGTGCCGCTGGAGGGCAGCAGCATTTACACCGCCAGCAAATTCGGGCTGCGTGGCTTTGCGCTCTCGCTGGCGCAGGATGTGCGCAAATGCGGCATCCATATCTCCTCCGTGTTTCCGGGGGCGGTCGATACCCCCATGCTGAAGCGCGAGATTGATAATGGCGGCTCACCGCTGAATTTTGTGACTGCCCCTGCCACCGCAGACGGGATTGCCGCAATTGTGATGCGCCTGCTGCGCTGCCCGCGCGCGGAGGTGTTCTGCCCGAGTTCGGACGGAATTCTGGCGCAGCTCATGCTGATGATGCCGCGCGTCTGGCGGATGATTCTGCCAATCCTGCTGAAAAAAGGGCGCAAAGGCCTGCGGAAGTATCTGGATGGACAGGGGAAGTCCTGAGATCTTCACAAGAGGCCTTGTGTGCAAACAGGATGGTTTTAACGCAAAGTTTTTAACGATCCTGATTTTCTCAAATGGATTTTATGCCGTTCTTCTCACCATCGCAGACTTTGTAGGCGGGTGATTAGCGCTGGGGCGCGCGCAAGAACCGCGTATGGACACATCAGAAGAGGCTGGTTGTCGTCTTGGCCGCCGTGTTTTTCGGAAAGAGTGCGTTACAGAACCCAAGCGGCACGGTAATCGGCATTCATCTTTAAAAATACATCAAAGGACGAACTGCACGGCAGACCGCGCGGCGCGATTTTATGCACGCTGCATTTTCGCAAAGTGCTAAAGTTTATCTGAATTTTAAGGAAAATGGTGGAGGGAGTTGGATTCGAACCAACGTAGGCGTACGCCAGCGGATTTACAGTCCGCCCCCTTTAGCCACTCGGGCATCCCTCCGGGTTGTTGAGGCAGGAATTAGAGGTCAGGCGGCCTGTTGTCAACACTCTGTTTTCATTCTCTTTCCGTATTCAGGAAAAAACTTTGTGCCCGATGGGTGGACAGCATCGCCCTCAGGCGTGAAAGGTGCCGTTCATCAGCTTTTTGAGCAGGAGAAACATCATGAGCAAACATGTGACGGCCAGACGGCATACTCCGCGTTCTCTGGCGGCGCTGGATGCCCCCATTGTCGCGCTGACGGCTTACACCACGCCCATGGCGCGCCTGATGGACCCGCATTGTGATCTTCTGCTGGTGGGAGATTCTCTGGGGATGGTGGTGTACGGGATGGACTCCACCCTTGCCGTAACGCCCGAGATGATGATTGCGCACGGGCAGGCCGTGGTGCGTGGTAGCAAGAATGCCTGTGTGGCGATTGATCTGCCGTTTGGCAGCTACCAGCAAAGCCCGCAGCAGGCTTTTGCCGTCTCTGCGGAGATCATGGCCAAAACAGGTGCCGGGTGTGTCAAACTGGAAGGCGGGGTGGAAATGGCTGAAACCGTCCATTTTCTGACCCAGCGTGGTATTCCGGTAATCGGGCATATCGGGCTGAAGCCGCAGGCTGTGCATACGCACGGGGGCTTCCGCACCGTAGGGCGTGGCAGTGAGGCCGAGCAGGTGATGCAGGATGCAAAAGCTATTGAAACCGCCGGGGCTTTTTCTGTTGTGATTGAGAGCACTATGGAGCCGCTGGCGCGTGAAATTTCAGAAACGCTTTCCATCCCGACAATCGGCATCGGGGCCTCTCCGGCCTGTGGTGGTCAGGTTCTGGTGGGGGAGGACATGCTTGGGCTTTTCTCTGATTTTACACCACGGTTTGTGAAACGCTTTGCGGCCATTGGCGAGCAGGTGGACAAAGCCGTGGCAGAGTATGCCGCCGCCGTGCGGGACCGGAGTTTTCCGGGACCGGAACAGTGCGTCGGGATGCCAAAGAAAGAGTCCTGAAAAACACGTTTCAGGAAAAGGATATTTTTAGGGTTCTTTTAAGGCATCCCAATATTTTAGGGAGAATGAGCAGAAGATGCTCATTCTCCCTAAACTTCAAAAACATAAATCAGTAAAAGCATTTTCGTTCTGCGTGGTAAAATAACCGCGCAGAACGAATCATATGCGGGTTACTGATACCGGTTTAGCCACCAGCCATAAGGCCGGGGTAGTACGTCGGCAGGCTGTTTTTTATGCACCGCGCGCGCTGCGACGTAGGGCCAGTGCGGGTCGGCCAGCAGCGGGCGACCGAGGGAGACGGTATCTAGTGTGCCGGTGCGGATCAGGGCATCGGCCTGTCGTCCCTCACTGATATACCATGAGGTCGAGACAGAGAGTGCTGTTTCCTGTTTAATCTGGTGGGCGTAAGGCGCCATGAATGCAGGCCCCCATGGAATCTGAGCCTCTGGCGTGCAGAAGCCGATGCTGACATCCAGAAAATCCAGCCCGCTCTCTTTGAGTTTTTTAAGCAGGGAGACAGAGTCCCGCAGGTTTTCATCATCATGACCGTTAAATTCAATCACGCCAAACCGAATGGTCAGTGGCAGATTATCTGGCCAGACCTCCCGCACAGCCTCCAGTGTTTCCACCAGAAAACGGCCACGGTTTTCAGCAGACCCGCCATACTGGTCCGTGCGTTTGTTGGCGTCGGGGGAGAAAAAGCTCTGGGCCAGATAGCCATGGGCAAAATGCAGCATGAGCCACTGAAAGCCGACATCCCGCGCGCGTTCTGCTGCTTTGACAAAATCGGCTTTGACGCGGGCAATATCGTCCAGCGTCATTTCCGTCGGTGTGCGGGGGAGGTTGGCGCCAAACGGAATGGCGGAGGGGCCGATGGGCTGCCAGCCGCTCGGGTCACCTTCAGGAATATGGTCATCCCCTTCCCACGGCCGGTGGGCGCTGGCTTTGCGGCCTGCATGTGCAAGCTGGATGCCCGGCACAGCGCCCGCTTTACGAATGGAGTCTACAATCGGGGCAAAAGCGGCAGCCTGTTCATCATTCCACAGGCCGAGGCAGGCGGGGGTAATGCGGCCTTCAGGAGAAACACCGGTGGCTTCCACCACTACCAGCCCCGAGCCGCCGCGGGCGAGGCCAGCATAATGCACATGGTGCCAGTCATTCGGCACACCATCCTGCGCCATATACTGGCACATGGGGGCCACCGTAATACGGTTGCGCAGAGTGACGTCTTTTAAGCTATAGGGGTCAAACAACGTTGGCATGGGTGTAGCCCTTTTTTCGGGTGAAACACGTGATGGAATAGTTCGACAATAATCGAACTATAAGATCGCGCAAGAGGGCAGAGGCAGGAAAAGACGCATGAAGCAGTATGAGCATCCTCCGGCGGAAGCGTTTGAGCTGACCTGCATTCTGCATGCGTTGTCTGACCCGTATCGGCTTTCCATTGTGCAGAAGCTCTCCGTTTTGCAGCCGCAGCCCTGCGCACCGTTGCAGGGGGACAGGCCGAAATCCTCAGTCTCGCATCATTTCAGCGTGCTGCGGAAAGCCGGACTTGTGCGGACGGTAGTTGTAGGCGTCACGCACATGAACAGCCTGCGCAATGCCGAGCTTGAAGCGCGCTTTCCGGGGCTGCTTGAGGCTATTCTGGAAGCGGCTGCGCGTCAGGGCTGATCTGCGGATGTGTCGCCGGGGCTGTTGAGGAGCGGGACCGCCTGACCGCCTGCATGGGCGCTGCTGGCCAGAACCTGCACCCCCAGTACGTGCCAGCCCGAAGAATCCTGAGTGAGAAGGGGGGCGCCGCTACTGCCATGCGTGCCCGCGCAGTCATGCGAGAACAGCAGATTACCGCCTCCGTCATGTGTCAGGCCGGTCAGATGGCAATGCAGATCTGCGGTAATGACGTCGGGCATATTCTGTTCGTACCCCCCCAGCACGACGGGCATATCGGGGTGAATCTCTTCAGGTTTTGTGCTGACGGGAAAGACTTCATCGGGCCGGGCAACCGGGTGATCCAGCACCAGTGTGGCATGGTCCAGCCCTGCACTCTGGCTTTCCTTGTCTGGCGTATAGCCGGGGGGAACAATAAAGCGGACCACGCGGGCATGGGCCATGAATGTATTGCCGCTATAGGCCCGCAGAAAATGCACGCTACCGGGCTGAACGAAGCGAGCCGGTTTTGCGAGCCAGAGGCAATGCGCCGCCGTCTCCACCAGCACAGGGCTGATCAGAAAGCCCGTGCAGCGTGCGCCCAGTTCTGTCTGCACGCGCCCTATGGCGGACCATGGCGGATGGGCGGTGGAGACGCGCTGTCTGGGGTCTGCAAAAGGTGTAACCCCAGCCAGATGAGTGCGGTAATCCGGCCCGGCGGCGGCGGCGGCGGAGGCAGGCAGGGCAGGCAGCAGCGCTGCAAGAGTGACGGCTAGTCCCAGAGCCGGTCCCAAGAGGAGCGTGGCCTTACGGGGAGCCAGCAGCGTTTTTGCGGACAGTGAATAGGCTGCCCGCAAAAACGTTGTAAAAAAGGGCCGCTTAGTCCGCATAACCCTGCGGGTGATCTTTGCGCCAGGCAAAGGCGGTTTCTACAATCCGGTCGATATCCGTAAATTCCGGAGCCCAGCCGGTTGCAGCCATCAGGCGTTTGGGGCTGGCGACCAGACATGGCGGGTCACCGGGGCGACGGTCGCCTGCCTGCCAGGGCACGTCCAGACCGGTAACGCGGGCCACGCTCTCAATAATCTCGCGGTTGGAATTACCGCGCCCGGTGCCGACATTGAAGGTGACGCTCTTCTCGTTCAGCAACGGCAGCACGGCCAGATGTGCCCGCGCCAGATCGGTCACATGGACATAATCGCGCACGCAGGTGCCGTCTGCCGTGGGGTAATCCTGTCCGAACAGGGTCAGGGCCGGGCGTCGGCCGAGGGCTGCATCAATCACCAGCGGGATCAGATGCGTCTCCGGGCGGTGGTCTTCCCCGGCGCGGCCTGCGGGGTCAGCCCCGGCGGCGTTGAAGTAGCGCAGGCACGCACTTTTCAGGCCATGAATCCGGTCCGCCCAGTACAGGGCGCGCTCGACCATATATTTGCTCTCGCCATAGGGAGAGCCGGGGTCAACGGGCGTATCTTCACTGATCGGCTCGTCTCCGGCGGAGCCGAAGAGGGCTGCGGTAGAAGAGAACACAAACCGTTTAATGCCGTGCCGCACACAGGCATCAATCAGCCCGAAGCCAATGCCCGCATTGGCGGACATATAGAGCATCGGGTCCTGCATGCTCTCCCCAACCAGAGAGAGTGCGGCAAAATGCAGAACGCCATCCCACGGGCCATCGGCCAGAACGCGGTTCAGGCACTCAAGATCAGCGAGATCTCCATGGATGAATGTGGCGGCCTCCGGCACCGCGGAGCGATGGCCCGTGCGCAGGCTGTCAAACACCACAACGTCATGCCCATCATCCAGAAGAGCAAGAACCACGTGGCTGCCGACATATCCAGCGCCACCCGTAACAAGAAAACGAGCCATGAAAGCGAATACTCATATCCGTTATAAAGATGGCTCAGACCCTAGGGTGTTTAAGCCCTTGCGCGCAAGGCCGGGAATGCGTTTTCCGGCCTCAGAACGGCTTAAGCAGGCGGTCCAGATAATCCAGTTCCTGCTGTGGCCGCGTGCGGTCGGAATCGCGGCGGCGCAGTTCCTGCTCAATTTCACGGGCGCGCTGGCGGGCGACGTTATCGGGGACGTGCGTGCCATCATCAGGAGCCTGATCCCCGCCTTCTCCCATGCGGCGACCCAGAGGGTCGCGCTTGTTTTTGCCGTTATCCTGACCATCCGTTTCATCCGCGTCGTCAGAGGGGGAGGCTCCATCATCCCCTTCATCCGCGCTGCCCTGACCTTGCTGGCCTTCTCCCTGACCGCCGGGCTGGCTCCCGGACTGGCCGCCGCTCCCCCCGCCAAACGCGGGCAGGAAGCTGGGTGTTGCGTTCTGGCCGTTGTCCTTCATGGTGTCCTGCATCTGCTGGCGGCTTTTGCGCAGAGCTTCCAGCACTTTCTCTTCCGCTGTCGCAGCCGCAGCATCATCCCCGTCGGCCAGCGCCTTGCGGGCGTCATGCATACTTTTCTGGGCGTCTGAAAATGCCGGGGGCGTTTTGCCTGTCAGGGCCTTGAATTCATCTTTCAGCTCGTCCAGTGCGCGATCCAGCGCGTGCTGGGTAGCGCGGTCTGTGCGGCGGGCCGCGGCCTGTGATTCGGCCCGGGCCGGGTCCAGTGGCGGGGGGGAGGCATCGTCTGTCTTGCTGTCCGGGTGCTGAGGCGGTGTTTGTGGCCCCGGTGCGTTCTGGTCCGTGCCGGGAGGCACGGGGAGGCCGAGCCTCCGCAGGAGTTCGGCGGTTGGCATGGAGCCGTAATCATCATCGCCGTCCTCATCCGCATCCATGCCATTCTGCTGACGGGACTGGGCGCGGAGGGTTTCATCCAGCCGGGACTGTGCGTGGTCCAGCAGGGAGGTCTGTTTGCTTGTCAGGTCCCGCAGGGCGGCGGCCTGTTCGCGTGCTTTCTGCTGCGCGACCATCTGCTGCGCCATGGCCGCCATATCCTGCGGTGTGGCGTTGCGCATGCGTTCTGTCGCGTCTTCCATCTGTTGCAGGCGCTGGAGAGCGTCAGCGGAGTGCCCGTTGGCGGCGTCCCGCTGTAATTGCTGCATCAGGCGGGAGAAGGCTTTGTCTCCTGCTCTGGAAAAACCGGGCAGGTCCGGAATGGCGGTGTGGTCCCGCAGAGCCTGCGCGGCCAGAGCCTGCATCTTGCGGGCAATGGCGTCTTTCAGGCTTTTCAGCCGGGCTTCCAGCTCTTCCCGCGCCTGTGGGGACTGCTGGCCTTCCTCACGCATATGCTGCAACTGCTGCGCGACGGCGGCCTGCGCGGCGCGCACGTCAAGAGACGCCTGCGCGCTGGCATCATCGCCCTTGCGGCGGTCCTCAATATCCAGAGCCAGATCCCACAGCAGATTGGTGGTGCTGGTGCGGGCAGTTTCCGTATCGACGTCCTTGTTGTCCAGCATGGCGACAAGGCTGGTCAGGGTGAGGAACATCCCCGTGTGGTCATTCACCGGGCCGGGAGTTTCACCAAGGGCCGCGAGGTCTGTCGCGGTCTCGCTCCGGCTTTCACGCCCCTGCGCAAAACGCTTGCGCAGGTCCAGCACGGCCCGGGCGACGGGGGAGTGGAACACGCGGGCCCCAAGATGGAAGGTAACTGGTTTGCTTAGCCCCTTATGGCCGCTGACAGAGGTGGCGACTACGCTGCCGGTGACGTCCTCTCCCGCCCAGGGATCTTCTGAAAGATCAGGCGTGATGACGCCTTTGGCGGATTTGGGATGACCGCTGAGCGGGAGGGGAACTGTCAGGGTGCGGGCCGGGCCACGACCAGGATGCGCCAGATGCAGTTCGACAGAAAGCGACGCCAGACCATAGGCATGCGCGGCTTCATACGGGAGGCGGGTGCGCCAGTCTGTTTGACCTGCGCCGGGGTTAGGACCCCACGCAGCCGTGGGTGCTGAATCAGGCAGAACGGTAATGGGCCAGCGGGCCAGCGTGCGCCCGCGCCCCGCGACGCGCACAAGGCCGCCGTGCCGCAGGGTGACTTCCATTTTCCAGCTCTGATGGTCCAGCGTCTGGCGTGCTTCATCCTGCATGATCAGGCCGCCCGCGCTGTGCAGAGCAGGGTGGGAGGAGAGACCTGTGACGATAACCGTCAGCCGCGCCCCTTCCGGCACGGAGGGGGCGGGCGCATTGGGGTTGAGAAACACCGGCGCTTCAGGCGCATAAGCAGGAGGCGTAATCCAGGCTTCCACATGCGCCAGCGGCACGTCCGGATCATCCCGGCCGGGGATGAAGGCAGCCAGAATACGACCGGGGGCCGAGGGCCCGGCCATGATGCCGGTAAACGCCAGTCCGGCCAGTAGCGCGGCTCCTGCCCAGCGCCGTGCCGGGGTTGCGGGCAGCAGGCGTGGCCATCCGGCCCGTAATGTGCCCAGCGACGCCAGAACCCGCTGCTGATGCGCCTGCCATAATGGCTGGGGCTGACCTTTTTTTACGCCAGCGGGCTGGTCTGTGAGGGTCGCCAGTGGGCGGTTATGCAGGCCGGAGGCCTGTTCAATCTGGCGGTCAATGGCTTCTGCCGAGGGGGCTTTCAGGTTTGAAAGGTCCTGATGCAGCCGCCAGCCGCACAGGCTAAGCCACCCGGCTACCAGCACAAGCCGCAGTCCGTCCGGCAGATGTTGCGGCAGGCGCAGGAGGCCCGCAATGCCATACACGCCCAGCAGCGCCAGCGTGGGCTGGAGCGCAGGCCAGAGCCGTTCGGTGCGCAGCACAAAGGCCGCGTGCTGGCGGGCGGTTGCCAGCCGGGCCGCCAGAGAGCCTCCCTCTGCGGTGGAGGAGGCCAGATCCTGTTTCAGACCCGCCGGGGTCATGCCGTTCCGGCAAGGTGGGAGGGCACGGTTTCCTCCTGCCACAACGCCTCAAGCGGCTGGCGCTTGCGGATGACGGACCATGCCCCTTTGTCCACCAGCACTTCCGCCGCCAGCGGGCGGCTGTTGTAGGTGGAACTCATCACCGCACCATAAGCCCCGGTGTCCAGCAAAGCCACGCGGGCGCCGCGCTGCATGGGGGGAAGCTGGCGGTCCCGCGCGAATGTATCACCCGTTTCACACACCGGGCCGACCACATGGGCGGGGCCAGCGGGCAGGGCGGCATCATGCGGGCTGAGGGGGACAATGCCATGCCAGGCATCATACATGCTGGGGCGCAGCAGGTCATTCATGGCGGCATCCAGCACAAGGAAGGGAGCTTCCTCCCCCCGGGCCTTGTTCAGGATCACCGTGCTGAGCAGCAGGCCGGAGGGGCCAACAGGCCAGCGCCCCGGCTCAATGGCCAGACGCACGCCCAAATCTCCCAGTTCCGCCCTGATGGCTCCGGCCAGTGCTTCCGGCTGGCCTTCTGGCTCGGTGCGATAGGAAATGCCAAGGCCGCCGCCGCAGTCCACAATGTTGACCGTCTGGCCAGCCGCCCGGACGGTGCGCACCAGATCGGCAATGCGGGCATAAGCGGCACGATAGGGGGCAACAGAGAGAATCTGACTGCCAATGTGGGTGGAGAACCCGGCGGCGCGGATGCCCGGCAGGCTGGCGGCACGGGCGTATAGGGCCGCAGCGTCATCATACGGGATGCCAAACTTGTTGGCGGCCAGACCGGTTGTGATCTTGGCGTGGGTTTTTGCATCCACATCCGGGTTGACGCGCAGGGTAATGGTGGCGGTTTTTCCGAGCGCGCTGGCAATGCCGGAAATAATATCCAGCTCTTCCGCGCTTTCCACATTGATCTGGCCAATGCCCAGATTAATGGCCTTTTCCAGCTCAGCATCACTTTTGCCAACGCCGGAAAACACGATGTGGCTGGCCGGGATGCCTGCCTTAAGAGCGCGGGCCAGCTCCCCTCCGCTGACAATATCCGCGCCAAACCCTTCCTTCCGCAGCAGGGAGAGCACGGCCAGATGGTCATTGGCTTTCACAGCGTAGTGGATGGAGGCGTTCAGCCCGGCATCCTGCATGGCCTGCCGCATCCGGTGCATTCGGGCGCGCAATGTGTCACCGCTCAGCACCCAGCATGGCGTGCCGACCTGATCCGCAATGGCGTTCAGGGCCACACCGTCCAGCATCAGGCCGCAGAGCGGGTCCATGTCCAGATACGGGCGGCTGGCCAGCAGCTCCGCAACGGTGGGGTCCGGGTCATGAAACGTCACATCATCGGCCATGGGGCGCGTAAGCCTTAGAAAAGAAAAATGGTCTGGTATCCCGCCAGCTTATGCCGCCAGTTTATACCGTTGACTCTGCCAGATTGCCACCCGTCCCGCCACTCCTGAGTGCCGGGGGCACGGGTGGCGGGATGGCGTGGCGGGCAGACGCTGGCGGGAGGGGCTGCGGTCAGTCTGCTGGCGGGTAGGTCTGCGGATACGTGATTTTATCCTGTGGACCCGGCGCGTGGGGGGAGCCTTTTTTGCCGCAGCCGCTCAGGGGCAGAGCCAGCACCACCAGCGCCAGAAAACTGACAATCAGCCAGATTTTCATGCTCAGGCTCCCTTGCTCTCAGGCGCGGCCTCAGCATCCAGCGCGGCCAGCCAGCGGCGGGCTTCACGCTGCACGTTGCTGCCAGCAGTGCCGCCCTCACTGGTGCGGGAGGCAATGGAGGCTTCAACCGTCAGCACGGAATAGATGTCGTCTGTAATGCCCGGTTCTTCGGCCTGCATCTCGGCCAGAGACAGATCCGCCAGATTGACGCCTTTTTCTTCCGCTTTGGCCACAAGGCGCCCCGTGACGTGATGCGCGGTGCGGAACGGCACCTTCAGCACCCTGACCAGCCAGTCGGCAATATCGGTCGCGGTGGAAAAACCGGAGCCAGCGAGTGCACGCATCTGAGCGGTATTGGCCGTCATGTCCCGCACCATGCCATCACATGCAGCAAGGGAGAGGGCTGCGGCGTCAGTTGCGGCAAAAACCGGTTCCTTATCTTCCTGCATGTCCTTGGCGTAGGCCAGCGGCAGGCCTTTCATCACCGTCAGCAGGCTGACGAGGCTGCCGGTAATGCGGCCCGTTTTGGCGCGGACCAGTTCCGCCGCATCCGGGTTGCGCTTCTGCGGCATGATGGAGGAGCCGGTGGTGAACGCATCAGACAACCGGATGAAGGAGAAGGGTGAGGAACACCAGATGACAATTTCTTCCGCCAGACGGGAGAGATGCATGGCCATGATGGACAGGGCCGAGAGATATTCCAGCGCGAAGTCCCGGTCTGACACAGAATCGAGGGAATTGGCGGTCGGCCGGTCAAAGCCCAGCGTGCGGGCCGTCATTTCCCGGTCGATGGGGAAAGACGTGCCTGCAAGGGCGGCGGAGCCGAGCGGACATTCGTTCAGGCGTTTGCGGGTGTCTGCCAGACGGCCCCGGTCCCGCGCCAGCATTTCCACATAGGCCATCAGATGGTGGCCAAAGGTCACGGGCTGTGCGGTTTGCAGGTGGGTAAAGCCGGGCATGGGGTCTGACGCATGCTCTTCTGCACGGCGGGCAAGAGCGCGCATCAGGGAGGCGACCTGCTGGTCCAGCCCGTCCAGCGCATCGCGCGTCCACAGGCGGAAATCGGTCGCGACCTGATCATTCCGGGAGCGGGCGGTATGCAGGCGTTTGCCGGGTTCCCCGATCCGTTCGGACAGACGGGCTTCGATATTCATGTGAATATCTTCCAGCGCCTCGGAAAATTCAAAGCGTCCGGCTTCAATATCCTTGCCGATGGCCGTCAGGCCCTCGCGGATTGCGGCTTCATCCTCAGTGGAGATGATGCCGGTATGGGCGAGCATGGCCGCATGAGCCAGAGACCCTGCAATATCCTGCTTCCACATGGCTTTATCAAACCCGATGGAGGCATTGATGGCCTGCATGATCTGGGAGGGGCCACCGGCAAAACGGCCGCCCCACTGCATGTTGGCGTCTGCTTTGGCCCCAGGCGTGGCTGCTGTGGCCGCGCTGGTGGTGTCTGTGCTGTTCTGGCTGCTCAGAGACATGTCATGCCCCAACCCGTATCCTTACAAAATGTCTGTGCCCTGCACCCGGCGGGTCTGGCCTGATCTGGCCGCGCTGAGGGTGCAGGCGTGTAAAGGCTGCACCCTACTGATGCAGGCGCTGTGGCGCAAACCGTGAAGATGCGCCATGCTGCCCGGACCACCTGTTGTGGGGGCGGGGCTGCCCTGCTGTGCGGCATGGGTTTTCGCCGGGCAGGATCATCCCTATTTTCTCGGGCAGGAAGAACAGGCTTTCAGGAGTTCAAGACTATGAGTGCAACGAACACGCTTACAACCTACGGTGTGATTGACCCCGGCCCGAACGTGCTGCTGGAAGTCACGAAGGCTGTAAGTCCGATTGCAGCCGTGAAGAAAATTGAAGAGAAAATGCGCGGCGCCGAGTATGTGGCAGCCCGTTCCTATGATCTGGGCGGCGAAGACTCGCTGGAAGGCTCAGACCCTGTCTATCTGGTGTATGACCTGACAGACGCGGAACTGGATGATGAAGGCCTGACGGGGGAAGATGCCGGTCTGGTGCGCGCACAGGCTGAGGAAGCCGGTGTTGTGGTCTCCTCCGCCAAAAGCTGAGGCATGACGGCTTCCGGCTGAGTGCCGGAGGGCTGAACAGGAGGCCGCCCGGTTCTGGCCGTGGCGGCCTTTTTACGTTTCAGGCGATCTTATCATTGGCATTGGTAGGGGCATGGTATGAGCGCAGGCAGGGTGTGGGCCGTCTGGACGCGCCTGTGGTAAGGCCATGCAGAGAGTTAAAGAAGACGGGAAGGGCGCAGGATGACACGCAGCAACGCAGAAACGGCAGCGGGTTTTGCCGTGTATGGCTCTGATCAGGGTGGTCCGTTTGTGCTGGTGAGCGACCATGCAGGCCGTGCCGTGCCGCCGGAACTTGGGGATCTGGGCGTGAGCGCGGAAGAGCGGGCGCGGCACATTGGCTGGGATATCGGCATTGATGGCGTGGGGCGGCATCTGGCGGCCCGCCTGCCAGCGGTGCTGATTGAGCAGGTTTATTCCCGGCTGGTCATTGACTGTAACCGTGCGCCCGGCCACCCGACCTCCATTGTCACCGTGAGCGACGGCACGCCCGTCCCTGCTAATGAGGGGCTGACGCCAGAGCAGATTGCCGCCCGGCATGATGCAATCCTGCACCCTTACCATGCCCGGATTACGCAGGAACTGGATGCCCGTGTGCAGGCCGGTCGCCCGACTGTGGTGGTGGCGCTGCATAGCTTTACCCCGGAAATGCGGGGTTTCAAACGCCCATGGCATGCCGGGATCCTGCATAATCATGATTCGCGTCTGGCCCATATCATGCTCGACCTGCTGCGGCGGGAGGGGCTGACTGTGGGGGATAATGAGCCGTATGCGCTCACGGATACGTCCGATTACACAATCCCCCTGCATGGTGAAAAACGGCAACTCCCGCATCTGGAAATCGAAATCCGGCAGGATCTGATTGCTGAGGAAGCAGGGCAGAAGGAATGGGCTGCGCGTCTGGCGCGCCTGTTGCCGGAAGCGTGGGCGCAGTTCTGCAAACTCTACGGCGAGGCTGGAGCGGCGGATGATGCCTCCGTTCAGGATAACCAGCAGGTGGCGGAACCGGCCAGCGTACGGGCCGCCGGAGCATAAGGGGCGTGGTATAAGGTCAGAGCCCGTTCTCGCCTGTGATCTTTCGCTTGCGGGCTGACGAGGCTCTTCTATTTGCATCCTGAGATTTATCGTGACCCCGGAGAGCGGTAAGTTTGCGCCAACCCGGACACTTCAAGAGACCAGCATGACGAAAACACCCGATTCTGCTTTTGCTCCCCCTCAGATCATCACCGGCAAAGCGCGGCTGGCCGGTGTGCTGGGGTGGCCGGTCTCGCACTCCCGCTCTCCGGCGCTGCATAATTACTGGCTGCGGCGGTACGGGATTGACGGCGCCTATGTGCCCCTGCCAGTGCGGCCGGAGCAGTTTGAAGCCGCAGTGCGGGGTTTGCAGGCGGCCGGGTTCCGGGGCGCGAATGTCACCATTCCGCATAAGGAAGCCGCCTGCGCGCTGGCGGATCGTCTGGACCCGTCGGCACAGCGGGCCGGAGCCGTCAACACGCTGGTTTTTGAAGAAGACGGGCGGATTCGCGGCCTTTCCACGGATGGCGGAGGGTTTGTCGCCAGTCTTGAAGCTGATGGTCTGCCTGTTCCGGCATCAGGTCGGGCGCTCCTGCTGGGGGCCGGAGGGGCAGCGCGGTCCGTTGCCGCGGCCTTGCAGGATCGCGGGGTGCAGGTGTCCGTGACCAACCGGACGCAGGCGCGGGCAGAGAGCCTTGCCGAAGTTTTGCCGGGGCTTGAGGTTGTGCCGTGGGAGACGTGGGAAGCCGGTCTGGGCACGTATGATCTGCTGGTGAACACAACGTCTCTCGGGATGGAAGGCGGCCCGGACCCGATGTTCCGCCCCTCCCTGAAAGCGGCGTCCCGCGCGCTGGTTGTGGCCGATATCGTCTACGTTCCGCGCCTGACACCGCTGCTGGCGGAGGCTGAACAGCATGGTCTGAAAACACTCGGCGGGCTGGGCATGCTGCTGCATCAGGCGCGCCTTGGCTTTCGTGAATGGTTTGGGCAGGACCCGGTGGTGGATGCGGAGACAGAAGCAACCGTGCGCGCCACGTTTTAACTGCTGCCCTGCACAGCAATGCTGGTGAGCTTGGTCTATTCTGTATGTCTGTCGTCATATGGCTGTCAGGGGCGGATACGGTCAGTCCGTAACGGCTGGGCGTTCTGAGCCGGACGGTTTGTGCTCAGAACCGGCATAAAAACAGGGAACGCAGCAAGACGGACTTGATGGAAAAAGGAAGGCACAGGCGTCCGGCATGAAAATTATAGGCCTCACGGGTGGCATGGGCATGGGTAAAAGCACTGTGGCCGCCCTGTTCCGGCATGCGGGTATTCCGGTGTTTGATGCTGATGCCGTTGTCCGGGCGCTTCAGGCAGACCATGGCGCGGCTCTCGGCCCCATTGCGGCTCTTGTGCCGGAGGCCGTGACGGACGGGCATCTGGACAGAGCTGTTCTCAGGCGCGCCGTGTCAGAAACGCCCGGTCTGCTCCGGCAGCTTGAGGCTGTGCTGCACCCAATGGTGCGCGCGGCCCGGCAGGTTTTTCTCACGCGGTGCAGGCGGCAGGGTGCGCGCTGTGTGCTGCTGGATATTCCGCTGCTGTTTGAAACCGGCGGCCAGCGCGTGTGTGATCAGGTTCTGGTTGTGTCCGCGCCACCTCGCCTGCAAGCCGAGCGGGTGGCCCGGCGGCGGGGCCTGCCAAAAGCGGAGGCCCGGAAACTGATGGCCCGGCAGATGCCGGACGCCAGAAAGAGACGTCTGGCCGATACGGTGATAGATACCGGGGTTTCTCTGGCCGCAACACGGCGGCAGGTTCGCGCACTGATTAAGGGCTTGAAGGCATGAAACGCTCCATCCTGTTTGATACGGAAACCACAGGGCTGGACCCGGCGACCGGGGACAGGGTGATTGAAATTGCCGCCCTTGAACTGGTGGGAGACCTGCCTACAGGCCGCAGCTACCGCACGCTGATTGACCCGGAGCGGGATGTGCCGGAAGAGGCCTCCCGCGTGCATGGCTTTACGGCTGCGGACCTTGAGGGGCAGCCGAAATTTGCTGAGGTTGTGGACGAATTTCTCAGCTTTATTGGCGATGATCCGCTGATTGCCCACAATGCACGCTTTGACTTTGGCTTTCTGAATGCGGAGCTGAAGCGGGCCGGGCGCGAGCCGCTGGATATGGCCCGCATGGTGGATACGCTGGATATGGCGCGCGAGCGCTTCCCCGGGATGCCCAACAGTCTGGATGCGCTGTGCCGCCGTTTTGGCGTCGATCTTTCTGCCCGAACCACCCATAACGCCCTGCTGGACTGCAAACTGCTGGCCGATGTGTATGTGGAACTGATGGGCGGCCGCCAGCATGGTCTGGGGCTGGTGGCGGACGGCACGCACGGCCCTGCGGTGATGTATGAGGCCCCGGTCAGCCGCCGGGCTGTGCGCGTGGTGCCAACTCAGGCGGAACTGGCGGCGCACCGCGCTTTTCTGGAAGAACTGAAAGAGCCAGTCTGGAACGCTGAATAGAGGCAGGAAAAACTTTTTAAAAAGGTTGCTGCCTTTCTGGTCTTGCCGTGTTTCTTCTTTCAGTAAAACATGGCAAGACAAAAAAGTGCTGCATCTGGATCCCCCGGATTTTGGCGGCCGTCATCCTGAAGCAAGGAGCCTGTTGATGCGCTCTGCATCCCTTCACATTGCGACTGCTCTGGCCTTGTGTGGCACGTGGTCTCTGACCGCCTGTGCTCAGACAGCGCTTGGGCCTGTAACGGGTGAAGTCTCGTTTCACACCAGCTCGGCCGATCTGGGTGTGGGATATACATGGGGGCATGGGGTTCTGACATACGGTGGCCGGAGCTATCCGTTCTCCGTCAGCGGGGCATCGGCTGCGGCCATTGGTTATTCCTCCGGTGATAGTGTGGGCAAGGTCTATAACCTTCAGCGGATTGAAGATTTCCCCGGCACGTTCTGGGCGCTCTCCGGTGAGGCAACGGTGGGCCGTGGTGTGAGCGGCCAGTTGATGGAAAATGACAACGGGGTACGGATTCGTCTCGACTACACACGCGGTGGCGCACGGATTGCGGCGTCTCCTTCCCGCCTGACAATCCGGATGCTGAAAACGCCCGAACCCTCGGCTGACCCGCATGCGGGCAGCGCGAAAACGCATTCTGCCGCCCGATAAATCGTGGCGTATCACGGCGGGGCTATCCGCCGTGAAAATTATTGAAAAACCCTGTCGCTGGAGAGAAACAGATTGTCTCTCCAGCCTGTCAGCAGGGTTTAAAGGCTGCCCGTGAGCAGCCGGACCGTTTTCTGAATAATCTGCTTTTCTTCAAACAAAGCGAGGGCGCGTTGCCGCCCGGCCTGCCCCATGCGGGTGCGTAAAGGCACATCCTGCACAAGTTGGCGCAAGGCCGCAGCAAGGGGCGCAATCGTGGCGGGTGGCACCAGCAGCCCGGTTTCTCCGGAGATCACCTGTTCTCGAGGCCCGCTGATATCGGTGCTGACAACCGGCAGGCCGGTCATCATGGCTTCGATAATGGACATGGGCAGCCCTTCAAAATGGCTGGGCAGCGTAAAAATATCCGCGGCTGCCAGAAGCGCCGGCGTGTCCGCCCGGTAGCCCAGACATTTCAGGCGAGGGCCAAGAGCGGCCTGAGCCTCGGCAAAGCAGGTGTCCAGCGCCGCGCCGTGGTCGGACGTCAGGCGCTCCCCCACAACCCAGAGTTCCGCGTCCGGCACGCTGCGCATGGCCTCCAGCAGTTCCGGGTAGCCTTTATGGCGCACCAGTCGGGAGACGACGATAATAACGGGTGTGCTGTCTTTTGTGGCCAGTTCCTGCCGGATGTGTGCGCGGGCCGCCGGGTCAGGCCGGAAGCGGGTGCTGTCCCGCCCGTTCCCGATGGCAATGGGGGTGCGTGCAATGTGGAGCCGCCGGGCGTCGTCTGCCTCTTCGCGTGAGACCGTCAGATAAACATCGGTGATGCGCCCGCAGAGATATTCCAGTCCGAGCGCCAGCCCGCGCCGCAGGGCAGATCCCGGCTGGTTAAAGAGAAAGCCGTGGCAGGTATAGGCAATGCGCGGCACGCCGCACAGTCTGGCAGCAACTCGCGCCAGAATACCGCTGATCGGCATGTGGGCATGCACCATATCCGGTTTTTCCCGCCGGATAAGGCGTACCAGCGCCCAGAAGGCCCGCGCCTGCGCCGGGAGAGAAAAGGAGCGCGCAAAAGGCAGGGTTTCCACCCGGAACCCGGCCTGCCGGGGGGCTGCTACCAGAGGACCATCCGCACAGACACCAATGACCTCATGCCCATCTTCACGCAGGGCCTGCATGAGCGGCAGGAGGAAGTGGTTCAGAGAAAAATCGACGTTCGTGATTTCAAGAATTTTCACGCGCGGGCTTACTCAGTCATCAGGGTGAGCGCCCAGCGGACCGGACGCATAGCCGGAGCAGCAGCCCTGGAGGGTTCAGCCATTGCGCCGGAGGATGCGGCTTGTGGTGTTTGCGGGGCGGACTGCTCTGCCTGAGCGGCGTGGTCTGAGCCCGAATCCTCGCTGGCAAACAGAGCCTCCGCCATGCTCGGAGCCTCGTGCGCCGCGTCTGCGCTGTGATCCGTCAGACCGAGGTCTGATGTATGTGCAGCCTGATACGGTCTGCTGTCGGCCGGAGGGGCATCATGCAACAGCGGGCTGAATGCATCGTCTTCTTCATGATGCTGGTGGAGCGCTGTCTCGTCCTGTCCGGCAGCCTGTGTCTCCTGCGGGAGTTCAGCAGACAGGTCTTCACCGTGCTCCGTAGCGTAGTCCGCGTAAAACGCCTCATTGTCCTCGGCAGGGCCGGAATGGGTCTGGGGGTATTCCGCGTCGTCTTCCGGGTGAGGGGCGCCATAGGCCTCTTCTGCGGCATGGTCCGCGTGCTCACCTTCTGTTTCCGCGCCATCTCCGTCACCGGCCGTATGCTCTTCTGATGCAACCTCTTCTGGCGGTTCCGGGGCTTCGGGCGGGCAGAGGACAATTTGCAGGGTGTCCACGCGCTCTCCGCTACCCAGATAGACACTGTCTTCCACGTAAGCAGGCACGTTGGCCTGAAACAGCCAGCTTTCCTCGTGCGTATAAAGCAGGAAGCCGTGTTCAATCTCTTCGACCGTAATGTCGGGGTGCAGATGGAACCGGATACAGAAATCACGGCTTTCCGTGCCTTCCAGAGTGTCTGCCCCGCGCAGGGTCTGGCCATCTTTCCCCAGATAAAGCTGGCGGGAGTAGACGCCGCCGCCCTGTGCTTTGTAGCCATCATGCGTCATGTGTAGCCAGTGCGCGCCATCCTGCGAGGCCTGCGCGCGCGTGACGGCGGGCCTGCTTGTGATGCGGCCTGTCTGGTCGCGCCGGAAGGGGGAGAGGCTGCCCATTTCCAGCACAGAATGTGCGGCGGGGTAGCGCAGGGCTTCGGCCCATCCTCGCTGCGTGCTGGCACCACAATTGACGATAATGCGTTGCCGGCCAGAGGAAAATTCAAAGGACAACATGCCCGCATGCGCCGTGCTGTCATACCCGTCCGGGGCGGGGCCTGCGGCGTCTGCAAACAGCATGGTGCGGCCACTTGTCAGGCGGATATAGCCGCTTTCCGGCTGGCTGGCGGCCACCACGCGCCCGCGGGAGGCGCGGTTGAGCACCTGCTCGATCAGTTGCGGGTCACGCTCACGGCTGCCGTTAAACAGCATCAGACCGCCATCTCCGTGCCGCATGGCGCGCAGGGCCGGGGCGGCGCGGTCTGCCACCTCTATCAGGCGGGTGGGCAGAGGCAGGCGGGCGGTCTGCAGGATGCTGAGCATTTCCGCCAGTTCCCGCACGGCCTGAAACTGGTCTTCCGGGCAGCGGGTGATGTGGCTGCCATCCGCCAGAAACTGTCGGTCGATTTCCTGATCAATCAGCCGGAGATAGCGGGACAGAAATTCCTGATGGTCCGGAATGGCGACAGCAACGGCCAGCAGGCCTTTCAGGGCCGTCAGCGCACGCCAGCCACGCGCCTCCTCCGGCATCAGCGCCATGATGGACCGGGCTTCCATAATCAGAGCGGCCATCAGGTTCTGCCGGAAATCATCATCCGCGGCAGCGGCAAAAAATTCGTAATAGGATAGCCATGCCGCCACACGCGCCCCGGTAATGGACGGGTCTGCGATCGGGCGTTCAGAAGCAGGCAGGCCAATCCATGTCGCCACCATGCTCCGCGCCTTGATGCGGGCGGATTCCGCGCCAAGTTCCCGCAGGTCCCGGAGCCAGGTAAAACCCTGAAGCCATCTGCGGTAGGCTTCCGGCCATGCCGGGTTATCCCACTGCAAATGCTGGAGGTTGCGCACAACCCCTTCAAACAGCGTCTGGTTCCGCACCAGCCGCTCACCGACCAGAGGGTTACCCGGCCACAGGTCTCGTAATGTCAGGGCCGGTGCGGCGGGCACGCGGCTAAAACCACCCAGCGGGTTTCGCATGGCAAAGGTCAGACGGGCATCACGGGTCCAGCGGCGCAGGGGCATCAGGCAGGCAGTGCTCCGAAGTGAGAGGGCAGGGAAGAAAAAGGGCCTGTCAGGAGTGATAAAGCCCTGTGTGCAATGGCGGAATGATCTGCATCATGCTGCCACGGGCGCCTTCAGGGCTTCAATAGCCGCAGCGTAGTCGGGCTGGGCATAAATCGCACTTCCGGCAATCAGAACATCGGCCCCGGCCTCCGTGGCCAGAGGCGCGGTTTTCGCGTCGATCCCGCCATCCACAGCCAGACGGATCTCGCGGCCGGTGGCCGTAATCATCTCCCGCAGGCGGCGGATTTTAGGGAGTTGGCTGGTCAGAAATTTCTGGCCGCCGAAGCCCGGATTGACACTCATCACCAGAACGACATCCACCAGATCCAGAACCTCGCTCACGGCTTCTGGCGGGGTAGCCGGGCACAGCACAATGCCGGGTTTGGCCCCAAGGGCGCGGATATGCTGGAGGGAGCGGTGCGCGTGTGGCCCGGCCTCAATATGGATCAGAATATTATCCGCACCCGCTTTGGCGAAGGCTTCCAGATACGGGTCGGCGGGCTGGATCATCAGATGCACGTCAAACGGCAGCGTGCTGTAAGGGCGCAGGGCTTTGACCACCTGCGGGCCGAAGGAGATGTTGGGCACAAAATGCCCGTCCATCACGTCCAGATGAATCCAGTCTGCCCCCGCACTGGCGACGGCCTGCACTTCCTCACCCAGACGGGCGAAGTCGGCGGCGAGGATGCTGGGGGCAATAAGGGGGCGGGATACAGTGCGCATGATGTGTTATCCGCAATCCCGCCGCCAGACGCAACTCTGTTAACTAAGCTTTACACGCTTGTTATGCAGGCACCGTAAAGCGGGCCACAAAAAACCCGTCCATGCTGCCTTTGTCCAGCCACAGGCCCGGATGGGTGCGCAGCCAGCCTTCCGGCGTCAGTGCTTCAGGCAGAAAGGCGATTTCTTCCGGCGTGAAGGGGGACGGGATCAGCCCCATCGCCTGTGCGGCGCGGGCGCGGGTCGGGCCTTCCTCTTCCTGAAGGGAGCACACGGCATAAATCAGCCGCCCGCCGGGGCGCAGCATGGTTTTTGCAGCCGCCAGCAGGCGGTCCTGCCCGGCTGTCAGCGCATTGAGGTCTCGCGGGCGTTTGACCCACAGCACATCCGGGTGGCGGCGGGCTGTGCCGGTGGCGGAACAGGGGGCATCCAGCAGGATGGCGTCAAACAGCGCGTCCGGTTTCCATGCGGCGGCATCGTCCTGCACAATCTGCACCGGGTAAGCCAGCCGGGTCATGTTTTCCTGCAAGCGGAGCAGGCGGGCGGGGTTCTGCTCCACGGCCGTCACCTCAGCACCCGTCGCGGCAAGCTGCGCGGTCTTCCCGCCGGGGGCGGCGCACAGATCGGCCACGCGTTCTCCCGGTTTTGCTGCCAGCAGGCGGGCAGGCAGGGTGGCGGCGGCATCCTGCACCCAGAAGGCGCCCTCCTCATAGCCCGGTAGTTCCGTCACGCGGGTGCCCGCAGGCAGCCGGATGGACCCGTTGGGCAGAGCCACACCGCCTTCCGGTGCGGCGGCGCCGGGGCGAAGGGTAATGTCCAGCGGGGCTTCATGGCTGATGCCCTCAGCAATAGCGCGTGCGGCCCCTTTGCCCAGCGTATTCCAGGAGCTCCACAGCCATGCCGGAATATTCAGCCGGGGCTGATCCAGCCCGTCCAGCAGGGCCGGACCCTGATCCGCCACCTTGCGCAGCACGGCGTTGGCCAGCCCGGCAAACGGGGCCAGCTTGCGGCGGCGCAGCAGAGAAACGGTAGTGCCCACAGCCGCATGCGGTGGTGTTTCCAGAAACAGCAACTGCGCGCAGCCCATCATCAGCGCAATGCGCACAGGCTCCGGCGGTTCCTTGCGCAGGAATGGTTCCAGAAGCGTGCGCAGGGTGCCCATATGGCGGAGGGTTGCGGCGGCCAGACGATGTGCCGCGGCACGGTCCCGCGCCGGGGCCTCATGCTCATTGGCGGAGCGGGAGAGGCTGGTTTCCAGCATACGCCGGTGTTCCACCACGCCGCACAGAATATCAAAGGCAACGTCCCGCGTCGGGTCGGCAGGCTGGGGCGCGTTGTTCCGGCGTGCGGCGTTGCGTCTGGGGTTACGGGGGCGGCGGGGTTCTGCTGTCATCAGCTCACTATCTGTTCAGGCAATCAGGTCAGGCCATCAGAGCGACCCTAAAGGGCGGCCATAAAGGCGAAGGACGGTGGCAGGCTGCCCTGCCGGGGCATCAGGCCACCAGCAGGGCAGCCTCTGCCGGAGTGGATGCCGGGCTTTTGGTCAGATACCGGCGGAGCACATCCGGGTAGAGTCGATGTTCCTGCCGCAGCACGCGGGCCGCGAGACCCTCTGCCGTATCCCCCGGCAGGACCGGCACGGCGGCCTGCCCGAGAATAGGGCCTTCATCCATCCCTTCCGTCACCAGATGCACCGTGCAGCCGTGGATACGCACGCCGGCGTCCAGCGCGCGCTCATGCGTATGCAGGCCGGGGAAAACCGGCAGCAGGCTGGGGTGAATGTTCAGCATTTTCCCCACCCACTGTGTGGTGAGGAATGGGGTCAGCAGCCGCATATAGCCTGCCAGACAGACAACTTCAGCCCCGGCCTTCTGCAAGGCAGCGTCCACAGCGCGTTCATGCGCTTCACGGTCTTTTTTATACAGACGGTGGTCGATCGCCACAGTCTCAAGCCCGGCCGCACGGGCCATGTCCAGCCCCGGCGCATCGGGTTTGTTGCTCAGCACAAGGCAGATGCGGGCCGGAAAGTCCGACCGGGCGCAGGCCTCAATCAGCGCTGTGGCGTTACTGCCCCGGCCACTGAGCAGAATGGCGACCGGGGTTTTAGGCGTCTCACTCATGCTGCGTGAAAATCCGGAGCCGTCACCATTTTCAGGCCGGCCTTGGCAGAGCTGTCGGCGGCTTTGGCGATATGCCCGATCAGCGTGCCGGCCTCCCCCATGTCTTTCAGGCGAGCCAGAACCTCGTCCGGTTTGGGGGTGATCAGCACCATGCCGACGCCACAGTTAAAGACGCGCAGCATTTCCTCGTTCGCCACATCGCCCGTGCGGGCCAGCCAGTTGAACACGGGCGGGACGGGCCATGCGGCGTCAATCACCGCGTCCAGCCCGTCAGGCAGAATGCGCGGCAGATTGCCCGGCAGACCGCCGCCGGTAATGTGGGCCGCGGCATGCAGCAGGCCTGCGCGGTGCAGGTCCAGCACGGTGCGGACGTAAAGTTTGGTCGGGGTCAGCAGGGCTTCACCCAGATTTTTGCCCGGTGCGAAGGCGGCTGGGTCCGTCCAGGCCAGATGGGCGTCCGCCACAATGCGGCGCACCAGAGAATAGCCGTTGGAATGTACGCCGCTGGAGGGCAGGGCAATCAGGGCATCGCCCTCTGCAATGCCAGCCGGGAGCAGGGCGGAGCGTTCCGCTGCACCCACGGAAAAACCAGCCAGATCATAATGTCCATCGGCATACATGCCGGGCATTTCGGCAGTCTCACCGCCCACCAGCGCGCAACCGGACTGCTCACACCCCTGCGCAATGCCGCGCACAACCTTGGCAGCACTGTCTACAGACAGGCGGCCCGTTGCAAAATAATCAAGGAAGAAAAGCGGTTCCGCACCCTGCACAATCAGGTCATTCACGCACATGGCGACCAGATCGATCCCCACGGTTTCATGCAGGCCAGTTTCAATCGCGAGGGTCAGCTTGGTGCCCACCCCATCCGTGCAGGAGACCAGAACAGGGTCCTTGAAGCCTGCGGCCTTCAGGTCAAACAGCGCGCCGAATCCGCCAAGCCCGCCCATGGTGCCGGGACGGTCGGTGGCTTTGGCTGCGGGTTTGATGGCGTCAATCAAAGCTTCTCCTGCTTCAATGTCCACGCCGGAGTCACGGTAAGTGAGGCGGGAAGAGGGAGAACTGGAAGAAGACGTCATGACAGGTGCTCTTGGTCTGAAAGGGGTCGATGGAACGGATCGGGTAGGGTAGGAATCCCTGAGGACAGTCTTTACGGCAGGTGAAGCAACACGCAAAGCGGCATGAAACGGAATACGGAAACAAAAAAGGCCGCACAGCAGCCTGTGGCGGACGGAAAGGAGGCCGGAGCGGCCGGGCAGATTGCTCTGCCCTTTGCGCACCGGCCCCGATTCGGCCGATCAGACTTTGTGGCGGCTCCCTCCAATGCTGCGGCGCGCGGCTGGGTGCTGGATGCCGAGGCCATGTGGCGCTGGCCGGAAGGCCGCATGGCCCTGTGGGGGGAAAGCGGTACGGGCAAGACGCATCTGCTTTCCGTCTGGGCGGCGCGGCATGGCGCGCCGGTTATTGAAGGCCGCCGCCTGAATGCGCAGGATGTGGCTGACCTTTTTCAGGAAGGCGGTTTTCGTGCGCTGGCGCTGGATAATGCGGATCAGGTGCGGGAAGAGGCGGACCTTCTGCATCTGATCAACCTCGTGCGGGAGCAGCGCATGGTGCTGCTTATGGCCGGGCGCGCTTCTCCTGCGCGGTGGCCTGTGTCCCTGCCTGATCTTGCCAGCCGCCTGCGGGCCACAGCCTCCGTGCCCATCGGGCAGGCGGAGGAGGATCTGCTGCGCCGGCTGTTCCTGCGTCTGCTGGCGGAACGGCAGATGGTGGTGGCCCAGCCGGTAACGGAGTGGCTGTTGCGGCGCCTGCCGCGCAATGCCGGCGCGATTCGGGATATGGCGGCCCGGCTGGACGCGGCCGCGCTGGCATCAGGCGAGAAAGTGACGCGCGCACTGGCGGCGGGTGTTCTGGAATCTGTGCTGGAAGAGGACGCAACGCGGCCTTAACGTCTTGCCCTGCGGGCGTGTCTGCGCCACTGTGTGACAGATTTGTTATAGTGTAACGTCAACCTGAAGGTGGTTTCTGCAATCATGAGCAGCTTTTTCAAGCGTTCTCTGTTGCCTCTGGCAGTGCTGGCCTGCGCGCCTGCGGTTCTTCCCGCCATCCCGTTTGCGCATGCGGACGAGGGGATGTGGACAATGGACCATCTGCCCGTGGAACTGATGAAGCAACGCTACGGCTTTACCCCCACGCCAGCATGGACAGAGCGCGTGACAAAGGCCTCCGCCCGTCTGGCGCTGGGGTGCTCTGCGTCCTTCGTCTCCGCCGACGGGCTGGTGATGACCAACCACCATTGCGCCAATGAATGCCTCCAGCAGCTTTCCGGGAAAGGCAAAAATTATTTTCAGGATGGCTACAGCGCCAAAAGTCCTGCGGATGAACAGCGCTGCCCGGCTATGGAGCTGAACCAGCTCGACAGCATTACCGATGTGACGGAACGGATGCAGACGGCGCTGCGTGGCAAGGATGGCGCTGCCTACACCACGGCCCGTCAGGCTGAAGAAAGCGCTATTGAAAAAGACTGCGCCAAGGATGATCCGACCAAATGGCGCTGCGATGTGATCAGCCTGTATCACGGTGGCCGGACCGCTCTGTACCGTTATCGCCGCTATCAGGACGTGCGCATGGTCATGGCGCCGGACCAGAACGCGGCCTTCTTTGGCGGGGACCCGGATAATTTCAACTTCCCCCGCTATGACCTCGATATGGCGTTCCTGCGTGTTTATGAAAACGGTAAACCTGCCAAGGTTGACGCCTTCCTGCCGTTTGACGCCGCAGGTCCGAAGGAGGGGGAACTGGTCTTTACCTCTGGTAATCCGGGTTCCACGGAGCGGGAAGTGCCGCTGGCTGACCTGGAGTTTTCCAGAAACGTGACGGTGCCCTTTATTGTTGACAATTATTCCGCGCTGGATGGCGCGCTCTGGCAGTACAGCCGGGAAAGTGCTGTGCATCATCAGGAAGCGCAGGAGCGGATTTTCGGGATTGAAAACAGTCTGAAAGTCTATCGCGGCCGCGTGGATGTTCTGGCGGACCCCAAACTGCTGGATGCCAAGGCAAAGAGCGAAGCCAGCCTGCGGGACTGGATTAACGCCGACCCCAAACGTAAGGAAGCCTATGGTGATCCGTGGGCGAAAAACGCGGAGGCTCTGGCCGTCAAGAGGCGGATTTTCAAACCCTATGTGATGCTGGAAGGCTCTTTTGGGATTCAGGGCGAGCTGTTCCAGTATGCCAAACTGCTGGTGCGTGCCGCGAATGAACGCCAGAAGCCGGATGCGGAACGTCTGACGGCCTACCATGATGCCCGTCTGCCTGCGCTGGAAGCAGAGCTTGGCTCAACGGCTCCGGTCTATCCGGATCTTGAAAAAACTGAACTCGCCTTTTCTCTTTCCAAGCTGCGGCAGGTGCTGGGTGCGGATGATGATATGGTGAAGCTGGTTCTGGGCAAGGCTTCTCCGGATGATCTGGCGGAAACGCTGGTTAAAGGCACAAAGCTGTCCGACCCGAAGGTGCGTCTGGCTCTGTGGAAAGGCGGCGCGGACGCTGTTACGGCCTCCAAAGATCCGATGATTGTGCTGGCCCGCAGCCTTGAACCGCACACCCGCGCCCTGCGCAAACAGATGGATGATGAAGTAGCGGCTCCCTCCCGTCAGGCAACGGAAGCGATGGCCAAGGCGCGTTTTGAACGGGATGGCGTTTCGTCCTACCCGGATGCTACATTTACGCAGCGTCTGTCCTTCGGGCAGGTCAAAGGCTGGGATGAAAACGGAAAAGCCGTTCCGGCCTTTACCTATTTCTCTGGTCTGTATGACCGCGCAACCGGGTCCGACCCCTTCAAGCTCACCAAGCCTTGGCTGGACGCCAAAGCGCATGTGAACATGAAGACGCCGTATGATTTTGTCTCCACAAATGACATTATCGGCGGCAATTCAGGCTCCCCGGTGATCAACTCTGAAGGCCATGCTGTGGGGCTGATTTTTGACGGTAATATCCACTCTCTGGGTGGGGATTTCTATTATGATGAAAGCACGAACCGCGCTGTTGCGGTTGATACCGCTGCCATCATGGAAGCGCTGAAAGTGGTTTATAAAAATCAGGCTCTGGCGAAGGAACTGTCTCAGGGGCATCTCTGAGCCCTGAAACGCTTCTGATAAGGTCCGGCGCGTAAAACGCCGGATTGCGCAGCGGAAAATGATTTGTGAAAAAGGCTCGCGGGATAACGGTTCTGCGGGCCTTTTTTATGTCCTGTTTGCGGTGCCCGCCCCCGATCGCGGGAATGGGACGACATAAAACCGTAACATGTGCCATTCTTTTCCCGTCAGATGACTGTACAGTATGGTGCAGCAACATCAGAGACGATGGCCACGTGCCAGCAAGGCCAATGCAGGCGGGCGTGGCGCAGACAGGGAGAATGGGTGTGACGACGGCGCAGAATAAAAAAACAGGCCAATCAGCCAGAGCCAGAGTGCCCGCCCGCAGACGTGCACCGGCCGCCAGCCGGGCCAGCAAAAAGCCGACCCAGAAAAAGGTGACGCTGGAAATGCCCGAGCGGTTTATCAACCGGGAGCTCTCATGGCTGGCCTTTAACCAGCGCGTGGTGGAAGAGGCGGATAACCCCCGCAACCCGCTGCTGGAACGCCTGCGCTTTCTGTCCATCAGCGCCAGCAATCTGGATGAATTTTATTCTGTGCGTGTGGCCGGGCTGGTCGGGCAGGTGCGGGAAGGGCTGGTCGCTCTTTCACCCGATGGCCTCACCCCGGCCCAGCAGCTTGATGCGGTGCGTGAACGCTGCGCCCAGCTCCTGCGTGAACAGCAGCGTATCTGGGTGGAACTGCGCGGCCTGCTGGCGGAAGAAGGCGTGGTCCTGTGTGAACCGGCTGATCTGGATGAAGCCGACCGCACATGGCTGCATGCCTGCTTTATGGACCGTGTGTTCCCGGTTCTGACGCCGCTTGCAGTGGACCCGGCGCATCCGCTGCCCTTTATCCCGAACATGGGGCTGGCACTCGGCCTGCGCCTGCTGCTGGCGGAAAACGGGGCCTTCGCCATGAACGCGCTGATCCTGCTGCCTGCGCAGGTGGAGCGGTTTATCCGCCTGCCGGGCAAGGAGGGAGCAGAGAACAACGCTGTCCGCTTTATCCGTCTGGAAGATCTGATCACGCTGTGCATGGACCAGCTTTTCCCCGGCCTTGTGGTGGGGGAAAGCGGGATGCTGCGCGTGGTGCGTGATACCGATGTGGAATTTGAGGATGAGGCCGAAGACCTTGTCCGCTCCTATGAAAGTGCGCTCAAACGCCGCCGCCGTGGGGTGGTGATCCATCTGGATATGGAAAAGCGCGTGCCGACCGAACTGGCGGACGCCATTGCCTCCGGTCTGGACCTGCCATCGGAAGAAATTGCCGTCCATTCCGGCATGATTGGCGTGGTAGACCTCAAGCAGATGATTGTGGATGACCGCCCCGATCTGCTGTTCCCGCCCTATACGCCGCGCTTCCCGGAACGGATTCTGGATTTCAACGGGGATTGCTTTGCCGCCATCCGCGCGAAGGACCTGCTGGTCCATCACCCGTTTGAAAGCTTTGACGTTGTTGTGCAGTTCCTGCGTCAGGCCGCACTCGACCCGAACGTGATTGCCATCAAGCAGACACTCTACCGGACCTCCCGCGATTCCCCCATCGTGAAGGCGCTGATTGAAGCCGCCGAGGCCGGGAAGTCCGTGACGGCCATGGTGGAACTGCGTGCACGGTTTGATGAAGAAGCCAATATCCGCCTTGCCCGCGCGCTGGAAGCCGCCGGGGTGCAGGTGGTGTTTGGGTTTGCGGACCTGAAAACCCACGCCAAGCTGAGCCTTGTGGTGCGGCGTGAGGGGAATCAGGTGCGGTCCTACGCGCATTTTGGCACGGGCAACTACCACCCGATTACCGCCAAGATTTATACGGATCTCTCCTTTTTTACCTGCAAGCCGGAACTGGCGCGGGATTCCGCCCGCCTGTTCAACTACGTGACCGGCTACGCCATGCCCGCCAGAATGGAAGCCATTTCTTTCTCCCCCATCACCATCCGCAGCACGCTGCGGGAACTGATTGAGGAAGAAATGGCCCACGTTAAAGCCGGGCGTCCGGGCACGATCTGGCTGAAGATGAATGCGCTGGTGGACCCGGACCTGATCGACTGCCTCTATCGTGCCTCCTGCGCCGGGGTCAGGATTGTGGGCGTGATCCGTGGGATATGCTGTCTGCGTCCGGGTGTGCCGGGTCTCTCTGAGAATATCCGCATCAAATCCGTTGTCGGGCGTTTTCTGGAACATTCGCGTATTTTCGCGTTTGGCAACGGCCACCGTCTGCCGTCCCGTTATGCCAAGGTCTATCTGTCTTCAGCAGACTGGATGACGCGCAATATGGACTGGCGGGTGGAAAGCATGGTGCCCGTTACCAACCCGACGGTGCATGCCCAGATGCTGGGGCAGATCATGGTCTCCAATATCAAAGACAACCTGCAATCCTGGGGGCTGGAATCCAGCGGCACATGGCGCAGACTGTCACCGGGGGCGCGGCCGTTCTCGGCGCATGAATGGTTCATGACGCATCCTTCGCTCTCTGGCCGGGGCTCCGCCGCGCATGAAACGCCTTTGCGCGCACCGGCCTCTCTGCCCACGTCCAAAGACCTGATGTTTGATGACTGACCTCAGCCAGTGGTGCGGGAAAATCAGAAAGCGTGTTTTCGGCGTCTGTTCCCGGTTTTCGTGAATGCGTTTCGGGAGTAGAGTGCCGCCCATGCAGACTGATATGCCGCGCCGCTCGGCCGTTGTTGATCTTGGGTCCAATTCTGTGCGCCTCGTGGTGTTCGAGGGCATATCACGCAACCCCGTGCCTATTTTTAATGAAAAGGCGGTGTTGCGTCTGGGCCGCGGGCTGACCGCCACAGGCAAGCTGAATGAAGAAGGCGTGCAGATGGCGATGGAAGTGCTGAGCCGCTTCCACGCCATTGCGCGTGCCATGAACGCGGACCCGTTTGAAATTCTGGCCACCGCTGCTGTGCGTGATGCCCTGAACGGCCCGGAATTTGTGGAAGCCCTGCGCAGAAACATGCCGGGCGTGCCCATCCGCATCCTGAGCGGGGAAGAGGAGGCTGATCACTCCGCGATTGGCGTGATGTGCGGTATCCCCCGCGCCAATGGTCTGGTGGCCGATGTTGGAGGTGGGTCACTGGAACTGATCCACCTGACGGAAGACGGGCGGCATGACGCCAATACCCTGCCGCTCGGCGTGATCCGCCTGAGTGACCGTGCGAAGGGCGACCTTGAAGTGGCCCGCACGCTGGCGGACGAGGATATCGGGGCCGTCAAATGGCTGCCTCAGGTCAAGGGCAGCACGCTGTATCTGGTGGGCGGGGCGTTCCGTGCGCTGGCGCGCCTGCACATTGCCCGCATGCAGTATCCGCTGAACATTGTGCATTATTATACTCTGGGGCTGGAAGAAGCGCGGGAGATGACGGGCTGGCTGCTGCATGCGCCGCGCCGTGGTCTGGAACGCCTGCCCGGAGCCCCCAAAAAACGTCTGGATGATGTGCCGTTTGCGGCCACGGTGCTGCGCAGGCTGCTGCGTAAGGTGCAGCCTGACCGGGTGGTGTTCTGCGTGGATGGTCTGCGGGAGGGGTGGTACATGCTGAATGTCGCCCCGGATTGCCTGCCGCAGGACCCGATGGATGTTGTGGCGCGGGATATGTGCGCCCGGCTGGGCCGTAGCAACACGCTGCCGGATGTCTTGTGCCGCTGGACAGATGGCCTTTTGCCCAAGGAAACACCGCAGGAGCAGCATCTGCGGCGCATTGCCTGCATCCTCTCTGATGTCGGCAGCCACGATCACCCGGAATACCGGGCAGAGCAGACCTACTGGCGTATTCTGCGCATGCAGGGTGTGGGGTTTGACCATGAGGCCCGGGCCTGGCTCTCACTGGCGCTGGCCGTGCGCTACGCCGCGGATACGACTGTCGAGTTTCTGGCAACCTCCCGCACGCTGCTGAGTGAGGCCGCATGGCGGCGCGCCATTGTGCTGGGGCAGGCGTTGCGGCTGGCTTATTCGCTCTCCGGCGGCACGGCCGTTTTGCTGGATGGCACGGCGTTGCTGTGGCAGCGCAAGGAACTGGTGCTCAAGCTGGTGTCCTCACGCGTGGCCGTGCGGGGGGAAACAGTGGGGCGCGGACTTGCCAGACTGGGGCAGGCGCTGGATGTGCCAACGCGCTTTGAGGCTGATCTGGAAGCCTGATCTCCCGGCGGTTGCCTGTTTTCTCTCAGGAGCAGATGTGTGCAGGGGGCAGAGCATAGAGGCTCTGCGTGCCCCGGCAGTGCTATGGGGCTGGACAATCCGCCGCGTTCTGGGCACCTTAATTTTTAGACATCTGCGGCGGATGAGGGATTTATGACCAGAAGTCAGGGGAAAAAATCACGTGTCTTCTGATGAGATTGTCGACCCAACTGTGCAGAATGATGCGTCTATCAAGCGCGTCCTGCTGCATCTGGTTCTGCCCTTTGGCGCGCTGGTGCTGGTTGTGGGGGCCATTGCTGCCATTGGCCTGCATTCCTACCGCTCCACGCGGGCGGGCGTTGTGGCGCTGACGCATGAATTGCTGGGCGCTGTGCAGCAGAACATTTCTCAGGAAGTGTCAGACTACATTATGCCCGCCATGGCCGGGAATATCATCGCCAGCGGGATGATTACGCATGCGCCGCCGCAGGTGGCGGACCGGGTGTTCAATTCCTACGGTGCGGCCATGCTGCAAAGCGTGCCGCAGTTACAGTCCTTTTATCTGGGGGATGAAGATGGGCATTTCCGTCTGATTACCCGTGGGCCGGATGGCAAAAATCAGGAACGCACCACGTTTGAAGTGCATGATGGCAAACAGGTCTATCACCGCGAGTTTTATACGGATGACGGCGTAAAGACCGGCGAGGAATATACCGACGCAACCGGATATGACCCCCGGAAACGCCCCTGGTACACCAATACGGAGGGCAAGACGGACACGCAGTGGACGCAGCCTTATCTGTTTGCCACGGCGCGCCAGTTTGTGATGACAAGCTCTCTGCGGTTTAAGGGCTCAAACGGGCATACCTATGTGTTTGCCACCAATATTTCTCTCAATGAACTCAGCACCTTTCTTGACCATCTGAAAGTCGGCAAAACCGGCAACGCTATTATTCTGGACAGCAAGGGCCGGGTCATTGCGGGGCGTAACATCATGCAGCAGGCGGAAGCTGCGGGATGGGACCCCAACAAGATGGTGCTGGACCCTAAGACGCACCCGGTTTTTGCCCGCGGTTATGACCATTACCGCGTGCGGGGGTTCGGGCCACGCAGTTTTGAGCTGAATGGCAAACGCTACGTCACCATTGCGTCCCCGCTGAAAAATTCAGCAGAGGGCTGGATTTTGCTTCTGTCCGCCCCGGAGAGCGACTTTGCAAACTTTGCCCGGCAGAGCAGCCAGCAGAGCTTGCAGTTTGCAGGCATTATTATCGTGTTCTCTCTGGTGCTGGCCGGGTTTCTGGTGCGGCAGGTCCGGCGGTCAGAACGGGTGGCCCGCAAACTGGGGCAGCAGGGCGCGCAGATTGCGCATGAAACCGCAGCCGTGCAGCAGGTTGCCGCTACCCCCCGCCTGTTTGACCCGACTGCTGAACCACTGGTGCTGACGGAGCAGCTTGTGCACATCACGGATGCGCGCCGGGCCAGCATCTGGCGGTTGCTGCACGATGGCGCGGCGATGATCTGCGAGGATTCGTATGATCAGAAACAGGATGCTCATTCCGGTGGTTTTGAAATGTCGCGCGCTGATCTGGGCGACCTGTTTGAAACTATTGAAGCCGGGGATGTGCTGACGGTTGAAAATGCCGCCACGGATGAACGCACCCGGCAGTTTGAACGCCTCGTGATGCGGGAACTGGGCACCAGAATGCTCGCGATCTACCCCATTCACGGCCCGAAAGGGATTATGGGCGGGCTGGTGCTGGAAGATGCGCACATGGCGCCGCATCTGCTGTATTTTGTAGACCTTATGGCCTCCATCGCCGGGATCAGGCTGGCGGAAACCGCTGATGATGCCGGGACTCATGCTCTGGCCGCTGAGGATATTCCGGGCACTGCGGCATCCGCCACGCCGCTGCCTGCGCCGCGTTATGATAATATGCTGATGCAGGCGCCGCAGGTGGCGGGTGTCAGCACGTCAGGCATTTATCCGTCCGTTGCGGTGCTGGTGATCACGTTTTCTGACCCGGTTGTGGATGGTGAGGCGGAAACCCAGAGCCTGCTCCAGTTGATTAATGCCCTGGCAACCGATGTGCAGCGCATTTCCAGAGAGCGCGGCCTGTTTGCGGTGGAGGTGGCGGGGCACCGGATGATCTGCATGGCGGGCTGCACAGTTGAGGAAGACCCGACAGCCATTATCCGCATTGCCGATGCCGCACTGACCATGCGCGAGACATTTATGGCAACACTGGCGGCCGCTAATCTTGAGCCGGTTTTTGCCATGGGGCTGGACTATGGCGCGGCCTTTGGTGGCGCTGTGGGTGAAGACCCAAAAGTGTTCAACCTGTGGGGGCAGACGGTCTCTCTGGCGGAACTGATGGCGCAGGGCGCGAGTGATGGCGGCACCATTCAGGTGACGGACCGCGTGTATCAGGCGCTGCGTGACAGGTATCTGTTCCGCTCTCGCGGGTCCTTCTTTGCGCCGCATCTGGGGCTGGGCCGCGCGTATATTCTGGCGGCACGCCGATGAGTGGCGGCAGCGAGCCACGTAATCCGGGGGAAGAGCGGGACCCGATTCTGGAGGCGGATGCCGCCAGCCACCCCCAGCACCGGCCAAAACTGACGCTGCGTGAATGGGCGCGGGAAAAACTGGCATGGCTGGGGCGGCTGACACGGCGGCAGATCCGCTTTTTCCTGATTATGCTCGGGGCAAGCTGGGGCGTTATTTTTGAAAGTTTCCGCGCCCATTCCTGGCGGCGGACCGTGCGGTTTGAATTTGCCTCCACCATGCGCAGCGTGATTGGCGGCGGGCTGATTGCCACCCTGTTTGCGGGGACGCTGACGGGTGTGGCCGCTGTCTCCCAGACCATTTACTGGCTTGGTCTGGCGGGGATGGCCAAAATGACCGGCACCATCCTGATTGATGTGGTCATCCGGGAAATTGCGCCCATTCTGGTTGGTATTCTGCTGCTGGGCCGCAACGGTATGCTCTCCGTAACGGAGTTGGGGCTGCTGACAACCGGCGGAGAAATCCGCTCCATGCAGGCGCAGGGGCTGGACCCGTTTCTGCTGCTGGTCATGCCACGGACGCTGGCCTTTACCGTTGGCGGCTTTACGCTGGGGATTCTGTTTTCTTTCGCGGCTCTTGTTACGGGCTACGTTATCAGCCGGATTTCCGGCGTGGTGACAAATCCGGTCTGGACGTTTCTGTATGATGTGATCACGGCCATGTCCCGCGCGGATTATCTGGTGATTCCGCTCAAATTTGTCACGGTTGGTTTTGTGGTGGGGCTGGGCGGCTGCCTGACGGGGCTGACCGCCACAAATGAGGACAATCTGCGCACGCTTCTGCCGCGCGGCTTCTCACGCGGCATGCTGATTGTGATGGCTGTCAGCGTGCTGTTCAGTCTGGATCTGTAAGCTCATGGATACACGCATCGCAGGCCCGCTGCTGGAACTGAACAAGGCTGTTCCCTCTTTTGAGGAAAGTGGCCTGCCGCCCGTGCCCTTCAGCATGAAGCTGATGCCCGGTGACTGTATGGTGGTTGAAGCGCGCTCCACCTCCCGCGCCACCATGTTTGCGGATCTGTGCTGCGGGCTGGTGCCTCTGGATGATGGCGCTGTCAGGTTCATGGGGCTGGACTGGGCAGACCTGCATGACAGGGAGCTTAACGCCCTGCGCGGCCGCATCGGGCGCATGACCCGCCGGGCAAGCTGGCCAGAGTTTCTGAACACACATCTTGCGATTACCCTCCAGCAACTGCACCATACATCCCGCCCGCTGGATGAAATTGTGGCGGAAGCGGCAAGGCTTGGGGAACTGTTCGGTCTGCCCGGCCTGCCGGTGCTGCGCCCCAGCATGTTGTCCGATGTGGACCTGCTGCGGGCCGGGTGTGTGCGGGCGTTTCTCGGGCGGCCCCGCCTGCTGCTTCTGGAAGACCCGCTGGAAGGAAGCCCTGTGGACCTGCAAAATCCGTTTCTCAGTGCAATAACGGATGCGCGGGACAGGGGCGCAGGTGTTATCTGGCTGGTGCGTAATAATGCCATATGGCAGGGCTACCGGCAGGGGATAACGAGTATATGGCGCCTGGCTGATGACGGGCTTGTAGAAATACGGACGGCATAATGTTCCAGATCCGCTTAAGACAGAAAATCAAACCCCTCATTTCCCTCCGCTATGCGGATGAATGGGTCGGGTTCCTTGTCCTTCTCAGCGTGGTGCTGTTTGCGGGCGCCGTGGTGGAAGCCGGTGTGCTGCAAAACTGGCTGACACCGCCCGCGCGCCTGCATGTCACGCTGCCTGCCTCGGGCGTGGGTGGCCTGACGGTGGGGAGTGATGTGCAGCTATTGGGCACCCATGCCGGAACCATCCGCGCCGTGAAACTCAACCCCTCGGGTGATATGTATGCGCTGGTGGATCTGGACCCGCAGGCCAAGCCCTTTATCCGGCGGGACAGCACAGCCATTATCCGTAAGCAGTTTATTGTCACAGGGTCATCTTATCTGGAACTCAGCCGAGGGCATGGCGAGGCAATGGACTGGAGCTATGCGGTGCTCAGCGCCACACCTGCCCCCAACCCGGCGGACCAGATTACCGCAACACTCAATGATATTCAGGCGCAGATCATGCCCGCCATTGCCAGTGCCCGCCACATGATGGCCGAACTGGACGCCACCATGACGGATATGCATGCAGGCAAGGGGACGGTGGGCCAGCTGCTGACGAATGATGAACTGCTCAAGCAGGCGCAGGCGGCAGCGGTTTCTCTGAATACCGTCATTGACCGACTGAAGCCGATTGAGCAGCAGGTTTCCGGTATTATGACCAAAACGGACGGCACCATGAACAACCTGCGCTCTGCCTCGCATGACCTGAAAGGCGCGACCCCGCATCTGCCCGCGATTGCTGGCAGTGTGGAGGCCAGCACGGCAGATCTGCCAGCCCTGCTGGCACAGGCGCAGACCACCCTGTACGGGCTGGAAAAGCTGACAGACCAGCTTCGCGGGATGTGGCTGCTGGGCGGGCAGAAAACTACCAGAAAAAATCGCCTTGCGCCCCGGCAGGTGCGGCCATGAAGCCCGTTGCCGCACTCACCCTGCTAGCCCCCCTGCTTCTGGCCGGATGCGGTGGCGGGGCGGTGGAAGCCCCGTCCGCACGGGATGACGCCGCGTGGGATCAGGCCATGACAGCCGGTCAGGATTCCTTTGAACTGGGCCGCTACAGCGTGGCGATAACCCAGTATCGCCGGGCAGCGGATCTGGCGCTGTTGCGGGATGATGGGGTGGCTGCGGCAGAGGCAGGGTATGATCTGGCCGTGGCGCAACTGGCGGGGGATGATCCGGCGGCTGCGGTTAAAACCGTGCAGACAACCCGGCAGGCGGCCGCTTTGCGCGGGCAGACCGCGCAGCCTGAGTTTGACCTGATTGAAGCGGCGGCCCGTTACCGTTTGCGGCAATATCCTCAGGCCGTCACGCTGGCTTCCGGCGGTATGAACGCGGCGGATCGCGCTTATGCCGCGCGCTCGGCCCTTGTGCTGGGGCTGGCGGCGGATGCCGGGCAGGATAGAACGGCTTTCCAGAAAGCGCTGACCTATTTCAATGCGCTGAAGCCGCCGCTTTCCCGCACGGAGCAGGCGGATAAGGCGGAAATTCAGGCGCGCGCCGTGCTGGCCTCCAGCCCCGTGCAGGCAGAGCAGCTTGCGGAGCAGGCGGCCACTTTGCGGCGGGATGAGGCCTCTTACCGTGATATGGCGCGGGCGCTGGCTCTGGCCGGGCAGGCGGCGGACCGCAGCGGGGACCACCAGAAAGCGGCCAGTTTCTGGGTGCGGGCCGCGCAGAGTGCCTCCATGCAGGCCAAATCCGCTAACACGGCGGATGCCGCAACAGTGACGCAGGGGGAAACGCTGCTGCGTGGCGGGGCAACATCCGCGCAGGGGGATGCGGCGGAATGGGCGCATCTGGCAGGCGGGGTCTCCCTCCATCCGTTTGCAGAGCCCAAAGCGCAATAAGAAAAATCGCTGCAAAGTGATGCGGATTTGCCATGCGTAAATGATAGGCGCACGCGGTTCTGCGGGCGTGTATCACCGTCTGACGGCAGGGTCGCGCGGCATGGCGGCCTTTCAGATCAAAAGGTCAGACATGAAAAGCTTATTCCGCCATCTTAAGGAAAAGCGTGAGGCGAAACTTACGGCGCGGTATAACCGGCTGGATGATACGCCGCTTGAGGATACCGGCAAGACGGGCAAAAAATCCCACTTCACGACAAAAGAAGCCATCCGCCGGTTTCGCACGCATGCGCTGGTGGAGGAAAAGGCCCACCGGGATGTCGTGCGTGTCGGGCTTTCAGATAGTGTCTGGACGGACCTGTATCACCACGCTCTGACGGCAAGCTGGCCGTCTTTTGTGTATTGGTCGGTTATTTCCTACTTTCTGATCAATCTGTTCTTTGCTTTACTCTATCTGGTCGCACCAGGGCAGGTGACGGGTGATAGCCAGCATACGCTGCTCTCCCTGTTCTTCTTCAGTGTGCAGACGCTGTCCACTGTGGGCTATGGCGGCATGGTGCCTGTCGGGCCGTATGCCAACGTGATTGTCACGTTTGAAGTGCTGATTGGCATGATGATCAATGCGCTGGCAACGGGTGTTGTGTTCGCCCGTTTTGCCCGCCCCCGGGCGCGCATCATGTTCAGCAACAAAGCTGTTATCAGTAATGAAAATGGGATCCCGGCACTGTGTATCCGCATTGCTAATATGCGGCTGAGCGTCATTTTATCCGTGGATGTGGAAGTCTCGCTCTCCCGGTTGGTGCTGAGTGAAAACGGGCATCTGGTCCGGCAGTTTGATCAGCTTTTGCTGGTGCAGTCTCATGTGCCGGTGCTGCGGTTTGCATTTGTCATGGCGCATGTGATCGGTCCGGAAAGCCCGCTGCATGGCAAGAGCATGGCGGAGCTTGAGAAGGAAGAGGCCGAAATTGTCGTGACCGTGACCGGCACGGACGAGGCGCTGGGCCAGACCGTTTTTGCCAGAACCGCGTACCGGTTTGACCATGTGCATCATAACCATCGGTTTGTGGATATCGTTCTTTCACGACCGGACGGGAAAATTGCTGTGGATTACACGCGCTTTCATGATATTGAGCAACACTGACACGCTGATACACTGACACACCGACGCTCGGATACACTGACACTCTGGGAATGGCTTGGCCGTTCTGCGGGCGTCAGGCCGCACGGGGCAGATGGAAGCGGCGGCTTGTGTCCAGAAAGGTCACGTTATCCGCCAGTTCCCGCGTCATGACTTCCAGACTGCCGACAGCGCGGGTCAGGTCCATCTGTAAGGACAGGTTTGGCTCCCACAACGCCGCCGGGCGCAGCAGGGCGAGGGCATGCGCGGCTTTTTCCGCAGGGCGCGTGCTATTGCCACGCAGGGTTGCAATGCTGTGCAGAACATCCTGCAACAGGCGCGTCTGCTCCGGTGAGAGCACCTGATGCGCCAGCACATGCTGAATACGCAGCACCAGCAGCCCGACCGTCATAATCCCCATCGCGCCGGCTAGATAGGCTTCCGTCAGTGCATCAGGCTGGACACCGGCATGGTGGATAATCTGCGCAATTCGCCCACAGGAGCGCGCCATCCATTCGGCGGGCGTAAACGCGCTTTTTTGTGCGGCCAGCCTGCGTAAATCGCGCACCAGTCTGCGGCGGAGCCGCCAGCGTTCGGCCGCCGGGTCAAATGGCAGAACGAGCCTGAAGGCCCACACGCCCAGTGCAATGCCAAGAACAACGGCGGGTGTGGTGTTAAACCAGACAATTTCATTCAGACGGGTGTGGTTCGCGGGTCCCACCATAAACGGCATGAAATTGTTATAGGCTGCGGCAGTTCCAATGGAGTTTGGGGCACGCAGGGCTAATCCGCCAATCAGCATGGGGAAGAACAGGGAGGCCAGAAGTGTTTCATTACTGGCCTGTTCCGGCAGCACAAAAAACACCAGCAACCACGATACCGCGGCAGCCCAGACCGCACCCCTTAAAAAACCACTTGAGGCCAGAACAGGATTTTCAAAAGAAGAAAAGCGGGTGCTGGTGACAGCCACAAACATCGCCAGCGTAGACCCGTCCGGCCACGCCGTGACCTCCCAGATCAAACCCCCAACGCAGATCCCCACGGCAGCTCGCAAGCCATTATTGATGGCCAGAACGGGGTCTTTTTCAATATGCTGGGCAAAGCGGAAATGGTCTTTTGTGCCGGGCTCCAGCGTTGCAAGAAAATGCTGCACGGCTTCATCCAGTTCCAGAATCAGCTTGGCAAGCGCTGTTTCCAGAATGCGGCTCTCCAGCAGGTCCCGCATCAGCTGTTCGGAACTGTTGGGGTGGGATCTGGCCTGTTCAAAAAGGATCAGCGTGTCCGTCGCGGTTTGCAGGCAGTTGGTGCGGGTGTGGTACAGGTCCGCCCGGATCTGTCGGGCGGCCGCAACCAGATCGGTCTCGGTCGTCAGGCGTTCAGGGATGGTTTTCAGGATCTGCGCAAAGTCTGAAAGTGATTTTTCAAAAGTTTCAGGCAGCGGGGCCGCCGCCTGCATATGGATATGCAGACTCAGCCCACGGGCCAGAAAGGTGGAAATACTGGCCAGAACAGCACGGGCGTGGTCCCCAATATGGGCGTGCGGGCCGATCTCAATTTCACTGAACTCGATCTGATCCGCGAGAGACGGAATACTGCCGATCAGCGCACGGGAGCGGAACAGCCCATCTTTTTCTCCCAGTAGCAGTCCCGTCATGCTCAGGCAGGCTCCGCTTAACGCTTCCTGCATCCGACTGCGAATTTCCTCATGCGCAACAGTTTGCAGCCGTGGGGCAAACAGCCCTGCCAGCGTGCTCTCACACACAATACCCAGCGTGATGTAGGTGGTGCGGGACATGGCGATCATGAAGACATTATCGGGCTGGTTGGCCCCGCTCAGCACGATGATGGTGCAGGTAAAAGCCACCAGAACCAGCGCGTAGGAGCGGAAATTGCGCAAAAACGTCGCCTCGGCGCAGCAGGCTCCGGCCCCCAGCGCCAGTAGCGGGAAGAGCAGCCACGGCTCCTGCGGAAAGGCCGCCAGAAAGGCAATCCCGGCTATGGCGCCAATACATGTGCCAATCAGCCGCCATTTGGCTTTGGACATGCTTTGCCCGCGTGAGTTCTGGGCCACAATCCATGTTGTCATGGCGGCCCATTGCGGGCTGTCCAGTTCCATCCATAAAGCGAGGCTGAGGGCCAGCAGGGCGGCAAAAGTTGTGCGCAGAGCAAAACCGAGATTGGCCGGGGAGGGGGCAATCAGCCATGCAAGGGGCGCTTTTTCTGAAAGACCAGCACGGCCCAGAGAGGTTCTGGCAGCCCACGCATGAATATGCTGTGCGAGGCGATCAGACAAAGATGACACAGACACGGGCCAGAAATTCCTCCAGAACCCGTGTTATAACATGAAGGCGGCAGCCCGGTACATCTTAAAATTATTTTTCAGAAAGCGGCAGAATGAAGGATTTATGCCGCCTTGTAAGGTTTGGACGCATCAAGGAACACGGCATTGGCTTCCAGTTCGTGCGAGACCACAATCAGGTAGGCAATGGCGCGGGTCAGTTCGATCCGGGTGGTGATGTTCGGTTCCATAGCCTCAATGCGGCGCAGCGTGTTGGTGGCAATGCGCGCGCTCTGGGCCGTCCGGCCATATTTGCCGGTAAAGCGGCTCATGCGCTTCATCACCACTTCAATCGGCCTGCGGGCAGCAGGCGGAATCTGGTCGCGTTGCAGCAGGTTGCGCAGGCGGATGATGTTCAGACCAATGGTCATGGCAGCCAGTGTGCCCTGCAGGCAGCCTTCAATGGTGGGGGAGGGCGTGGGGCCTGCGTGGCGGATCAGCCGGGCAAAGCGGTCAATATTCCGGCCAATCCAGTTCTGGTTCAGCGGGATGGGTTCGGCGGATGCCAGCGTGCGCAGGTCACGCAGCAGCGTGCGGCGCATACGCCAGCGTTCCGCGGCACTGCTGAACGGCATAACCGCCCGGAACATAATGACGGCAAACGCCACGCCGAGCAGAATGGCGGCCGTGCTGTTGAACCAGGCAATTTCGTCTTCACGCCCCTGATTGAAGGGGTGCACAAAATTGGGCAACAGCAGTGTGTAGGCTGCCGCATGCAGGGCCGTTCCGGCGTTCCGGCTGGCCAGTCCGCCTGCGATCATGGGGATCGTGAGGGAGGCCACCAGCATTTCATAGGTTTCCTGTGTGGGGAGCACCACAAACACAAGAAAGAAGGAGACAAGGGCCGCCCACAGGCTGCCGACCATAAACTGGGTGGTGGCCACCACCGGATTTTCCCGCGTGGCGAACAGACCGCACACGATGGCGACAAAGGTGATGAAGCCAAGGCCCGCAGGCCATGCCGTGACTTCCCACACCAGTCCGGCCGATGTGATAGCGACGGTCGCGCGCAGCCCGTTATAGAAAGCTTCCCGCTTGTCCACATGTGACTGCAGGCGGAAGTGGAAGTGGTCCCCGCGGATAAAATGCTGACTGGCATCATATTCCCGGATCGCCTGTTCCAGTTCCCCCAGCAGTTCATCAAGCGCGTTGTGCAGAATACGGCCGTCCAGCAGGGCCTGAATTTCCGGGTTATCCTGCACCCGGACCTGCTGCATGCTGATTTCAGTCGTCAGGGCATCCACAATCTGCTGGCGGCATTCCCCGCGCAGCAGGCGCAGATCTTCCAGCAGATGCTGGACGGTATCATCATTTTCAAGCTGCGGTGGCAGGCTGGTCAGAAAGGTGCTGACTCTGGCCGCCGTGGCGCGGAAAACCGGCTGGTCCGTATCCACATATTGCAGACGCACCGCCATACCCAGACCACGGGAGAGCAGGACGGACACCGCAGCCAGTGCTGCGCGGGCGTGGTCCCCCTCATGCCCGTGCGGACCCATTTCTACTTCCGAGAATTCAATCTGGTCATTGATTGACAGAATGGGGCCGAACATGGCGCGTGAGCGCACCAGAGCTTCCTCATCCCCCGAGAGCAGGCTGGAGACCGAGGCGGAGACATTCCCTAGCGCGGTGCGCAGTTTGTCACGAATATTGCGCCGCGCCATATCCGCCAGATTATGGGCGAACAGACCAGCCAGAACGCTCTCACACGTAATGCCCAGCACAATATAGGTCGCGCGGGACATAGCCGTCATAAACACGTTGGCGGGGTTGGGAATGGCCCCGATGGCAATAATGGCGCAGGTATACCCCGCCAGCACCAGCGCATAGGAGCGGAAGTTTCTGACAACTGTCGCCAGTGTGCAGCACACCCCGACCCAGATCCCGAGTGCCGGGAAAAACAGCCACGCCTGCTGGATAAAGGCGGAAATCAGCGTGATGGACATCACCACGCCAATGGCGGTGCCCACCAGTCGCCATTTCGCTTTGGAAATACTTTCCCCGCGTGAGCCCTGCGCCACAATCCAGACGGTCATGGAGGCCCATTGCGGGTCATCCAGTTCCATCCACAGCGCAATAATCAGGGCGATCAGTGCGGCGGCTGTGGTGCGTACGGCAAAGCCAAGTGCGGGCAGGGAGGGCGCAAACAGCCAGCGGAGGCGGCCGCTCTGCTGCTCACCGGGGCGGCGCAGCGGACGCAGGTGGCGCAAAGGCCCGATGCGGTCAAGGAGGAAGACGGGAAGACTGGGCAAAGGAGCTACTTTTTTGGCTGCGGCTGTTCAAAGCGTTTCAGTCTTTCAAAGTAGCCCGATTCCCTGAATTTTCCTTGAGGTGTCAGACGCATATCAGCTATCGGTCCATCTCAGCAGGGTGCCCGGACGATAAGAAAGGCAGTTATTGATCTCGCACATGACTGCTATTTGGTCCATGATCATCTTGAGTGATGCCCGCCTGACATTGCGCAGGACCTGCATGCAGGCATAAATGGAAAAGCAGAGAGGCTTTACATGTCCGATTTCTTTCAGAACCTTGTTGGGAAAGTTGAAGGTGCGCTGGGCGTCAGCCTTCAGGGAGAAATGCAGCAGCAGCTCCAGAAACTGCTTCAGCCTGAAACACTACAGAACATCCTGACGCAGGCTGATCAGGCCGGTCTGGGTGACAAGGTTCGTTCATGGATTAGTCAGGGCACCAATGTCCCGGCCACAGCGGATGAGATCCGTGATATTCTGGGCAGCGGCACGGTGCATGATCTGGTGCAGCGGACGGGCCTGCCGGCTGATGCCGTTCTGACCACGCTGGCGCATTTTCTGCCGCAGGCGGTGGACAAAAAGACGCCGGACGGCACGCTCCCCCCGGCCGAACCGACAAAAGAAGCCTGAGGCTTTTCCCCGCACCCGGCTGGTCGTCCGGCCGGGTGCGCAGCTTTGCCGTAAAGATGGCAAACTTGCACGATTGAAAGGTGCATCCGCCCGGACAATCCGTTATGCTCCCTGTATGACCCTAGGTGAGCGCATCACACGTGTGGATAGCTGGTTGCTGGACGAAATTTGTCAGCCTCTGGCGGACAGGCTGCCTGAACGCATGCCTGCACTGGAAGTCGGCATGAGTTGCCAGCTTGGCTCCCTGCTGTTTTCTGCGGTTTCCATTATCGCCGTCTTCGTCATTGGCGGGATGGAAGATATTTCCAACATGATGTTCAACGTGCTGGTCTGGGGCCTGTGCATCACGTTCTTTATCGGCCTGAACCGTATGCGAGTGCTCGTGCAGCCCGGCAGGCCCAACCCGCTGCGCTACATGCTGGTGGGGGTGCGGCTGGTTTCCATCCCGTTTACCGCTTACGTGCTTTATCAGGCGTATGATGCGCCCGCGCCGTTCCAGTTGCCGATGTGGTTTAATGCGTTGTCCAACATCGTCTTTGTGGTGGGGCTGTATTTTATTTCCTGCCAGCCCCGGCCACCCCAGCGCCGTGCGCGGGAGGATATCTGGGCGCGGCAGTCGCTCCGTGAAGTTGGGAATAGCTGATCAGAACACCGCATTTACGGCAAACTGCGGGGCGACTTTAATCCCTGTATTATGCCCGGCATAATAAACGGCGGCTCCGGTAATAATTCCCCAACGGGGGTTCCAGTTATATTCCACGGCTGGCGCAATCTGCCAGTCGGTTGAGGCCGCACTGATCTTGTTGATCCGTGTGCCCGCAGCGTTCCATCCTTTAACGTGTGAACCGTTGCCCCAGTCCCGTGCCAGATCCATCGCTAGAACCCAGCGCTGGTTAAGGCCATATTCCAGAGAAAAGCCGGTCTGGCCGCTCATCCCCGGACGTCCGGTGCCGTGAAAGCCTGCGGAGGTGCCATAGGTGGTGGCATCATGCAGGCGCGCACTGGTTAACGCGCGCCGCCACCAGTTCCAGACGCGCAGGCGCAGGGCATGGTGGCCGGGCAGCGTGTAGGTGGACTGGCTGGTGATGGCCATACGGAAGACGTAAGCGCCTGTCCCTGTACCATCCTGTGTAGTGCGCAGGCGGGAGTAAGCCCCCGTTGGCATGACAACGCCCGCAAACAGGTTCAGGTCCGGGATAAAGCGTCTGGGGTCGGGGTGGAGAAACCGCCAGATGAAATCAACCGGAAAATCCCCAAATTGCGGGCCGTGGGAATGGCCAGCCGCATGTTTCCACCCATAGCTGACGACAGTATGCGCCTGAATGCTGATATCATCCGTAATGCCGTATTTCCACAAAGTGGAATTACTGAAGCTTTGCTGCCGTGGATGGAGCGGGTGACTGGTGCCGTTTGAGGCAAAGCTGCCAACAGGCTGGCTGTAGGTATAGTACGGTTCCACGCCGAGATCCCCCGCGTGCGATTTGGCACCAGAGGGAGACACCAGAGACCCTGTGTACCACTGTGCCGCCTGCACAGGCCGGAGCGGGAGGTGGGTAAAGACTGATCCGACCAGCACTGCGTAAAAAAGACGGGAGCAGCATGGGCGTGACACTCTGACCATAACCTTAAAAAGCACCTCTTTTTTGAACTTTGACGGGACAAAGCCAGCAAATTCGCCCGAGATCAACAACAGGGGGCGGATTTTTTAGAAGAATTTTTGTGAGTTATTGAAAGACTCTGAGTTTTCTGCGATGTCTGGAGAAATTTTATTTCATTTCGTATTATTATCGAACATCTCTTGTTACGATTATTCATCTATTTCATGGAGTCTTCTTTGTGTGAAAGAATTCATGAGATGGGGCGGGTCTGCTCTTCAAATATTGCTGGCAGTAGCGTAGAAACCGGCAAAATAGTGGCAGAAAACCAGAACAGGGAACAACGGAATGGCTATTGGGACGCAGCCGGTCAACACCAGACGGCGGACTTATGCCATTCTGATAGCTCTTGTTCTTGGTGTGGTGAGCGGGCTTTTTATTCATACGCTCTCACCCGCTGTTATTCATTTTGCCGAGCAGGCCGCAACGCTCATGACGGGGCTGTTCCTGCGGCTGATCAAAATGGTTATTGCCCCGCTGGTCTTTGCCACGCTGGTCAGCGGTATTGGCAAGCTGGGGGATGACAGTCAGGTGTTCCGCATTGGCGGTAAGATCCTGCTGTGGTTCATCAGTATGTCTTTCGTCTCACTGCTGATCGGCCTGCTGGCGGGGAATATCCTCCAGCCGGGTAAGGGGTTTGAACCTCCGGCGGTGGAAGATCTGGCTGGTCTGAAGCACCCGTTCCAGCCGGTCGATTTTATGCTGCATATCGTGCCGACCAGCGTTCTGGACGCCATGTCCCGCAATGATATCCTCCAGATTGTCGTGTTTTCCGTGCTGTTTGGTCTCGCCCTCCCTGCGGCGGGCAAGGCCGGAAAGACCATGCTCGGCTGGACGGAAGAACTGGGGCACATCATGCTGCGGATGACGGATATCGTCATGCTGCTGGCCCCCATGGCTGTTTTTGGCTCCGTGATGGGCAGCATCGCCCATAGTGGCGGCGGAATGCTGATCCAGTACAGCCGCTTTCTGGTGGAATTTTACGGCACCATTCTGGTGCTGTGGGTTGTGCTGACAACACTGGCGTTTCTGGTGCTGGGCCGCCGGATTAAAGACCTGATCCGTGAACTGGTTCAGCCGCTGATTCTGGGTTACGCCACAGCCAGTAGTGAATCCGTGTATCCGCTCCTGCTGGAAAAGCTGGAAAATTTTGGCGTGCCCACCCGTATCAGCGGTTTTGTTCTGCCGCTGGGCTACAGCTTTAATCTGGACGGCTCCATCCTGTTCCAGAGCTTTGGGGCGCTCTTTATTGCGCAGGTGTATGATATTCACCTGTCCGCCATGCAGCAGTTTACCATGGTGCTGGTCATGATGCTGAGCAGCAAAGGCATTGCCGGTGTGCCGCGCGCCTCCATTGTGACACTGGTCGCGGTGCTGCCGCAGTTCGGCCTGCCGGAAGCCGGGATTACCCTGATCCTCGGCATCGACCACTTCCTCGACATGGCCCGCACAGCCACCAACGTGCTGGGCAACGGCTACGCCGCCGCCATTTCGGCCAAGTGGGAAGGCGTGCTGTCGGACGGCCCGACGGAGGACAGGCTGTAAGAGGCAGGCGTCTGGTATTGCCTGCGCCCTGCTTCTCCGGCAGGTCTTATAGTCAGGCTAAGAGTGGACAATGGATTATTGGGGGGAGCGCTTATGACACTGACACAGGATTTCTCCGTCATTGCTGCCATTACCGCGTTCTGGCTGGTGGCCATGATTGTGCCCGGATTGGACTTCCTGCTCGTGACACGTCTTGCCGTCATGAAGGGGCGGCCAGCCGCCTTGCAGGCCACCTTCGGGATAGCCTCAGGCGTTGCTGTCTGGGGTGTTGCGGGGTTTTTTGGTATTCGCGCGCTCTTTATTGCCGCCCCATGGCTTTATCTGGCGCTTAAAATTGGCGGCGGACTGTACCTGATGACAGTCGGGGCAAAATTGCTGATGAGTAGCTGGAAAAATGAGGGGGAAGCTGGCACGGCGTCTCTCACCACGGACCAGCGCTCTAACAGCTTTTTTGCAGGGTTTCTGACAAACCTGCTTAACCCAAAAGCGCCAATTTTTGTCTCAAGTCTGTTTGCAGCCTCCATGCCTCAGCATGCGTCAATTTATCTTGGGCTGACCTGCGTGGCAGCAATGTTTGTTGTTGCAGTGGTCTGGTTTGCGTTTGTGACGCTGCTGCTCAGTCTTGACCGGGTTTCAGCAGTTTTCCTCAGATGCCGCCGCTGGATTGACCGCTGTGCCGGGGTTGCGTTCATGGCGCTTGGATTGCGGTTTGTAACGGAACGCTCACCGACCTGAAGCTCAGAAGCAAAGCGTGGGTTTTGCAGGAAAGCCGTCACGAAAGCTGGCTGGCGGATGGAGCGTTTTCAGTCCGCGTCTGAGTGTTTAGAAAAGACTATTTTTGCAGCCTAAGAAAGTATTGAGATGAAAAAACTCGGCTTGATCGGCGGAACAGGGCCAGAGTCTACCCTGATTTATTATAAAAAAATTGTGTATGGTGCGAATAAAATTGTGGGAAAAGAATTTTTCCCGAATATCACCATAGAAAGCCTGAATGTTTTTAACGTCCTGAACTTCTGCTCAGAAAAGAAATATGATGATCTTGCACACTACATTCTCAATGGCATTGAGAACCTCGTAGCCGCAGGGTGTGACGTTGTTTCCCTGACGGGGAATACACCGCATATTGTGTTTGATGTGCTGGAAGAAAAATCTCCTGTTCCCGTCGTCAGTATTATCAAGGCGACGTGTGAAGAGGCCAGCAGGCAGGGATTAAAAAAGGTTGGACTGCTGGGCACGCGGTTCACGATGGAAGGGGATTTTTTCAAAAAACCATTCCGGGAAAAAGGAATAGAGGTTTTTGCTCCTGACGCAAAAGATCTGGACTATATCGCGGAAAAAATCGCGCATGAGCTGGAACATGGAATTGTTACGGAAGAAACCCGGTCCGGCTTTTTACAGGTTATTCAAAACCTGATCGCTAAAGAAGGGATAGAGGCTGTGGTGCTGGGCTGCACGGAACTTCCTCTTTTGTTCGACGGTCTTGCTCTTCCTGTTGCGTGTCTTGATACGCTTGAAATCCATGCCAGAGCCCTCCTTGCCGCCATGGATTTATCAGCCTGATTTATAAAAGCTGAGAACGATCAGGAAGAAAGATCCGTCCGCCTCACAGCTTACGGATTATCCTGCTCATGCTCGCCCTCAGCAATGCGCGCCTGCACGGGGCCGCGCCATGAGGCATCTTTGGGGGCGGCGTCCAGTGCCTTGCGGAACAGGTCCAGCGCCTGCGGGGTGACGTGGCTTGCAGCGCGGGTCAGGGCTTCGCCCGTGCGGGCTGCAAGTTCAGGGTCAAAGCTGAGGGAGAGCGCATGGTTCCATGCCTCGGCGGCCTCCGCATAGTGTTCTCGTGTGGCCTCGGCCTGCCCGAGCAGCAGATAGCCCTGCCGCAGGTTGGGGTCTCCTGCCGGGATCATGGCCAGTGCGGCTTTCAGGCGCTGGATAACAGCATCTCCGCGCGTATTCTGCTCATGCTGGGCCACCAGACGCGGGCCGAGTGGCTGCGCGGGCAGGGAGGGCACGCCGTTGGTCAGATACAGGCCGACCGCGGCAACGGGAATCAGCGCAAGCGCACCCCACACGGCCACGGGCGGCAGAACGTCATTCGCCTGCGCGGGGGCCGTATCCGCCACCAGAATACGGCGCTGGATTTCCAGCCGGGCAATATCATGCTCTGCCGGGGCAATCAGGCCGATATCCAGATCGCGGTCAATTTCAGAAAGCTGAGCTTCATGCAGCGCGAGCGCAGCACTCCGTTCATCCCGCACCTGCCGGGTGCGCCGCCAGAGGGGGAGTGCCGCCGGAGCCAGAGCCAGACAGCTTAACAGCACAATGGAAAGCCAGATCATGCGCTCAGTCCTTTGTCAGGTCGGCCAGACGGGCCTTTTCTTCCGCTGTCAGCGGCGGGGGGGCAACGGGGGCCGTGCGTCGGCGGCGATAGGAGAAAAACGCAATGGTCAGGCCCAGCAGCAGGGCCAGCGCAGGCATGCTCCACAGGAGCAGCGTGCCAATGGAAAGCGGCGGGCTGAGGCGGATAAAATTGCCGTAGCGGTTGACCATCCAGTCCATAATCTGGCGGTTGCTCTCGCCTTTGGCCACATGCTCCCGCACAACGCGGCGCAGGTCTCGCGCAAGCCCTGCGCTGCTGTCCTCAATGGATTCATTCTGGCAGACCAGACAGCGAAGCTGAGAGCCAATAGCTTCGGCCCGTGCTTCTTCTTGCGGGTTGGGCAGCATTTCGGACGGATCATCCACTGCGAGAACCAGAACCGGCGCCAGCAGCAGCGCACAGCCAAGAAACAGGGCGGAGAGGCGGCGCAGCATCATGATTTTTTCAGGCTTTCCAGCAGGGGCGCCAGCGTTCCGCGGATGGTGTCCACATCCAGCGGGGCCGCACTATGCCAGCGGATAATACCGCCGGGGCCAATCAGGAAGGTTTCCGGCACCCCGGAGATACCCCAGTCAATCCCCACGCGGCCATCCCGGTCGCTCCCCAGGCGGGTGAAGGGATTGCCGGAATGTTTCAGGAACCCTGCGGCGTTTTCCGGACGATCCTTGTAGGCAATGCCCCACATTGGCAGATCATCCTTCAGGCCCATCAGGGTTGGCATTTCCGCAAGGCAGGGGATGCACCATGAGGCAAAGAAATTGACCAGAACCGGCTGTGTGAGCGCCCGCAGATCCTGCGCGCTGAACCCCTGACCGGGGGCCTGATCCGGCACGCTGAAGTCCGGTACCGGGCGGTTGAGCACCGGGGCATTGATATCATGCGGGTTGAAGGACCCGTGCTGCATGCCGGACAGCATTTTCCAGAATCCCACGCCAATCACGGCAGCGCCAGCCAGTGGGGCGGCCATCAGCAGCCGTCTGCGGGTTATGTTTTCAGGAGGGGTGCTCATACTGCCGTCACCGTATTGGGGGTGGGTTTTGCGCGGCGCGGTGCGCCGACGCGCATCCGCCGGTCGGAAAGGGAGAGCACACCGCCAATCGCCATGATCAGCGCGCCCAGCCACATCCACGGGGCCAGCGGGTTGTAATGCAGGCGCAGCACATAGGTGGGGGCGGCGTCCGTCCCGTGCTTGTCACCCAGCACACCATACAGATCGGCCAGCAGATTGGTGTGGATGGAGACTTCCGTCGTCGTCTGGTTCTGGCTGTTAAAACTGCGCTTGGACGGGTGCATGATAGTGACGATTTTGCCGTTGTGCCGTACCTCAAGAGTGGCAACCAGAGCGGAATAGTTCGGGCCCGGCTCCTGTGTCACGTTGGTCAGCGTCCAGTCGTACCCGGCCAGATGCTCCGTCGTGCCAACCGGCACTTCCACAATTTTATGCTGCGCCTGAGACATTGCCGCCAGCCCCAGAACCGTCACGCCCACGCCAGCATGGGCAATGGCCGTGCCAAAAATGGAGCGGGGCAGCATGCGGGCGCGCTGAAAGCTGCCGGAAAGCGGCATGCGGAACAGACGCACACGTTCCGTCAGGTCCAGCACGGACGAGGCAATGACCCACACCGCCAGCGCGCTGCACAGGATGGGCAGAATGCCGGACATGCCAAACGTAAAGACAGCAAACGCCACACCGGCCAGCAGGGCCGCAATCCACAGCCGTTGCAGTACCGGCCAGAGCTGTGCGCGCTTCCAAGGCAGCATCGGGCCAAAGCCCATGAAGATGAAGAGCGGAATGGCCAGCGGAATGGTCGTGGCGTCAAAGAACGGTTTGCCGACGGAAATGGTGCGGTCAAACAGCAGGGACATGAACGGTGGATACATGGTGCCCGTCAGCACCACGGCGCAGAGGGAGCACAACAGAATGTTGTTCAGCACCAGTGCGCCCTCGCGCGAGATGGGGGCAAACAGGCCACCGGCCGTCAGCGTGGGGGCGCGGTAGGCGAACAGCGCCAGAGAACCGCCAATGACCAGCGCGAGCAGACCAAGAATGAAGATGCCGCGGGCGGGGTCATTCGCAAAAGCATGCACGGAGTTGAGAATGCCGGAGCGAACAAGGAATGTGCCGGAAAGCGAGAAGGAGAACGTGGCAATGGCCAGCAGCACCGTCCAGATTTTCAGGCTTTCCCGCTTTTCCACCACAATGGCGGAATGGATCAGCGCCGTGCCGGTCAGCCAGGGAATGAGGGAGGCGTTTTCAACCGGGTCCCAGAACCAGTAGCCCCCCCAGCCCAGCACGTAATAGGACCACCATGAGCCCAGCGCGATGCCGCACGTCAGGAAGCACCATGCTGCAACCGCCCACGGGCGGACCCAGCGGCCCCATGCGGCATCCACCCGGCCTTCTATCAGTGCCGCAATGGCAAAGGCGAAGGGCACCGCAAAACCCACATACCCTGTGTAGAGAATAGGCGGATGGAAGGCGAGGCCGGGGTCCTGTAGCAGCGGGTTCATGCCCTGCCCATCCATGGGGGCGGGCCAGACACGGGCAAACGGGTCTGATGTGGTCAGGCAGAACAACTCAAACCCGGCGGCAACAGCCCCCAGCACGGCAATAACCCGCGCCCGCAGAGCAGACGGAAGATTGCGCCCGAAGGCCGCCACGGCTGCCCCGCAGATGCCCAGAATAAGCGCCCAGAGCAGAATGGAGCCTTCATGATTGCCCCAGACGCCGGTGATTTTATACAGCAGCGGCTTGGTGACGGCACTGTTGGCCGCAATGTTCTGGACGGAGAAATCATCCGTGACGGCGGCGTTCACCAGACAGAGAAAAGCCGTCAGCAACGCCAGAAGCTGCCCCACGGCCAGCCCCGGCGCGAGCATCATGACCCGTCTGTCGCGCCGTTGCGCGCCGATAAGAGGCAGAATGCCCTGCGCGACGGCAAGGATGCAGGCAAGGGCCAGCGCATAATGTCCGAGTTCAGGGCTCAGCATATCAGAGGAATGTCTCCGGGTGGCGGGCTGTCGGGACAGCGTAAAGGAGTCTGGCAGGGCAGAAGTCCTGCCAGACAGAGGCTAAAGACGCAAAAGACACAACGGGGCGTGGCACAGGAGGTTAGTTGCCAGCCGGGGCAGACGTCGGAGCGGATGTTGCAGGCGCGGCGGAAGGGGCGAGGTCCTTTTTAGCATCCTGCACGGTCATGCTGTTCCAGCTTGCGGCACTGGGCGGGGCACCAAAGCGTGGGTCCCACTTCCCGGATTTTTTCAGGGCTTCCGCGACTTCTTTCGGCATGTAGGTTTCATCATGCTTGGCCAGCACTTCACTGGCGACAAACCCGTCTTTCTGCATGGTGCCAACAGCCACAACACTCTGCCCCTCACGGAACAGGTCGGGCAGAATGCCTTCATACCGCACCGTCACAGCGGCCTGACCGTCCGTCACATCAAAGCGGGCAATGGGGGTTTCCCCCTGTTTTTCCCGCTTGACGGAGCCTGCCACCACCATGCCGCCCAGCCGCACCGTGCGGTCCGCCGGGGGCGCGGACGCCATGACCTGCGAGGGCGTGACAAAGAAAACGATATCTGAGGAAAACGCCTTGAGCATGAGGGCCGCGGCAGCCCCCAGACAGGCAACGCAGGCGATAACGAGCCAGAGGCGACGTGTCTTGCGGGTCATAGAGACGAAGTGGCTCCTGTGGTGCGGTCGGAGGGGCGTTCCAGAACGGCCAGCCGCATCCGGGCCTTTTTCAGGCGAAGGGCTGCCCCGATGGAAAGTGTCAGGGTGATAACGGTGGCCAGACCGTAGCTGGCCAGAATGTAGGGCAGGTGCGTCATGCGGCGTCTCCCGATGCGGAACCGCCCCGGCGGCGCGGGCTGGAGAGCAGGCTGCGGATGCGGCTTTCCATCACGGCGGCCCGGGTGCGGGCCAGCACAATGGCAGCAAATCCCAGCGAGAAGCCCAGAGTGGACAGGGCCAGCGGCCACAGCATGGAGGAGGACATGGTGGGCGCGCCTGTCAGCGTGATGCTGTCCGGCTGATGCAGGGTGTTCCACCACTGCACGCTGAATTTGATCACCGGCAGATCAACAGCACCTGCCAGAGCAAGAATGGCGGCGGCTTTGTAGCCACGCTGCGGATCATCAAACGCGCGGATCAGCGCAATATGGCCGAGATACAGGAAGAACAGGACCAGCACGGAGGTCAGCCGGGCGTCCCACACCCACCATGTGCCCCACATTGGCTTGCCCCACAGGGAGCCGGTGGCCAGACACAGGGCGGTAATGCAGGCTCCCACCGGGCCGATTTCCACCGCGGCCAGATCCGCCAGCGGATGCCGCCAGACGAGGGACAGCACAGCGCAGACGGCAAGCCCCGCATAGCCAGCGGAGGCCAGCATGGCGGCAGGCACATGCACATACATGATGCGGACGGAATCCCCCTGCTGCCAGTCGGCAGGTGAGAAAAACAGTCCCCAGCCCAGCCCGGCAAGGGTGAGCAGCAGGGCCGGCCATGTCAGCCAGGGTTGCAGGCGTGCGCCCAGCTTGAGAAACCGGCCGGGATTGGCATACCGATGGAAGAATGTCCCGGCACGCGCGACGAGGGTCGGTGTGGCGCTCAAATGTCAGTCCGTTCCGTGTCTCAACAATCAGAAGAGCTTGCAGTGGTCTGCGTGCGGGTTCCCGCCCCAGACATGCGCTCGCGCACCTTTTACATCATTCGGCGCATCTTGACACGAGGCAGTTATTCATGGGCGTCCTGTCCCGACAACACAGCGGAGAAAGAACATGTTGTTTGCCATTATTTGCACAGACCGCCCGGGTGCGCTGGAATTACGCAAGGCTACGCGTGAAAAGCATCTGGCTTTTCTGGAACAGTATAAGACGGCGATTCTGTTCGGCGGACCTCAACTTGACGTGAACGGCGCGCCCTGTGGCAGCCTCATCCTGCTGGATGTGCCCGACCGCGCTGCGGCGGAAGGCTTTGCGGCGGCAGACCCGTATGCTGCGGTCAATCTGTTTGAAAGCGTGGTGGTGCGCCCGCTGCGCCCGGTATTCCGTGATGGCGCGCTGGTGGAATAGCCATGGCTTTCTGGTTGATCAAAAGCGAGCCGGATGCCTTTAGCTGGGATGAGCAGGTTGCGAATGATGTCGAGCCCTGGACGGGGGTGCGGAATCATCAGGCCAAAAAAAATCTGGCCGCGATGAAGGTGGGAGACCGTGCCTTTTTCTACCATTCCAACGTGCAGCGCGCGATTGTGGGGGTGGTGGAAATTGTGCGGGAAGCCTACCCGGACCCGACGGCGGAAAGCGGCAACTGGGTCTGTGTGGACGTAAAAGCTGTCGGCCCGATGCCTGAGCCTGTCACTCTGGCGGATATCAAGCAGGATGAGGCGCTGACGGATCTCGCTCTGGTCCGGCAGTCCCGCCTTTCAGTCTGCCCGGTTTCGGCGGAGCACTGGACGCATCTGTGCAAAATGGGCGGCTGGACCGGCAACTGAGGCCTGACTAGCTTGTCGGATGCTGGCCCGAGTGATCAGGCGACGAATTTCCGGACGCACCTGCAGCCGGATGCCCGGCTAGCAAGGGCGGGTTGCTTGGCGGGTACTCTGAAGGCGGGAATAAATCTGAGGACGGCAATAAAAAAGGGAGCATGCCCGTTTGGGGCTGCTCCCTTTTTTTACCGGCTGCTGCCGTGTGTCAGCGCCGTTCAGCCCTGCGTGGCAAGAGCCCAGAGCTGGCCTGCGCGGTTGCCGGAGCGGCAATAGGCGAAAATCGGGCCGGGCAGCGTGTTGAGCGTTTCCTGCATAATGATCACAGCGTCAGAAGACGGGCCCTGACCACCCACCACGGGGATGGACATAAAGGACAGGCCTTCTTTCTGAGCGGCTTCCCCAATGGTTTCAGCCGTCGGCTGGCCGGGGTCTTCACCGTCCGGGCGGGTGCAGAGAATAGTTTTGAACCCGGCGGCTTTAATGGCCGGGATGTCACTGACGGCAATCTGCGGTGCAACAACAAAATCGGGGGACAGGCTGCGATAGTTCATGGTCAATTAGTCCTTTCAGACAGCACTCTGCTCACAAGCGTCCTGACCTTGTAGGCCCGGACACGGCATGCGGGAAGAGGGGGCTGCAATGTCCTGACTGTATGCCTGCCCTGAGGGCTGATAGAGTGCGGGCCAGCAGAGCAGAAGAGGGAAGCGAGATGCAGACGGCACCGGATTTTTCAGACGTTGTGGCAGCCTCTGTCCGGCTGAAAGGGCAGGCGCACCGGACGCCGGTTCTGACCTCCCGTTACCTCAATGCGCTGAGCGGGGCTGAACTGTTCTTCAAGGCGGAAAATTTTCAGCGTGTCGGGGCCTTCAAATTTCGCGGTGCATTGAATGCAATTTTGTCTCTGCCAGAGGCTGTGCGGAGCAAGGGGGTTGTGGCCTATTCCTCCGGCAACCACGCGCAGGGCGTCGCCTGTGCGGCGCAACTGGTCGGGATTCCGGCTGTTATTGTCATGCCCCAAGATGCCCCGGCTATGAAGATTGCCGCCACCCGTGATTATGGCGCTCAGGTAGTGCTGTATGACCGGTACACGCAGGACCGGCAGGCGATTGGGGAAGCCCTTGCCGCAGAACGCGGCGCGACTGTGCTGCCGCCGTTTGACCACCCGGACATTATTGCCGGGCAAGGTACGGCAGCACTTGAACTGTTTGAAGAAACCGGCCCGCTGGATGCGCTGTTTGTGCCGGTGGGCGGAGGTGGTCTGGCGTCTGGCTGTGGACTGGTGGCGCAGGCGGTCTCGCCCGGTTGCGCGGTGATTGGTGTGGAACCTGCCGCGGGGGATGATGCGCGGCAGTCTCTGGCAGCCGGGCGGATTGTGCAGATTGCCGTTCCCAGGACGCTGGCCGATGGCGCACAGACAACCGCGCTCAGCCCGCTGACGTTCGGCCTTGTGAGCCGCCTGCTGCGTGAGATTGTTACCGTGGAGGACGCGACGCTTGTCGCAACCATGCGGACTCTGGCGGAACGGATGAAAATTATTGTCGAGCCAACAGGGTGCCTCGGGGTGGCAGCGGCTCTGGCTGCGGCACCGAGGTGGCAGGGGAAGCGCGTTGGCGTCATAATTTCTGGCGGGAATGTCGATATGGAGCGATTTTCCCGTCTGATACAGACGTATTAGGCCAGACGATTGTTGAAGCCAGTCTGCGGCAGCTAAGGACAATCCCTTAAAACTATACGATCATAGTAGGGAAAAGGCTTGGTTAACCCTCTATTTTAGGAGTAAAAATAAATTTTTGTAACAGCGCGATACGGAGTTTTATGAGTATAGTTTTATTTAATCGCTATATGTGGCTTTAATGTGACAGAGGCGAAGCTGCCTGAATTTCTTCTCGCACTGCATCACAGAACATAAAAGATGGTTTGTGATGATGCCTCCAAAACGCGAAAAAATCCATATAGCGTCCCATATTATTAAGGCGTTGTGCGTGGTGTTGCCAGAAGCGGGCTATGCACAGTCTCCGCAAACGGGCGCTTTGAAGGTCAGTGCACCCCTGACAGCATCATTCTACAAAAAAGCGCCTGATCCTCATTTGTATGATCGGTTCCGTATAGCGGACTCATGGACGCATCTGGGGGTGTTTTCTGTCGAACACAGCACGGAGACCCCGATGTCTTTCGAGCAGGGAACAACCGTGACGCTGGCTTATCCGATTAAGGCTGTGTCGGGGCTGGATTTGGTCGTCAATACTTTTGGCGGGCACAGGCAGACCAGCACCGGGAGCCATGTTGGCTCAGCCGCCGTGACGGCAGGGGTGCGGCTAAAATGGTAAGGGTCTCAGAGCCTTTTATCGTCCGTGCGCGTCCGTTTTGAGTAGACGCGCCGCACGTTAACGATCAGGCGCAGAATGCCGCCTGTTTTCTTTCCAGACACTTGAAATGATCCGCACGTCTTCGCAAAAGCCTCAACGCAGGCTGAAAAAAGCGAATGGACGGACGTTTTTTTAATGAACTGAACAGCCAGTAAAGGTTGCCATTTGTGCCAACATCGTCTGTGCATTTTATGTCCGGTCTGCCGCGCTCCGGCTCCACGCTTCTCAGCGCAATTCTGCAACAAAACCCTGCTGTCCGGCATGCCGGAATCATCACGCCCGTTGCACCCATGATGGTTAAACTCTCCTCTCTGATGGTGGAGGGGGACTATGTAACCGAGTTTGATGAAAATACGCGCAAGCGCCTTCTGAGAGGTGTTTTTTCGCATTATTATTTTGAAAAAAGTTCCGCAGATCCACGCCCGTCCGGGATGATTATTGATAACCACCGGATGTGGTGCACACGGCTGGGGTTGATTGACTATCTTTTCCCTGAATCACGCATCATCTGCTGCGTGCGCAATCCTGTCTGGATTATCGATTCTTTTGAACGTCTTATTCAGAAAGACCCTGCTCTGGGCTCAAAACTTGTGCCGATAGAACAGCGTGGAACATTATATGAGCGTGTTGAGGCCTTAACTGCGCCCAATGGTGTGTTCGGCTATTGCTGGCGTGCGTTGCAGGAGGCGTTTTACAGTACTCTGGCGCATAAGCTGATTGTGGTGGAGTATGACCGGCTCGTGACGGACCCTGAAAGAACAGTGGCCCATATTGCTCGCCTTCTGAAACTGCCTGAGTGGCGATACAATTTTGAGGCAGTGGAATTCAAGGGCGCTTCAGGGTTTGATCAGGCTCTCAATACGCCGGGTCTGCATGAGGTGCGGCGAAAGGTGGCTTATACGCCGCGCAGGCCAATCCTGCCACCGGATGTTGTCGCCCGTTTATCTGGCGAACTTTTCTGGCGCAACCCGGAAAGAAATCCGGGGCGTGCTACCGTTCTGTCCTGAAAATTATCCATGCGCAAAAGGATTTCCGGAACAGCCAATGATCATCATGGCAGTTCCGGAGCCCTGTTCTGGGTGATGTGATCCTGATGTCAGCGATGGATGAAATACAGGTCTGAATACAGGTCTTTCAGCGCGGCTTTGTTGGCCAGACAGCGGCGGACCAGATGCGCGCGGAGGTCCAGCGCCCCCTGCTGCACAATCGGGTCTTTAGACGGTGCATCAAAGGCCGGATAACGCTGGATGCAGGATTTCAGGTCCGGATTGTTCATATCCAGCCCGGCTTCAATCTGCTTCATGGTTGCGTCATATTCCTGCGTGACTTCCGCATCGGAATACCATTCCGTCAGGGCGGACTGCACCTTGTTCTCACGGATGAGGTAGGTGAAGGTCAGGAACCCGTTTTCCGTTTTGCCGTCCGGCAGTTTTGTGCTCAGGCGGCAGACGCGATGGAAGTAGGGCGGCAGGCTGAGGTCCGGCATGGCCGTGGCCCCGGTGACGCTGATGGCCATCGTCGGCTGGAAAGAGGAATCCGGCTTGTCATCCCTGTCCGGCGTTTTGCTGGATTGCAGGCTGTGGTCACGCTGCATGGCTTCCGCCAGAAGCGTGTCATACTGGTGGGAATAACAGAAGGACGGGTCCGTCCGCGCATGTTCCAGCGCGGAGTGATACGCCTGCTGCTGCGGCGTCTGGGCGCACCCTGTGGCGGCCAGAACAGCAGAGACGGAGGCGAGGCGCAGCAGATTTTGCCAGCGGGCACTGCGGGCCGGGCGGGAGGAACGTGGTGTGTGCGACATGGAAAACTCCTGTTGGCGCACAGTCTGCGCCGCAATGGTCTCACGTCCGGGTGTGTAAGATGTTCCGGAGTGTGTGACAACCATTGTCGGGCCCGCAACAGCCGCACGGATGCACGCAGCACCGCTCCGGGTTGCTGGGTGAGACAGGCAACTTTTCCGCCGTTCAGGCTTTTGGGGCAGAGAGGAACATCGCCGTTCAGGAGATGGGAGGCATATGCCCGGCGGGGGGCGGCCTGTGTCGCTTTTCAGGCGGGCTATGCTACACTCTCCGTTACAAAACAGACTTTTAAGGGCGCTGCAATGCGTCCCGTTCCCGTCTTTTATGAGCCGGGAAATGCAGGCAGAGAGGGCGCTAAATGAGTACGCAGGACATGACGGGCAGCGAGATGGTAACGCTCAGGCTCAGTGGTCAGGATCTGGTCGAGCTGGAACAGGCGCTCGTACAGGTTGAGTCCGGCAAGGGCGTTCTGGTGCGGCTGGCGGACCTGATGGGCGGTGCTGTAGGCCATGCCACACGGCTCGGCCTGCGCGGGCTCGGTATGGCGCCGGGGGTGGAAGACAAGCTCCGCGGTCTGGCTGAAACCGCCATTACCCGCGCGTTTGATGTGGCTATTCTTGGCATGCGTAGCCCCGGTGATGCCTTGGCGGAGCCGCAGCCCTGGCGTGGCCCGGCGTTGCAGGCCGCTGTGGCGGTCTCCGGTGCGGTCGGGGGTTTTGCTGGTCTTGCGGGTCTTGCCCCGGATATTGGTTTTACGACGCTGACCATCATGCGGGAAATTGGCCGGATTGCGCGTGAGGAAGGGGAGGATCTGTCTGACCCGGATGCGCGCCTTGCCTGTCTGGAAGTTTTTGCCCTGCGGGCCTTCCCCAATGCGCGTAAGGCGGATGAAAGCGAACTCGGCTATTTCTCCGCCCGTGCGCTGCTGCGGGGCCGCCCGGTGGTGATGCTGATTGCTGAAGTCGCGTCCCATTACGGTCTGGCGCTGGGGCAGAAAGTGTCCGTGCAGCTTATGCCGGTTGCCGGGGCGCTATGCGGGGCATCTCTCAACACCGCGTTCCTGAACCATTATCGCGCATTGGCGCGGGCGCACTTTACCATTCGCCGGCTGGAGCGTGAGCATGGTCCGGTCGTGCGGGATACGGCGGAAGCGCTGCGGGATCAGGTTTCAGCGCGGGGTGGTCGCGTCGCCTGACGCGGCGTCGCGCCGTATAAAAAAAGCCGGAGGGTTTGCCTCCGGCTAGTCTGTCAGGCCGTTTTTTCAGAGTCGGTTCCCTGTGCGGGAGCTGGCTTTTTCTGTTTTTTGGCCGGCGGCGGCTCTTCATCAATCAGCGTGCCGATCAGGGCTACAAAAAGCATCGCCCCACCCACAATCAGACACGTCTGCTGATAGTGGAAGTCGATCAGTCTCACGATAACGCAGACAAGAATGCCGAGCAGGCAGGCCAGTCGTAAGGTCATAGGGCTCTCCGGTTGTGCGGTCTTAGTGCGTGACGGGTGTCACAAGGGGTTTGCCTGCGGCAAGGGCGGCCACGTTATCCAGTGAGAGCATACCCATGGCGGTGCGGGTTTCCACTGTGGCGCTGCCGGTATGAGGAGTCATGAAAATTTTTGGCAGGGCCAGCAGGCTCGGATTGGGGTTGGGTTCATTCTGATACACGTCCAGCCCGGCATTAAACAGATGCCCGGAGCGCAGGGCGTCCAGCAAAGCTGTTTCATCCACCAGTGCGCCACGGGCGGCATTGACCAGCACGCTGCCACGCGGCAGCAGGCCGAATAGGCGGGCCGTCATGAGCGGTGGGGCACCGGGAGTTGCAGGCATATGCAGGCTGAGAATGTTGCAGTGGGGCAGCATCTCTTCCAGATTTTCAAAATAGGTCGCGCCTTCTTCCTGCGCGGGGTCCAGCCTGCGGCGGTTGTGGTAAATCACTTTCATGTCAAACCCACGCGCACGCCGGGCCAGCGCCTGCCCGATGCGCCCCATGCCGACAATACCCAGCGTTTTTCCGGTGACGCGGATACCAAGCATCTCATCCATTTCCAGCGTGCGCCCCCAGCCCTGCTTCATCAGGGTATAATATTCCGCAGCGCGGCGGCAGGCGGCCAGAATCAGCATCATGGTAAGGTCCGCGTTGCAGTCCGTCAGCACATCCGGCGTATTGCAGACCTTGATGCCGCGGGCCAGCAGGGCAGGCACATCCAGATGATCCAGCCCGACGCTGACGGTTGCAACCAGCTTCACGCAATCCGGAATGGCCGCCACATCCGCCCCTTTCAGCGGGCAGTGATGCGTGACCAGCATGGCAAAGGCTGTCTGCTCTTCCGCAAGGGCGAGCATGGCGGCGGTATCCAGCGGCGCATCGGGCGGAGGGGGGGCGATAAAATCACTCTCAATCCGCTTTTCAACAGCGGCTGGCAGCCGGACAGAACGGATCAGGCGAGGGGCTTCGGAAGGCATGGGCGTTCCTTTATTCTGTGTGACAGACTGAGTTCCCGTAGCGGGCAAAGCAGGGCAGACTAGCATGGCCCTTTAGAAAAGCCATGGCGGGCCTATAACGGTGCAGAGGGCTCGGGGATCAGACCGGATTGGAAAAAAGACGCAGGATTGCGGGCGGATTAAAGGAGCAGGCATGACGGAGGCGCTGACACCGGAACTGATTTTAGGCGCGTATGCCGCAGGCATTTTTCCAATGGCGGCGGACGCGGAGGATGAGGAGCTGCAATGGTATGACCCGGACCCGCGGGGCATTCTGCCATTGCAGGGCTTCCATCTGTCCCGGCGCCTGATGCGTACGGTGCTGTCCGGGCGGTTTGAGGTCTCGGTTGATCAGGATTTTCCCGGCGTGATGAAGGCCTGCGCCGCCCCTGCGCCGGGGCGGGAGGAGACGTGGATCAACGGCGAGATTTTTCGGCTTTTCTGTGCGCTGCATGACATGGGTTACGCGCATAGTGTGGAATGCCGGAAGGAGGGCGTTCTGGTGGGCGGGCTGTATGGCGTCGCCCTCGGCGGGGCGTTTTTTGGAGAAAGTATGTTCAGCCGTGCGACCGATGCCTCCAAGGTTGCGTTAGTGCATCTGGTGGCGCGGTTGCGGCTGGGCGGGTTTGTGGTGCTTGACACACAGTTTGGAACAGACCATCTCGCCCGCTTTGGCGGGCAGGAAATCCCGGCCGCAGAGTATAAGTCCAGACTGGAACAGGCTGTCCAGATGATGCCATGTTGGCAGCCTACATTGCCCGCTGATGTGCTGGAGGCTGAAATCCGCGCCCTGCGCGCAGAAACACAGGCGGCGGAAGCCCGGCATGAGGAACGGCCAGCCAACCGGACGGCTGGTCTGGATTGAAAAACAGGAAAGACGAAGACGTATGACACACTGCCAGCCGGCCCGGACGCGCCGTAAGCTGACCTTTTACAGCCTTCTGGCGACGGCCCCGCTGGCGGCAGGATTGCTGATCAGCCAGCCGGTGCAGGCAGCGGACAGTGCCTCTGCGTCCACAGTGGCTCAGGCTCCGCAGGCGGACCATCCGCGCCTGATGCCCGCGCGGGATGCCACCATTGATTATGTTTTTCAGCCTCGTCCGCCGGCAGGCAGTGCGCCCGCTGCTGCTGTCCCGGTCAAGGACCGGCATGTGCAGGTGCTGTTCTCCGGGGATGGCGGGCTGATGCGCATTAACTACATGCTCAGCATGGACGGCCCGGAAAGCCGGGGCGCTGTGATTATCAACCGCGCGGCGCAGGAAGTGATGATTATCCTGAATGACCGCAAGGTTTACACCCGGCTGGTCCAGCAGGAAGTGGCGCGCAGTCCGTTCCTGCTGGATATGTCCATGACGTTTACCCGCAAGGGCAAATCCGAGGTGATCGGCCAGCCCTGCACGCTCTGGGGCGTGCAGTCGGCAGAGGGGAACGGCACAGCCTGCGTGACGGATGACGGCTTTATTCTGGAGCAGGATGGCGTGGATGTGGATGGTCTGAACGGCCATCTGAAAGCGATGAAAATCTCTTATGATGATGTGCCCGCTTCATCCTTTCAGCCGCCCACGGGGTTTCAGGAAGTCACACCGCACGCTCCGGGCGCGCAGCCGGGCAGTCCTGAGGAGGGCAGTGGGGCGCAGCCTTCTTCCGTTGTCAGAGGCACGGGGGCCGTGCCGCAGCAGGACCATTCCAGCCTGCCCGCCGCCACAGGCGCCGTGCCCGGTGTCGGCCCCATGACAACACTCCCCGCTACGGAAACCGGCATGCATGATGCATCAGGAAATACGCCATGAGTTTTGCGCCGAGCCGAGCCGGGAGACAGCTCGTGGTCCAGACCAGCCGCTGCAGCAATAAACGGACACGAAGCAGACCGGGCTTATGGTCTGGCGCCTTTCTGTGTCTTGCCGTGGGTGCGTCTTTGCCCCAGCTGTCAGCGCAGGCGGCACAGGGAACACAGACAGCATCCCCGTCCGCTCAGGTTGCTCAGGGCGCTGGCAATTCCATCGCCACCGGCGGGACAGGCGGGACAGGCGCGGGCGCAGATGCCGGAAACCCCGCTGTCGCGCCGCAGGATGCGCCGTTTATTACGCCCTCCGTGGATGCCGATGTTCTGTATGAACTGACATCGCCCACCGGAGAGACGGTGATGAAGCAGCGGATGCGCTGGCAGGTTGCCACGCTCCGCCAGCGGCTGGACCCCGGCGGGTCTGACCTGTTTATGGTTACCTCATGGCCTGAGCATACGCTGACGGTGGTGGACCCGGACCGTAAGACGGAAAGTGTCATGCCTGCCCCCAGTCAGGGCCTCACGCCACCCGGCCATCCTGCTCTGGTTGGCTCCTATGCACGATTGGGTGGTTCCGTGGTGGCGGGGGAACGCTGCATTATCTGGCGCACCAGAGATGCCGACGGACATGCGAGTGATGTCTGTTACACGGCAGATGGTCTGCTGTTGCAGGTCGCACAGCAGGGACAGATTACCGTCCGGGCGCTGCATGTCAGCCGGGTGGCCCAGCCTGATGCGGTGTTCGCCATTCCATCGGGCCTGAAAAAGGTGGCCCCCGCCAGACCATAATCCGCCCGGACCGTTACGACGGGAAGGAAAGAGGATGCGGCTGTGTACGCCTCTCACGGTGTGCCCTGTTCTGCTGGCTCTGGCGCTCAGCGGGCTGACCGGAGCAGGACAGACTGTGTCTGCCCATGCTGCGGCCGGGCCTCAGACTGTGCGGGGCAGTCAGAACGGTGGCGCCAGGACGGGTGCTGACAGCAGTGCCAGTGGCAATACCGGGGATGCCGGATTGGGTAATGCCGGACTGGGGACTGCCGGGCTGACAGATGGCGGAGCCGGAGCCGGAGCCTCTTCCGGGGGGCAGGCGGTAGCCATCTGTTTCAGGCCGCAGCCCGGCGCGGCGCGGGATACGCTGCTGGTCATCCCGTCCGGGACGGTTCTGGTGGGCCAGACGGTGCCCGCAGGCCGTAAAAGCGCACGGCAGATGGAGGCCGTTGTCACGACCGAAACCGTGACGCTCACGGATATGCAGCCCTGTAGCGGGGCAGATGCCTCAACGCTGGTTTCCCGCACGCGGCACTGGCTGGTGGACCCGGTGCGCCCGCAGGCGGCTGTTGAGTTACGTCCGGTGGGCGAGGTTAGCGGGAATGGCGTGGATACGACGTTTGAGGAAGAAAGCGACGGATTCCGCAACGCTATTAAAAGCGGTGCCGTGACCGCCCATGTGCAGGGCACGCTGAAAGAAACTGTCGCGCTGACGGAAACGCAGGCCGATATTCCGGACACGCCAGATGATCAGTCCGGCCCCGACTGGGTCCACAGCACCGGCTGGGACCAGAAGGGAAAGACCAGTCAGAACAGCTTACGCAAAACTCCGGGCAGCAGGATGGAATAGGGGTTCACGCTCAGATCCGGGTCTTCCAGCTTGCCGGCAATGCCGAAGGTCATGGCGACGAGACCGCCCTCTTTTTCCGGGCTGAACAGTTTGCCAATGCCCGGCAGCTTGCCGGGAAGTTTATTGAGCGCGAAGGCCGGAACGACCGTTCCGTTCAGGTCCAGTTTGCTGTGGTCCAGGTCAATCTTGCCTTCCAGCGTGGCCCCCAGCGCATCATTGCCCATATGGCCGTTCTGGATGGTCAGCACACCCTCGGAAAACGTGACCGGCAGGTTGAGGGTGGAGACTTCAAACTCCGGGGATTTGCGGGCGTTGAGCCAGCCGTAAAGAGACAGGTTGCGGGCCAAAAGCACGGTCGCCGGAGCTTTCTTCAGCACAAACGGGCTGACACGCACGGTCCCTTTAAACGGAGCGGAGGCCTGTGTGTCGTCAAACGCGCCGGTCAGCGTGGCGTGGCCTCCCTGCACGTTAGGCAGAATATTGAGTGCTGCCAGAAAACCGCCCATGTCCGGAATGGTGACATGCAGGGTACGGACCGCACCTTTGGGTTCCAGCGTCATTGTCACGGGGGATGGCCCGCGCATGGCAAAACGCATGCGTTCCAGCCGCTGGCCGTTATCTTCAAAATGCCCTGTCACGTCCCGCAACGGCTGTTTGGTCTGGCTGTAATACAGAGCGTTGGCCGTCATATCGATGGTCCACGCATTCCCCGGTGGGCCGTGCAGCTTGCCTGTGGCGGCTTCCGGCACATGGTAGCCTGAGGAGGCCTGTTTAGGCGCGTTCGGGTCCCCTTCCATCAGTGGCGCAAGGTCCAGCGTATCAGCATACACTCCGACCTGAATGGTTTTGTCCTGCGAGGCATAGGGAAGAACAAGGCGGGCATGGCCGGTTGAACGGGCGATACGGAAGGAGGACACCAGCACTTCCGGCGCGGCTTTTTCCCGCAGCAGGGCATGGCCCCGCACATCCAGATCCGGCCCGGTGGCAAAAATATTCTCCACCGAGGTAATGCGCCCGTCCAGCAGAGCAAGGGTGGCGGAAACCTGCGCGGCGCGGCCTGCGGCCTTGTGCCAGAGCGGAATGACAATGCCTGACCGCTTGAGGTCAAGACTGATGTCCACGCTGCCGTGCTTGTTCCCGAGCCGCGCATAGTCAACACCCAGATCAGCACTGCCGTAAAAATGGGTGCTGGTATCAATACCCGCAGCGGAAGCTGTGTCGGGCGTAATGCGGGTGAACAGATGTGCCTTTTCCGCCGTATCCTGCGGGCGGAGGGAGCGGAAGTTCATGAAATAAGTGATGTCGGAGGGCAGGCCGCCCAGCACGCCGTGGCCGCTCAGGTCCATCTGTTGTGTGGTGGCGGCAATCTGGAATGTGCCATCGGTAATGGCGCGTCCGGCTACAACATTCCCCAGATGGGTGTGGCTGACCTGCGCATGCGCATCCACAACCATCTGGTCTGTGGTGACATCACTTTCCAGCGGCAGCGTCAGGGAAAATTTCGCGCTGGCCTCGCCGGAAGGTTTGGTGAAGCTGATGGGGTGGCGGGAGAGGAGATGCAGCCGTGGCTCAGCCAGCATGGCCAGCATGTCCCGTAGGTTGCCGCGCAGTTCCGTCACAATGGTGCCCATCTGGTCTTTTTTGGAAAGACCGGTGATCTCCATGGTGCCGGGGCCAGCCGCCACGCGGCCCACGCCGGTGGCCCCCACATTTTTGTCGCCACGGTCAATAAGCTGGTAAGCATGGTCAAAATGAATGGTCAGCTTATCAAGATCATTCACCTCAAGATGCGCATCCAGATGATGCAGCGGTGAGATGGGGCGGAGCCAGTGGACCGTCAGGTCCGAGCCCTCCACGCTGCCTTTGACGGAGGTCAGCTTGATGCCGTTCCAGCCTTTATCGCTATGCAGCGTAATGGCGGTATGCAGATCATGCGCTGTGCCGTCCGTAATGTTGGTATCAACCCATTTCCGGCCACCTTTTGCGGCTCTGGCGGGCCAGTAATTGGCAATATCGCCAAACGGAATAGTGGGAATATCCAGCGCGGCCTGTCCAGAGAGCACTGTCGGGCTGAACAGGTCTGACGCGTTTAACTGGCCGGTCAGGGTGACGGTAATGCCGTTCTGCGGGTCTTCCGGATGTTCAGGGTTCAGCAGGTCCAGCGTCAGGCCTTGCAGCGTAATGGTGGCGGGGGTGTGCGTGGGGGACTGATGGTTGAGGTCCAGATGCGCGGCCAGCGCGCCGTGATGCAGCAGGTAGATTGAACCACCGCCCTGAATTTCTCCGGCACCGAAATCAGTTTTCAGATCCACCCCCTGCGGCAGCAGCCAGGTGCTCTTGGGGGCCGGAGCGAAGGTCGTATCCGCTGTCAGGCTGACGGGCACATCCAGCATTTTCAGGGCCGGGGCCAGACTGGCGAATGTTTCCGGGCGCACAGGGGCCAGAGCCATGTGCCACTGGATGGTGCCCTGATCAGTCTGTGTGCCCTGCGCCGTGATGCTCAGCCGTTCCGTGCTGTCCTGCTGGGCCTGAAACGTGAGCGCGACGGAGCCGGTCAGGCCGTTGCCGCCGCGCAGGCTCACGGCGCGCAGGGTGGAGGTGATGGGGGAGGCAATCCATTGCGTATGCGTCAGCCGGTCATCAATCGTGACCTGTGCATCCGTCAGCCCGATGCGGTGCAGGGCGCTGGGGTCCAGTGAGCCATTGGTGTCGGACGCCGTGGCCGGGGCGGGGGGCGCGTCCACATCAAGCCCGACGGTACCGTCCGTCCCGCGCCGCAGCGCCATCCGTACGCCGGTGAGGTCCACGGTATTGAGGGCGATGCTGCCGTGCATTAGCGCCAGCGGGTTAAGCGTGACATGCGCGGCTTTGATGGTGTCCGCCGTTGTTCTGTCTGCTTTGAGAATACGCACGTCATGCAGTGAGAGCATGACAGGCACGCTCAATCCATCCCGCAGACCATTCCATTGCAGTTCCGCCTGCCGCAGCGTGAGGGTGGCGGCCGCAGGCTGGCCGGGCTGCCCATTGAGCACCGCAACGGGGAGGAAGGGCCGCACCACAGCGGTCACGTTCACAGGGCCGAACAGCATCCGCACCAGCAGGGCCGCCACACACAGCACCGGCAGAACCAGCACGGCAGCCGCCATAACAGTCAGAACGCGCAGGGCCCGCTTATGCAGCGGGCGCGGGAGGTCTTGACCAGCGGAAGTCAACACAGCAAGCCTTTGCGTTCCATCAGAATGGTCAGGTTATGACGGCAGGTTTTTCTTCCTATTTCCGAGATGTTCGCGCCCCGAGGGGTGCCCCCACGCGCCTCTGGCCAGATGCAGGCTGGCCCGCCCCGGCGGACAGACAGGCTGCTACGCATTTTGCAGAGGATATGGCTGGGGCGTTGCAGGAAGCCGGTGTGGCTGACGTGCTGAGCCTGCAAGGCGCTGCGGGGCTGCTGGCCTGCCTTGGGGGGAACAGCCCGTATCTGTCTGACCTGGCGCGGCAGGACCCGGCTTTTTTTGCGGCTCTGGTACGGAGCGGGCCGGAACCCTGTGCGAAGGACGTGTTTGCAGCATTTGCCGAGTTTGACATCACATCGGGGCGAGAGTGTGTTGCCCGCTTCCTGCGGCAGGCCAAAAAACGCACAGCCCTGATATGCGCTGTGGCGGATCTGGGCGGCTTCTGGCCGCTGGAGGATGTCACGCAGACCCTCAGCAGACTGGCGGATGCGGCGCTGGAAGTGGCTGTCAGACATCTGCTGTGGAGCGCCCATCAGGCAGGACAGCTTCAGCTTCGTGACCCTCAGCGTGCGGCGCATGCCAGTGGTTTTGTTGTGCTGGCAATGGGAAAGCTTGGGGCACGGGAACTGAACTTCTCCTCGGATATTGATCTGATGGTGCTGTACGACCCGTCCATGCAGACCCAGCCTGACGCCGTGCGGCGCGTGTTCATTCGTATGACTAGCGATCTTGTGGGCCTCATGGAAGCACGGGATGCAGATGGCTACGTTTTTCGGACAGATTTACGCCTGCGGCCGGACCCGTCCTCAACACCTCCCGCGGTTTCTGTGCAGGCCGCCATCCAGTATTATGAAAGTCTGGGCCAGACGTGGGAACGCGCCGCCATGATCAAGGCGCGGCCTGTGGCGGGGGATATTGCTCTGGGCCGGAAATTTCTGGCGGCCATTCGTCCGTTTGTCTGGCGGCGGCACCTCGATTTTGCGCTGATTGACGATATTCATGACATGAAGGCCCGCATCGACCGCTACCGCAAGGCCGGGCGCACAGGGCTTGCTGAGCTACCGGATTCCGTGCTGGCGGACCCGGCGGCCAGCCGGGACTGGCTGCTGGGCCATAACGTTAAGCTGGGGCAGGGCGGTATCCGGGAAATTGAATTTCTGGCGCAGGCCATGCAACTGGTCTGGGGTGGCCGCGTGCCCGCACTGCGGGACCGCACGACATTTGGTGCACTGAAAAAGCTGGTAGGGTCTGCCTACCTGCCGCGGGAGGAGGCTGAAGTGCTGGCCCGGACCTACCGCTTCCTGCGGGATGCGGAACACCGGTTGCAGATGCGGGCCGACCACCAGACGCATGACCTGCCGGACCGGCCGGAAGCGTTCGACGCCTTTGCCGTCTTTATGAACTATTCGGACGGTGAGGCTCTGGCGCTGGATATGCTGCCGCGTATGCGGGAAGCCCGGCGTATTTTTGAACGGCATTTTGCTTCGCCTCAGGTGGCAGCACCAGAGCAGGATACCACGCTGCTGGCTGTGGCCCCGGATGATGACCAGTCACCCTCCGTGCTGGAACAGCTTGGTTTTCCGGCCAGTCAGACAGAAGAGGCCGTGCATGTGCTGGCCCGCTGGCAGACCGGCAGCCTGCGCGCCCTGAGGTCTGAACGGGCACGGGCACTGCTGCGCGCCCTGTTGCCCGCGCTGCTGGCCAGTTTTGCCGCCCGCAGTAACCCGCTGGCCTGCCTGCGGCGGTTTGATGCCCTGCTGGCGCGGCAGCATGCGGGTGTTCAGCTCCTCTCACTGTTTGAGCGTAACCCGGCGCTGATTGACCGGATTGCGGTGCTGTTTGATGCCTCGGCGTTTCTGTCCAACCATCTGGCTGATACGCCCTCCGCGCTGGAAGGGTTGCTGGAGCCGGAACCGGAAGAGGGCCGCAATGTGCTGGACCGCCTGCGGCATCTGGCGACAGAGGTGGATTCCGCGGAATTACTGGTGACAGCCCTGCGGCCCTTGCTGCGCGGCGAGGAATTTCGTCTTTCTGTGGCCGTGCTGGAAGGGCGGCTGGGGGAAAACGACGCTGAAAAACAGCGGACGGCTCTGGCCGACACCATCATGACGGTGCTGATGCGGGCCGTGGAGGTGGAGCACCGGCAGCGTTATGGCCGCGTGCCCGGCGGGGGCATGGCGGTGCTGGCGCTGGGCAAGGCAGGCTCCCGCGAGATGATGCCCGGCTCGGATCTGGACCTGCTGCTGGTGTTTGACCATCCGGAGGATGTGCACGCCAGTGAGGTGCCCGAGCGTGCGCCAAAACATCAGGGCGGGCTGCCAGTGCGTGCCCCGCGTTCTCTGGCCGTGGCGCAATATTATACCCGGCTGGCGCACGCCTTTATTGCCGCCCTGACGGCTCCCGGACCGGAAGGCCCGCTTTACGCCGTGGATATGCGGTTGCGGCCGTCCGGCGCGGCCGGGCCGGTCGCGGTCTTTCGCACCGCGTTCCTCAAATATCATGAAGACGCCGCATGGACGTGGGAACGCATGGCGCTGACCCGTGCACGGCTGATTACCGCCCCCACAGCGCTCAAGGCGCGTTTGCAGGCTGATCTGGCGCATGTTCTGAATGGAGACCTGCGGAAGCCCCGGCCGTCCACAGAGACATTGCTGGCGGATGCCCGGAAGATGCGCGCGCGTCTCGCGCGGGATCTTCCGGCGGCCAGCCCGTGGGATATCAAGCGCCGGGGGGGCGGGTTGATGGAAGTGGAGTTTATTGCCCAGATCCTGCAACTGGTGGCGGGCACAAAGGAGGCCAGAAACCCCTGCACCCGGCGCGCGCTGAGCCTGCTGAAAAAACACGGGTTTCTGGACGCCGCTGAGGCAAAAATACTGATAGACGCCGATGCCGTCTGGCGACAGATGCAATGCCTGCTTCGCCTGCTGTGCGGCCCGGTTCCGCCGGTTGATCTGGAGCGGGAACTGGCCCCGGGTGCGCTGAAAATCCTGTTGCGCGTGATGGGCGAGGCAAGTCTGCCGGACCTGATGGTGCGCACGGCGGCGCTGGCGCAGTCTGTGCGGCAGATTTTTGAACGCCGTGTTGGCAGCATGGAGGCAGAAGAAGGCGGCGGAGCAGAGCAGGCCGGAGAACGCTCAGCGTCCTCAGCCGTTTCTCCATAGGAACTGCCCAGAGCGCAGCGTTGTTTTTAGTAACTTTGCAAGGAAGGAACCGGATTATGGCAGACACCCACACCACGCCTGACGTTGACCTGAAAGAAGGAGACAACGCTCCGGATTTCCAGATGGACGCCAGCCGGGGCCGCACAGTGAGCCTTGCGGCCCTTAAGGGAAAGCCGTTTGTGCTGTATTTCTACCCCAAAGCGGATACGCCCGGCTGTACGAAAGAAGCCTGTGGCTTCAATGAGGCTCTCGGCCAGTTTGAGGGGGCCGGGTTGACGATTATCGGCGTCTCGCGTGACCCGGTGAAAAAGCTGGATAAATTCGCGGAGAAATATGACCTCACCTTCCCGCTGGCGTCTGACGAGGCGGGGCGCGTGACGGAAGCCTACGGCGTATGGGTGGAAAAATCCCTGTATGGCAAAACCTATATGGGGATTGACCGCACTACGTTCCTGATTGGCGCAGACGGCAAAATTGTCCGGATCTGGAAAAAGGTGAAAGTGCCCGGCCATGTGGACGCCGTGCTGGAGGCCGCAAAAGATCTTGCGGCGTAAGCCGAAGCAGAAGACCGTGACCCGGTGACCCGGTGACCCGGTGACCCGGTGACCCGGTGACCCGGTGACCCGGTGAGACCCACGCGATGGGTAGACACAACACACCGGCGTTGTGCCACCCGGCCTGAAAACGGGCTTTAGCCAGCAGGTCTGGTCATGCGGGGACTGCTGGCCTCTGACGCCAGAACGGAAGCCGAAGCCTTGCCTGTTCTGGCCATAAGTGTTGCCCGAAAAATGCTCTGGCTGAGGTTACCAGCCAGAATAGTAGCTCCCCGGTGCGTAGTAGCCCGGCGCAACCGGAGCGACGGGCACAGCCGGCACTACCGGTATCGCATATCCCATGGCCGGAGGCGGCGGAGGGGGCGGTGCGTAGGCTACCGGCGGCGGTGCGCCGCCACCCATCGCAGCACCCGCAAGGGCCCCAACGGCCAGACCGCCAATCAGCGCACCGGCAATGGCGCCCCCACCGGGGCCACGGTGCCAGCCTCTGCGCGGGCCACCGCCCCAGTAACCACGCGGAGGCGGCGGCGGACCGCCCCAGCCCGGACGGCCCCATCCGCCGCCCGGATGCGCCTCGGCAGCGGGCAGGGTGGCCAGTGTTGTCCCCGCAATAAGGGGCAGAGCGAGAAGAAGTTTTGTTATGCGGCGCATCGTGTGCCTCCTCGAAACTGTGGGAGGAAACACCGGAGTGTTCCCTCTCTGAGGCTTAGTAACGCGCCGCCTCATGGCAATTTCAAGGCCGCTTCCGGGCGATTTGTGTCCGGCAGGGTGTGACGGAGCTGCCGCCTCAGTTCTGGTCAATCTCCGTCGTTTTGCGGAGAGACAGGACGGTAAGCAGCGTTACGAGGGCGCAGGCTGAGACGTAATAGGCAAACCACATCTCATGCCCCATCTGCTTGCACCACAGGGCGACATATTCCGTCGTGCCGCCAAAAACGGAGACTGTTACGGCGTAAGGCAGCGCCACACCCAGCGCGCGGATACGGGTGGGGAACAGTTCCGCCTTTACCACCGCGTTGATGGAGGTATAGCCTGAGGCGATGAACAAGGCGCCGGTAATCAGTCCAAACGCGGCCCATGGTGAGGAAACGCCAGAAAGCAGCGTCAGCAGCGGCACGGTGCCCAGCGTGGCGCAGACGCCAAAATATAGCAGCAGCGGGCGGCGGCCGATGCGGTCAGACAACGCGCCGAAGGCGGGCTGTATGGCGGCAAAGACCAGCAGAGAGGCGGAAGAGACCAGCGTGGCCGTCTCTTTTGGAAAACCAAGGCTGTTTGCAAGATATTTCTGCATATAGATGGTGTAGGTGTAGAAAATAACGGTGCCACCCAGCGTCATGCCACAGACGGTCAGCACTGCGCGGGGATACTGGAGGAGCGCGCGCACGCCGCCTTTTTCTTTTTGTGTGCTGGCTTTTTGAAAACGCTCACTTTCTTCCATATGCCGGCGCAGCCAGAACACCAGCAAGGCCCCCAGCGCGCCGATAAAGAAGGGAACGCGCCAGCCCCATGCGCCGATCTGTTCCGGTGTCAGCAGCACGTATTGCATCAGCAGCAGGATCAGCAGCGCCAGCAACTGCCCCATCACAAGCGTGACGTAGAGAAACCCCGACCAGAAACCACGGTGTTCCGGGGTGGACATTTCTGCCAGATAGGTGGCGGAGGCCCCATATTCCCCACCAAGGCTGAGGCCCTGCACCAGCCGGGCAAGCAGCAGTACAGCGGGTGCCGCAAGACCAATCTGCTCATAGGTCGGGCAGACAGCAATCGCCAGTGATCCAACACACATGGCGGTGACGGATAACGTCAGCGCCGCCCGGCGGCCGTAGCGGTCCGCCGCTGCGCCCAGCAGCCAGCCACCCACCGGACGCATGAAAAACCCGACCGCGAAAATTGCAGCCGCATTCAGCAGTTCTGCGGTCTGGTTCCCGCGCGGGAAGAAGGCATGCGCGAAGTAAATGGTAAAAGAGGAATAGACATACCAGTCATAATATTCCAGCAGGTTTCCGGCTGAGCCTGCCAGAATACCGCGAAGGCGCTGTGCTGTTGTCATTCCGGTTTGCATGTAAACTCTCGCATCTGATCAGGAGGCTTTTAAAAGCTGAAAGAAAGGGGGATGGCCGCTCAGGCGTGAGGTCTATCGTTTAAGGCGGCGTGGAGTTGCTCCTCGTCCAGCGCATTTTCCCAGCGGGAAATAACGAGCGCGGCCACAGCATTCCCGACAAGATTGGTCAGGGAACGACATTCGGACATAAAGCGGTCAATACCCAGAATAAGGGCCATCCCCCCCACAGGCACGCTGGGCACAACGGAAAGCGTTGCCGCAAGCGTGATAAAGCCCGCGCCTGTCACGCCCGCAGCGCCTTTTGAACTCACCATGGCCACCAGCAGCAGAGCAAGCTGCTCCCCAAGGCCCAGATGTACGTCCGTTGCCTGAGCAATGAACAGGGCCGCGAGGGTCATGTAAATATTGGTGCCATCCAGATTGAAGGAATAGCCCATAGGCACCACCAGCCCGACAATCCCCTGCGGGCAACCGGCTTTTTCCAGTTTGGAGATTAGTCCCGGCAGAGCGGATTCTGAGGAACTGGTGCCCAGAACAATCAGCAGTTCTTCCTTGATGTAGCCCAGCAGCCGGAAAATGCTGATGCCCATCATGCGCGTGACTACGCCCAGAACCCCGCAGACAAACAGAATGGCGGTGAGATAAAACGCCAGAACCAGTGCGAGCAGATGCCCGATGGAGGCCACGCCGAATTTGCCGACCGTAAAGGCCATGGCCCCGAAGGCGCCGATGGGGGCGACGTACATCACCAGTCGCACCACGCCAAAAACCAGCTCTGTCAGATTACGGAAGAGTGACAGCACTTTCTGCCCGCTTTCCCCCATCTGGGCGAGGCTGATGCCAAACAGGATGGCAATCAGCAGTACCTGCAAAATCTCGCCGGATGTAAACGCCCCTGCCGTGGTGCTGGGGATGATACGCATCAGGAATTCGGTAAAGGAGTGGGAGTGCGCCTCGCTCACAAACGTCGCGACGGCGCCGCTGTCCAGTGAGGCAGGCTTGATATGCAGCCCCGCACCCGGACGGGCGATGTTGGCCACCAGCATGCCCACAATCAGCGCCAGTGTTGAAAAACACAGGAAATAGGCCATCGCCTTGCCTGCGACGCGCCCTGTCTGCTTCAGGTCCGCCATGCCTGCAATGCCGGTGCAGACGGTCAGAAAAATGACTGGCGCGATCACCATCTTGATGAGTTTGACAAATCCATCCCCCAGCGGCCGCAGGGAGGCGCCGAGATTGGGGAAGAAATAGCCCACAAGAATGCCCGCAATAACGGCAATGATCACCTGAATGTAAAACAGGTGGGCACGAGAGGAGCCGGAATGGGCGGAGGAGGTTGGGTCAGGTAAGGCCAAAAGGGTATTTTCCCGGTTTGTTCATTATTCTTGTCAACGCTCTGGCAGCGCGGCAAACCTTGCGCGATGTTGTATACAGGCTTGTCATTGCATTGGCGTCATAAATTATTATTTGGTGTCAGCTCAGCACGAACCGGCCTCCCTGCCGAGAGAAAATGAGACAGATCACGGATGGATGATGGAATAATGCTGGCTGTTGTGGCTTTGGGGGCACTTGCGCTGGGGGCTGTGCTGGCGTGGCTGCTGGGTGCTGGCGGCCGGGGGCAGGGCGGCGCGGACGCGGATCTGCTGGCCCGGCTTTACGTGCTGATGGAGCAGGAAACTGCCGCGGCCAGGACGGAAGCCGCGCATCAGAGAACCCATCTGGCCGAGATGGAACGGGTGATGACCGGGCGGATTGAGCAGGTGCGCTCCGAGCTGGCTGAACGTCTGGCCGGCATGGCGGGCAGTATGGGGCGCGAGCAGGCGGAGGTGCGGGCGGCACAGGCCGAGGCCCTGCGGGACATGGCGGAAGCGTCCGCCCGTCAGCTTTCCGCTATCCGCGTGGCCGTGACGGACCAGTTGCATGAGGCCGTGGAGCGGCAGATGCAGACGTCCTTCCAGCGGGTGCTGGAGCAGTTCAGCGCCATGCAGAAAGCCATGGGGGAAGTGCGGGCCATGACAGCGCAGATCAGTGATCTCAAGCGCCTGTTCGGCAACGTAAAAACCCGCGGCGGCTGGGGTGAGGCTCAGTTGAAAGCCATTCTGGATGATGTGCTGCCTGAAGGCTCTTACGAATCGAATGTCCGGCTGGGGCCGGGGAATGATGTGGTGGAATTTGCAATCCGCATGCCGGTCCGCGCCAGCACACCGCCAGTCCTGCCGGTGGACAGCAAGTTCCCGACGGAGGCGTATGAACGCCTGCTGAACGCGGTGGAGGAGGGTGATGCGGTGGCCGAGAAGGCTGCCCGTAAATCTCTGGAAAGCACATTGCGGCTGGAATCACGGAAAATTGCGACCAAATATATCCACCCGCCGCGCACGGTGGAATTTGCCGTGCTGTATCTGCCAACCGACGGACTTTACGCGGAGGCCGCGCGTATTCCGGGCCTGATTGATGAAATTGGCCGCACCTGCCGGGTGATGATCATGGGTCCGGCTTTGATGCCCGCTCTGCTGCGCACGGTGCATCTGGGATACGTAACTCTGGCGCTGGAAGACCGGACGGAAACCATTGCCCGCCTGCTGGGCGCCACCCGGCAGGAAATGATCCGTATGGATGGCGTGCTGGAAAAACTGGCGCGTAATGCACAGGCCATGTCAACATCCATTGAGGAAGCCCGGAGGCGGACCCGTGTGGTGAGCCGCCGCCTGCGGGAACTGGACGCCCCGGAGACGGAAGATGTGGCGCTTAATCCTGAAATGGAATTTACTGGCTCTGAACCGGGGAACACAGCATCAGGACAGTTATGACGGACGAGACAGGAACCAACACAAACCCGGATGACGCACACATGGCTCTGCCGGGCCACTCCAGAGGCGTGGTGCTGCTGATAGAAGATGACAGCGCCATTGCTGAGGAAATTGTGGGAGAACTGATGGGTCACGGCTTTGAGGTGCGGCATGAGGAGACGGGTGATGCCGGTCTGACCTCCGCTCTCACGGGTGAGGCGCATGTGATGGTGGTGGATCGCCTGCTGCCGGGCATGGACGGGCTGAGCGTGATTGAGGCTGTGCGCCAGCATGGCATCCGTACGCCGGTGCTGGTGCTGTCCGCCCTTTCCGCCGTGGATGACCGCGTGACCGGGCTGAAGGCGGGCGGGGATGACTATCTGACCAAGCCCTTCGCGATGGAAGAGCTGATGGCGCGGGTCGAGGCCCTGCTGCGCCGCCCGGATGATACGCGCAGCACCACGCTGCGGGTCGGACCGCTTTCCATGGACCTTATTGAACGCCGTGTCTGGCGGGACGGGCGGGAGATTGAACTCCTGCCGCGAGAATTCCGCCTGCTGGAATATCTCATGCGCAGGCCGGGGCAGGTGCTGACGCGCTCCATGATGCTGGAAGATGTCTGGCAATATCGCTTTATCCCGCGCACCAATCTGGTGGATGTGCATATCGGCAAGCTCCGCCGGAAGGTGGATGCCCCCGGAGAAGAGCCGCTGATCCGCAGTATTCGCGGCACAGGGTTCCTGCTGCGTGTTCCTGACTGAACTTTTCCGCACCGCGACCTTCCGCCTGACCCTCGCCGCTCTGGCTGCCATGGCGGGCGTGATGGTGATGCAGTTCGGGCTGGTCTACACCCAGATGGAAGCGGTGGAATCCCGCCGCTCGACCGAACTGCTACGCGGAGAGTCGCGTCTGCTGGCGCAGATGACGCCGGAACATCTGGAATATGTCATTCGTAAACGCGCCACGGATGACATGCGGCTGGTGATCAGCAGCGCCGGACTGTTTGACGCAAGCCATGCCCTGATTGCCGGGGACCTGCACGTCTGGCCCAGAGGGCTGGTGGCGGACGGCAAGCCCCATAATGTGGAAATCTACCCGGAGGAAGGGGCGGCTTACCCGCTGCGCCTGCTGGCTGAAACCCTGCCGGACGGGAACATTCTGGTTCTGGGTCGCAGTTTTCATCTGCTCGCGGAGCAGAAGCTTATGCTGCGGCACGCAACGCTGGTTGCGGCCATCCCGACCCTTCTGTTCGCCCTGCTGCTGGGTATGGTGCTGAGCCGCCGTGCCCTGTTCCGGGTCAAGCAGATGCATGAGGCGATTGATCTGATCATGGCCGGGGATATCCATGAACGCCTCCCGGCGGGGAAGGAGCGGGATGATCTGGAGCGGCTGGCGGGCAGTGTAAACCGCATGCTGGACCGGCTGGAGCGGCTGATGGACGGCATGCGTGAAGTGGGGAACGATATCGCGCATGACCTGCGCACACCGCTCTCCCGCGTGCGGGCCAGACTGGAACGCGCTCTGGCCTCTGGCGGGGAGCGCGAGGCGCTGGAAGATGCCGTGAGCGGGGCGGTGGATAATCTGGACCAGTGCCTTGGCATCATCACCGCGCTGCTACGGATTGCGGAACTGGAAAGCAGCCGCCGCCGCGCGGGGTTTGAGACAGTCAATCTGAATGACCTTGGCGCGGATGTGGTTGACCTCTATGAGCCGATTGCCGAGACGGAAGGTGTCACACTGGTCATGCAGCCGACGGCTGTTCCGGTCTGTCTGGACGGAGACCGGCATCTGCTGATCGAACTGCTGGTCAATCTGGTGGATAACGCCATCAAGTTCACGCCGGAGGGCGGGCAGGTGGCGGTGAGTATCGGCCGTCAGGTCGGGTCTGTGTCTCTGGAGGTGACAGACACCGGGATCGGGATTGCGCCGGAAGAGCGCGGGGCCGTGCTCTCCCGGTTTTACCGGTCTGACAAAAGCCGGCATGTGCCGGGGAGCGGGCTGGGGCTGAGCCTTGTGTCCGCCATTGCGCACCTGCATGACGCCACGGTGCAGATTGATGCCGGGCCAGATGGGCGTGGAACACGCTTCAGTGTTATATTTGTATTACAACATGGCCTGAGACCCCCAGATTAAAAGCATTTTTATTGGCGCTCAGGGGGGATATCTGTATCTCAGTTAGGTATGAGCGATTTATCTGGATGCTGGCGTTTAGACGTGTCGGCAGGGGCTGCCACGTATGAATGAGATTGTCGTAACGGCGCTTAAAAAGCCGTATACCTTTGTGGTACTCTCCATTCTTATTCTGGTGTTTGGCATCAGAGGTGTCTTCACGACACCGACTGACGTCTTCCCCAGTATCAAGATCCCGGTTGTGGCCGTGGTCTGGACCTATACCGGCCTGATGCCCGAAGATATGTCCGGCCGCGTGGTGTATTACTATGAACGCGCGCTGACAGCGACGGTTAACAATATTGAGCATATTGAAAGCCAGTCCTATTACGGGCGCGGGATTGTAAAAATCTTCTTCCAGCCCGGAACGGATACGGCAGTCGCGCAGACGCAGATCACCTCGGTCTCCCAGACCGTGATCAAGCAGATGCCCACAGGCTCCACTCCGCCGCTGGTGCTGGCCTATAACGCGTCCTCTGTGCCGGTGATTACGTTGCAGGTCTCCTCGACCTCCATGACGGCCTCACAGATCTACGATATGTCCTCCAACCTTATCCGGCCTGCACTGGTTTCCGTCGCAGGGGCGGCAATCCCGAACCCCTATGGCGGCCAGCCCGGCAACGTGATGGTCGATCTGGACCCGGTGAAACTGCTGGCGCACCGGCTCTCCCCCGTGGATGTTTCCAAAGCTCTGAACAGTCAGAACATCGTGCTGCCCGCGGGTGATCAGCGAATTGGCGCGTTTGACTGGATGGTGCAGACCAACGCCTCCCCGCGGGATATGAATGACCTCAACATGCTGCCCATCAAACAGGTGGGGAATGCTGTGGTCCGCCTGCAGGACGTGGCGTGGGTGCATCAGGGTGGCCCGCCGCAGACCAACCTTGTGCTGGTTAAAGGCCAGCAGGGCGTTCTGATTGTGGTCATGAAGAGCGGTGATGCCTCGACACTGGATGTTGTGGCCGGGGTGAAGAAGCTGCTCCCCGGTATTATCAGCACCCTGCCGGAGGGCGTGAGCATCAAGGTCCTTAACGATGCCTCAACCTTCGTGAAAGAGTCTGTTGAGGACGTGCTGCGGGAAATGCTGACTGCCGCCTGCCTGACCGGGCTTGTGGTGCTGCTCTTCCTCGGCTCATGGCGTTCAACCGTTATTATTGCCACCTCTATTCCGCTGGCGATGCTCTGCTCCATTATCGGGCTGGGCTGGGCCGGGCAGACCATCAACGTCATGACACTTGGCGGGCTGGCGCTGGCCGTTGGTATTCTGGTGGATGATGCCACCGTGATGATTGAAAACATCGACGCGCATCTTGAGATGGATAAGGATCTTGAGACCGCGATTATCGATGCCGCCAATCAGATCGTGATCCCGACATTTGTCTCCACGCTTTGTATCTGTATCGTCTGGATGCCGCTGTTCCAGCTTACGGGTGTTGCGGGCTGGCTGTTCATGCCAATGGCTGAAGCCATCATCTTCGCGATGATTGCGTCCTTCATTCTCTCCCGGACCCTCGTGCCGACCATGGCGAAATATATGCTGGCGGCGCAGGTCGCGGCGCATGCGCACGGTCCGGTCGCACCCAAGACCATTTTTGGCCGGTTCCAGAAAGGGTTTGAGCGCAAGTTTGAGCAGTTCCGGCAAAACTACCAGAACCTGCTGAAGCATCTGGTAGCGACGCGCGCGACGTTTATTCCGGTGTTTGTCCTGTGCTCGCTGGGGTCTCTGGGTCTGTTGTTTTTTGTCGGGCAGGATTTCTTTCCCGAAATCAATTCTGACACCATGGCCATTCACATGCGCGCGCCTCTGGGCACCAAGCTCTCGGAAGCTGGCAAGATTTCCCAGCTTGTGAATGATGAGATTGAACGCACGCTGCCGGGGCAGGTGGAAAGTATTGTCGATAACTGCGGCCTGCCGTTCAGTCCGCTTAATCAGGCTTATATTCCCACACCCACAGTCGGCACGCAGGATTGCGATCTGACGGTCTCTCTGAAAGACCCGAATTCTCCTGTGGCGGAATATCGCAGGATGATCCGCCGTAATCTGGGCGAAAAGTTCCCCGGCACGCAGATTTCCTTCCTGCCGGGGGATCTGACCGCCAAGATCCTGAACTTCGGCCTGCCATCCCCGATTGATGTGCAGATTACGGGCCGCAATCTTGCGGATAACTTCCGCTTTGCAAACCGTCTGGCGGACCGCCTGCGCCACGTAACTGGCCTCACGGACGTATCCGTCCAGCAGCCAATGACAACACCCACCCTGCGGGTGAATACACGCCGGACATACGCGCTGGGCACGGGTATTACGGAATCAGACGTGGCGAACAACGCGCTGGTCTCTCTGTCCGGCAGTTCACAGGTTGGGCAGGTTTACTGGCTGGATACCAAAACAGGTGTGTCGCATCTGATTGATATCCAGACCCCGGCGACCTTCCTGCAAACCATGAATGATCTGGAAATCACCCCGGTTGATAAAGGGGACGGTAATCCGTCCGGCCAGACCCCGCAGATTCTGGGTGGCCTGAGCCAGATTGTGCAGACAGGCACCCCCGGCGAGGTCGCGCACTATAACATCCTGCCGGTGTTCGATATCTACGCCTCCAATGAGGGCATTGATCTTGGCCGCGTCTCCCGCGAGGTTGGCCGGATTGTGGATGAAATCCGGCCCGATCTGCCGCATGGCTCCGCACTGGAAGTGCGCGGGCAGGCTGTGACCATGAACAGCGCCTATGTGCAGTTGCTCGGTGGTCTCGCCATGTCGGTGCTGCTGGTCTACCTGCTGATTGTGGTCAACTTTCAGTCCTGGCTGGACCCGTTCATCATCATCACGGCCCTTCCGGGCGCGCTGGCCGGGATTTCCTGGAGCCTGTTCCTCACGCACACCACGCTCTCCGTGCCTGCGCTCACAGGGGCGATCATGTGCATGGGGACGGCAACGGCCAACGCCATTCTGGTGGTGTCCTTTGCGCGGGAGCGGCTGGAAGAACATGGGGATGCGATTGCCGCAGCCATCGAGGCCGGGTTTGAGCGTATCCGCCCGGTGCTGATGACGGCCTCCGCCATGATCATCGGGATGTTGCCCATGTCCCTCAGTAATTCTCAGAATGCGCCACTGGGTAAAGCCGTCATGGGCGGCCTGCTGGTGGCAACAGTTGCAACCTTGCTGTTTGTGCCATGTGTTTTCGCCATGCTGCATAATCGTAAAAAGCCGACCAGTACGACGGAAGAGGGAGAAGGCGCATGAGCGGGTATCATGAAGACGGTGGCCAGCCGCAGCAGACCACACAGCATGATGCGGCGTCTTCCCGCAAGCGGACGATCGGCATTGCCGTTGTTGCTCTGGTCGCCATAATTCTGGCGGTCATCGGCATTGTGCAGCGGCAGGCGCATTTCATGCATCTGGCCAAGGAAACGCAGGAAAATGCGACACCGGCTGTGCAGGTCATTTATCCGCAGCCGGGGCCTTCCGTCCGCACGCTCTCTCTGCCCGCCAATATTGCCGCATGGTATCAGGCGCCGATTTACGCGCAGGTCTCTGGCTACGTGAAAATGTGGTACAAAGACTTTGGCGCGGTGGTGAAAACCGGCGACGTTCTGGCGGAAATCGACACGCCGGGACTGGATGCGCAATATGCAGCCGCCAAAGCCAATCTGGACGTAGCACAGGCACGCTACAAACTGGCTCAGATCACAGCACGACGCTGGAAGGCCCTGCAGGGCACGCAGGCTGTCTCACAACAGGAAGTGGATGTGCAGGCGGCCAATGCCGAGGCCCAGCAGGCGCAGGTTGAAGCCGCCCGGCATGATGTGGAGCGGTTTGCTGCCCTTGAAGGCTTCAAGAAAATTGTCGCCCCTTTTGATGGGATCGTGACATCGCGTTTTGCGGACGTTGGGGATTACGTCAATGCGGGCCGGGGAGATGTCGACTCCCATGGCAACGCCACGGAATTGTTCAGCGTGGCGGATGTGCATGCTATGCGTGTGTTTGTGGCGGTGCCGCAGGATTATGCGGATATCATCTCGCCCCGACTGGAGGCCGATCTCAGCATCCCGCAATATCCGGACCGCACCTTCAAAGCGAAGTTTCTGGCAACGGCGACGGCCTTCAACGCCTCCACCCGTACCGTGACGACCGAACTCACGCTGGATAACAAATCTGGCGAACTCTGGCCCAATTCCTACGCAACCGCCAATTTCAAGGCACCGGGTGACCCGGATATGCTGATCCTGCCGGAAGGCGCGATTATCTTCCGGGCGGAAGGCACGCAGGTCGCCCTAGTGGATGATTCCAACCATGTGCATCTGGTGGGCGTGACGGTCGGCACCAATCTGGGCACCACTGTGCAGATCCTGCGTGGCGTCAAGAAAACGGACCGCGTTGTGAACAGCCCCTCTGCCGGGCTGCTTGACGGGCAGAGTGTGCGGATTGTCAAAGGCACCCCCGGCTACAATATGCCCTCTAAAAAGCCTGCTGCTCCTAAGGCTGAGCAAAAGACACCCGCCGGGAGCACCGAGCAGGGCAAGGATGATATCCGCGCCATGCCGGAAGATAATCAACCCGCAACGGAAGCCGGGGGCCGCCCATGACAGGGCGGGCCGCACCCTTGCGACTGAACTTGAGACTGAAGCGGAGTTTTCTGGTCGGTCTGTCTCTCGCCACCATGCTGTCGGGGTGTGACATGGCCCCGCGCTACAACCCTACAAAGCTGACCATGCCAGCGGAGTGGGAGGGGCAGAGTCATGGTGTGCTCCAGTCTGCACGTCCGGCGGACGACGCCATTCGCCCGGACTGGTGGACCATGCTGGGTGACCCGGAGCTGAACCGGCTGGAAGAGCAGGCCATGCGCCTCAATCCGGACCTTCAGGCGCGGGCAGAAGCGTTTATGCAGGCGCGTGATGTGGCGATGGAGGCCAAATCGCACCTGTATCCGCAGGTTACTGGCGGCGCAGGGGGCGAAAAATACAAAGGCTCCCGGCACAGGCTGTGGCGTGGGGCAGGCTCGCAGGGGCCGGTTTATATGTCGTCCGAGCAGTATTCGGGCACAGCAACGTGGGAGCCGGATTTCTGGTCCGCCATTCGCAACAAGGTGCGGATGGCCAAGCAGGGCACACAGGCGGAAGCAGCCGCCTATGCGCTGGCGAAGCTGAGCCTTCAGGCGGAACTTGCGAGTGATTATGTGACGCTGCGTGGCCTGGACGCGCAGGACGCGGTCTATCGGGATTCTATCCGGTATTATCAGACCGCCGTGCAGGTCACTAAAATGCGTCTGGCAGGGGCGATTGCGCCGGGGATGGACGTCTCCCGCGCGGAAACCCAGCTCTACACCACACAGGCGCAGGAAACCGAAGTCCGCGCCCAGCGTGACGTGATGGAGCACGCCATTGCCGTGCTGGTGAATGAGGCCCCGGCATCATTCCATATTGCGCCTGTCACCCGTCTGTCCTTTGCCGAAATCCAGCCGCCGGTCGCTCTGCCGTCCACGTTGCTGGAGCGCAGGCCGGATATTGCGGAGGCCGAACGGCGCATGGCGCAGGCCAACCGGGCCATTGGTGTCTCGCGGGCGGCGTTTTATCCGCACATTACCTTCAACGCCATGACGGGCTTCATGGATAACGGGTTTGACCTCGCGTCTCTCTCCAACTCCATGTACCAGTTCGGCGTGCAGGCTCTGATGCCGCTTTTTCAGGGTGGTTTGCGGCGCGCGGAACTCCAGCGCAACTGGTCGCAATACCGGGAGAAGGAAGACCTGTATCGCAGCACCGTGCTGGATGCGTTTCAGGAGGTGGAAGATAACCTCACACGCACCAGTCGCCTGAAAACGGAATCGCAGCAGCAGAGCAATGCGGTTGCCGCAGCCCTGCACACCCAGACCATGACGATGGCGCTCTACACAGGCGGCCTGACCAACTATCTGGATGTGGTTGTGGCGCAGGTGGCAGCCCTGAACGCGCGCATTGCGCTTGTGCAGGTGCAGACGCGGGCCGTGGATGCGCGTGTGGAGCTGATTCGCGCGCTGGGCGGCGGCTGGTCCCGCGCCGAGCTTCCGCAGTCTGATAAAATCATGCCGTTCCAGCCGTTGCAGTATGGCAATCTGCGCCATGCAGCCCCCCTTGGCGGCATCACGACGCAGCCCGATCCGGCTGCATCAGACCTCACGTCAGGCGGCGCAAATATGCGTCAGCCTCTTGACACAACCGGCGCGCACCGGTAAGCGCGCCTTTCCTATCGGAACGCGGGAGGCTCGTCCTGTGCCATCACCATGGCTCAGGCAGTCGTGAGAACCGCGGTCCGGGTTCAACAATGAGGAGTCCCGGATATGGCCAAAAAAGTTGTTGGCTACATCAAGCTTCAGATTCCCGCTGGTAAGGCGAATCCTTCGCCGCCGGTTGGTCCCGCGCTCGGTCAGCGTGGTCTGAACATCATGCAGTTCTGTAAAGAGTTCAACGCCAAGACCCAGGGTCTTGAGCCCGGTATGCCGATCCCGGTCGTCATCACCGCTTATGCAGACCGCACGTTCAGCTTCATCACCAAAACCCCGCCGAACACGCACTTCCTGCTCAAAGCTGCCAAAATCTCCAAAGGTAGCCAGACAGTCGGTAAGTCTGCTGCGGTTGGTAAAGTGACCATGGGTCAGCTGCGCGAAATCGCGGAGCAGAAATTCCAGGACATGAACGCCAATGATATCGATGGTGCCGTGCGGATGCTGGTTGGCTCTGCCCGTTCCATGGGTCTGACGGTGGAGGGCTGAGAGCATGGCTAAGAATAAGCGTATTGCCGCTGCACGCAGCAAAGTCACACACGGTCAGGTCTACGGGCTGGACGAAGCTCTTGCTCTGGTAAAGGGCAACGCGACCGCCAAGTTTGACGAAACGGTTGAAATCTCCCTCAATCTGGGCATTGACCCGCGTCATGCTGACCAGATGGTCCGTGGCTTTGTTTCCCTGCCGAACGGCACGGGTAAGACGCTGCGCGTTGGTGTGTTTGCTCGTGGCGCGAAAGCTGAAGAAGCAACCGCTGCCGGTGCCGACGTTGTTGGCGCTGAAGACCTGATGGAAAAAGTGCAGGCTGGCGAAATCGAATTCGACCGCTGCATTGCAACCCCGGACATGATGGCTCTGGTCGGTCGTCTGGGTAAGATCCTCGGTCCGCGTGGTCTGATGCCGAACCCGAAGCTGGGCACCGTGACCATGGACGTTAAGGGTGCTATCACGGCAGCCAAGTCCGGTCAGGTCGAATATCGTGCTGAAAAAGCCGGTATCGTGCATGCTGGTATCGGCAAGGCGTCCTTCGATGAAGCAAAGCTGGCTGAAAATGCCCGTGCGTTCATTGATGCCGTGCAGAAAGCTCGTCCGTCCGGTGCGAAGGGCACGTATCTGAAAAAGATCGCTCTTGCTTCCACCATGGGCCCGGGCGTTCAGGTCGATACCTCAGCCTTCTCTGGCTGAGTTTGAAATGCTGCTGCGCGGGACTTCGGTCCGGTGTGGCACATTATGGGAAGCGCCTTAGGGCTGCTTCCCGATCCTGTCCGAGATCACACGTGGCCCAGTGCCGTAAAAAGCCTTTATGGCTTGCGCGTGTAAGACGGGGATGCTGGTTGCAGGCTGTTTTTCGGCAGGCTCCGGGTATTCCGTTTGAAGGACAGGCGAGCGGGTTTCACGCTTCTTCGTGAAATCCTGAGGGCAACCCGCTTTGTTCAGCTTGCGCTGGATGAAGCAAGACGGAGACGGGATTTGAACCGTACGGAAAAGCAGGCCTCTGTTGCCGCCCTTGCCGCCGTGTTCGCTGAAACGTCCATGGTTGTGGTCACCCAGAATGCTGGTCTGACCGTAGCTGATGTGACGGATCTGCGACGCAAAGTGCGTGCAGCGGGTGCAACTTACAAGGTCGCAAAAAACCGGCTGGCAACTCTCGCCCTGGATGGGACCCAGTTCGACGGCATTAAGCCGATGCTTAAAGGACCGACTGCTCTTGCATGGGCAGCTGATCCGGTAGCAGTGGCGAAGGTGATCGTCGAGTTCGCCAAAACCAATGACAAGCTTGTGCTGGTCGGGGGTTCTCTTGGTTCGCAGGTGCTTGACGCCAACGGACTGAAGGCTCTGGCCGAACTGCCGTCTCTGGATGCACTGCGCGCGCAGCTCGTGGGTCTTATCTCCACGCCCGCTACGCGTATCGCAGGTGTTGTTCAGGCACCGGCAGGGCAGCTTGCCCGGGTTTTTGGGGCCTATGCCAAAACGGGTGAGGCGGAAGCCGCCTAAAGCACGCCTTCACCTGAAGACGTGTTCAAGAAATCGCATGGCCTTCCATCGGGGAGGTTGTGCTTTGCAAACCAGTGTTTATATTAGGAAGTCTAATCATGGCTGATCTTAACAAGCTCGTTGACGAACTGTCCGCTCTGACCGTTCTGGAAGCTGCTGAACTCTCCAAGCTGCTGGAAGAAAAGTGGGGCGTTTCCGCTGCTGCTCCGGTTGCTGTTGCTGCTGCTGGTCCGGCTGCTGCCGCTGCTCCGGCTGAAGAAAAGACCGAATTTGACGTCGTTCTGACCAAAGCTGGCGACAAGAAAATCAACGTCATTAAGGAAATCCGTGCGATCACGGGTCTGGGCCTGAAAGAAGCCAAGGACCTGGTTGAAGGCGCACCGAAGACCATTAAAGAAGGCGCAAGCAAAGACGAAGCCGAAAAAATCAAGAAGACTCTTGAAGACAACGGCGCAAGCGTCGAAATTAAATAAGTTTTCCAGTCTCCCGCTGTCTCCGGGCAGCGGGGTGATGGAAGGGTTTTCGGGTGGAGGTGTGTTGCCTCTGCCCGTTTGCCTGTTTCGGATCCGGTTCGGAGCAGGTATAGATGCCGGGATTTCCCGGTATTCAGTGAAGGCCGGTTACTACAGATCGGACCATCAGGCTCGCGGTAGAGCGCGGCGGGCCTGATGGTCCGAGACAAGGGCGGGGCAGGAGCGAAGATGAACGCAATCACCAAATCGTTCACAGGACGGAAGCGGATTCGCAAGAGTTTCGGGCGGATCCCCGAAATCGCTCCGATGCCGAACCTGATTGATGTGCAGCGCGCGTCTTATGAGACGTTTCTTCAGGCGAATGTGTCGCCTGATGCGCGCACACCGACGGGTTTGCAGGAGGTTTTCCGGTCTGTTTTCCCGATTAACGACTTTGCAGGTCGTGGGCGGCTTGAATTCGTAAGCTACGAATTTGAAGAGCCGAAATATGATGTTGAAGAATGCATTCAGCGCGGGCTGACCTATTCCGCCCCGCTGAAAGTGATCCTGCGTCTCATTGTATGGGATGTGGATGAAGATACGGGTTCCCGCTCCATCCGGGATATCAAGGAGCAGCCGGTCTATATGGGCGACATGCCCCTGATGACCGACAACGGCACCTTTATCGTTAACGGCACCGAGCGAGTTATCGTCAGCCAGATGCACCGCTCTCCGGGTGTGTTCTTTGATCACGATAAAGGCAAGACGCACTCTTCCGGCAAATATCTGTTTGCCGCGCGCGTCATTCCGTATCGTGGTTCATGGCTCGATTTTGAATTTGACGCCAAAGATCTGATCTATGTGCGTATCGACCGTAAGCGTAAGCTGCCTGTCACCACGCTGCTGTATGCGCTGGAAGGTGAGGCCTCTGCCGCTGCCCGTAAGGCAAAAGCAGCAGAAGGTGGTGACGTTGATGCTCTGGATATCAAGGGGATGGATGATAATGAAATCCTCTCCTATTTCTATGACACCGTTACCTTCACCAAGACGGCTAAAGGCTGGGCCCGCCCGTTTGATGCGGATTCTTTCCGTGGCATGAAGCTGCTTGCACCGCTGGTGGATGCTGAAACCGGGGAAGTGGTTGCCGAGGCAGAAGCTAAGCTGACGGCCCGTACCGTCCGTAAGATTGCCGAAAAAACCCGTGAAGTGCTGGTGGGCGAGATCGACCTGCTGGGCCGCTTTATTGCCCGGGATATGGTCAATCTGGACACGGGTGAGATCTACGCGGAAGCTGGCGACGAAATCACGGAAGCCACGCTGACCGGGCTTGAAGAAGCTGGTGTGACGGAAATGCCGGTGCTGGCAATTGACGCCGCCAAGGGTCCGTGGATCCGCAACACGCTGGTTGTTGATAAAAACACGGCGCGTGATGAAGCGCTGATTGATATCTACCGCGTGATGCGTCCGGGTGAGCCGCCGACGGCTGAAACCGCCGACGCCATGTTCCACGGGCTGTTCTTTGATCCCGATCGCTATGACTTGTCTTCGGTCGGTCGTGTGAAGATGAACATGCGCCTTGATATTGATGTGCCGGATACCGTGCGCGTTCTGCGTAAGGAAGATATCCTGCGTACCATCAAGGTGATGTGTGAACTCAAGGACGGCCGCGGTCAGGTCGATGATATTGATAACCTTGGTAACCGCCGCGTTCGCTCGGTTGGCGAATTGATGGAAAACCAGTATCGCGTCGGTCTGCTGCGGATGGAACGCGCCATTCGTGAACGGATGGGCTCTGTCGATATTGATACGGTCATGCCGCATGACCTGATCAACGCGAAGCCTGCCGCTGCTGCTGTGCGTGAGTTCTTCGGGTCTTCCCAGCTCAGCCAGTTCATGGATCAGACAAACCCGCTGTCTGAAGTCACGCATAAGCGTCGTCTCTCAGCGCTTGGTCCGGGTGGTCTGACGCGTGAACGCGCAGGCTTTGAAGTCCGTGACGTTCACCCGACCCATTATGGCCGTATCTGCCCGATTGAAACGCCGGAAGGCCCGAACATCGGTCTGATCAACTCCCTGTCCACCTACGCCAAGGTGAACAAATACGGCTTTATCGAAACGCCGTATCGTCTGGTGAAAGACGGCGTTCTTCAGGATGGCTGGAAATATCTTTCCGCCATGGAAGAAGAAAAGCTGGTCGTCGCCCAGGCCGATGCCGAGCAGAGTGCCGATGGTACGCTGACGGGGGATCTGGTGTCCGTGCGTCGTGGCGGGGACTTCCGTCTCGTGCCGCCGACGGAAGTGACGGCCTGTGACGTTTCTCCGAAGCAGCTCGTGTCTGTCGCGGCCGCGCTCATTCCGTTCCTTGAGAACGATGACGCGAACCGCGCACTGATGGGTTCCAACATGCAGCGTCAGGCTGTGCCGCTGGTGCGCTCTGATGCGCCGCTGGTTGGCACAGGGATGGAAGCCGCAGTGGCTCATGACTCCGGTGCGACAATTGTTGCCCGTCGTCAGGGGATTGTGGACCAGATCGACGGTGCGCGTATCGTTGTCCGGGCAACAGATGCCAATGGCTCGACGCAGGGTGTCGATATCTATCGTCTGCGGAAATACTCCCGCTCCAACCAGTCGACCTGCATCAACCAGCGCCCGCTGGTGCATGTGGGTGACACTGTTCTTGCTGGCGATATCATTGCGGATGGTCCGTCAACCGAACTGGGTGAACTGGCTCTGGGCCGGAACACGCTCGTCGCGTTCATGCCCTGGAACGGTTACAACTTCGAAGATTCCATCCTGATTTCCGAACGTATCGCGAAAGATGACGTGTTTACCTCGATCCATATCGAGGAATTCGAAGTCATGGCGCGTGATACCAAGCTGGGTCAGGAAGAAATCACGCGTGATATCCCCAATGTGGGTGAAGAAGCGCTGCGGAATCTGGACGAAGCTGGCATCGTTTACGTTGGCGCTGAAGTGAACCCTGGTGATATCCTTATCGGTAAGGTCACGCCGAAGGGCGAAAGCCCGATGACGCCGGAAGAAAAACTTCTGCGCGCTATCTTCGGCGAAAAAGCGTCTGACGTGCGGGATACCTCTCTGCGTCTGCCGCCCGGCACAACCGGCACCATTGTCGATGTCCGCGTGTTCTCACGTCGCGGCGTGGACAAGGACGAACGTGCGATGGCGATTGAACGCGCCGAAATCGAACGGCTGTCCAAGGACCGTGATGACGAGCGCGCCATTCAGGAACGCTCTTTCTACAGCCGTCTGCGTGAAAAGCTGCTCGACCAGACCGCAGGGGCCGGATTCAAGGGTATCCGCTCCGGTACCGTGATTACGGACGAAGTTCTGGATGAAAATCCCCGTGGTGCATGGCGCAACATCGTCGTCGCATCTGATGAGGTGATGGCTGAGCTGGAAACGCTGCGTCGTGAATTTGATGCCTCTGTGGCAAAAATTCAGGCCCGCTTTGAAAGCAAGGTTGAAAAGCTTCAGCGTGGTGATGAACTGCCGCCCGGCGTGATGAAAATGGTCAAGGTGTTTGTCGCCGTGAAGCGTAAGCTTCAACCCGGTGACAAAATGGCCGGTCGTCACGGAAATAAGGGTGTTGTCTCCCGCGTGGTGCCTGTTGAAGACATGCCCTTCCTGGAAGATGGCACGTCTGTTGACATCGTGCTGAACCCGCTGGGTGTGCCGTCCCGTATGAACGTGGGGCAGATTCTGGAAACGCATCTGGGCTGGGCCTGTGCCAACCTTGGTCGTGGCATTGGTGATCTGGTGGATGAATACCAGCGCACGGGTGAAAAGCGTCAGGAGCTGCTGGACCGTCTGAAAGACGTTTACGGGCAGAACATTTATGACGATGCCATTGCCAACATGGACAACCGTGAACTGACTGAGCTGTGCAACAATCTGCGCAAAGGCGTGCCGATTGCAACGCCGGTGTTCGATGGTGCTTCCATTCCGGATATTGAAGCCATGCTTGAAAAGGCAGGGGTGGATAAATCTGGTCAGTCTCAGCTGATTGATGGGCGCACTGGCGAGCCGTTCGAGCGTAAAACCACGGTTGGCTACATTTACATGCTCAAGCTGCATCACCTTGTTGATGACAAGATCCATGCACGCTCCATCGGTCCGTACTCTCTTGTGACTCAGCAGCCGCTAGGTGGTAAGGCGCAGTTCGGTGGTCAGCGCTTCGGTGAAATGGAAGTCTGGGCTCTGGAAGCCTACGGTGCTGCATATACGCTGCAGGAAATGCTGACGGTGAAATCGGATGACGTGTCCGGTCGAACCAAGGTCTATGAAGCCATTGTGCGTGAGCAGGATGACTTTGAAGCCGGTATTCCGGAAAGCTTTAACGTTCTGATCAAGGAACTGAAGTCCCTTGGCCTGAATGTTGAGCTGGAGCAGGGGGCCAAATAAGAGTGACCCTTAGCAGCACGATCCGTTCTTATTTTGAGGGGGAGGCCGGAATGACGATTCCGGCTCCTCATTTCCCTTTGGGGGCTTCGGCACATGAATGAACTCATGAAAATTCTTGGCCAGACCGGCCAGGCGATGACCTTCGACCAGATCAAGATTCAGCTTGCATCGCCTGAGCAGATCCGGTCCTGGTCGTTTGGTGAAATCAAGAAGCCCGAGACGATCAACTACCGGACATTTAAGCCGGAGCGTGATGGTCTGTTCTGCGCGCGTATTTTTGGCCCGATCAAGGACTATGAATGCCTGTGCGGCAAATACAAGCGGATGAAGTTCCGCGGTATTGTCTGTGAAAAATGCGGCGTTGAAGTCACCCTGGCAAAAGTGCGGCGCGAGCGGATGGGTCACATCCAGCTTGCCAGCCCCGTTGCCCATATCTGGTTTCTGAAGTCTCTTCCGAGCCGTATCGGCCTGATGGTCGATATGACGCTGAAAGACCTCGAAAAAGTGCTGTATTTCGAGAACTATCTCGTTCTTGAACCCGGCACGTCTCCGCTCAAGCAGTATTCTCTGCTGACGGAAGAACAGTACCTCGACGCCATGGATGAATATGGCGAAGAAGGGATTGAAGTCGGGATCGGCGCTGAAGCTATCAAGAAGGTGCTGGAACGCATCGACTGTGATGCCGAAAAAGTGGAACTGCGTCAGGCTCTGAAAGAGACGACGTCTGAAGCCAAGCGCAAGAAGCTTGTCAAACGCCTGAAGCTGATTGAGGCCTTCTCAGAAAGCGGCTCTCGCCCTGAGTGGATGATCCTTGATCTGGTTCCCGTCATTCCGCCGGAACTCCGTCCGCTGGTGCCGCTTGATGGGGGTCGTTTCGCAACGTCTGATCTGAATGATCTGTATCGTCGCGTTATCAACCGTAACAACCGTCTCAAGCGCCTGATGGAACTGCGTGCGCCCGATATTATCGTGCGTAACGAAAAGCGTATGCTTCAGGAAGCTGTTGACGCCCTGTTTGACAACGGCCGCCGTGGCCGTGCCATTACCGGTGCCAACAAGCGTCCGCTGAAGTCCCTGTCTGATATGCTGAAAGGCAAGCAGGGCCGCTTCCGTCAGAACCTTCTTGGTAAGCGTGTTGACTACTCTGGCCGTTCGGTCATCGTGGTTGGCCCGGAAATGAAGCTGCACCAGTGCGGCCTGCCCAAGAAGATGGCGCTGGAACTGTTCAAGCCGTTCATCTACTCTAAGCTGGAAAAATACGGCCACGCCACAACCATTAAAGCTGCAAAGCGGATGGTTGAAAAAGAACGTCCGGAAGTCTGGGATATTCTGGAAGAGGTCATTCGCGAGCATCCCGTGATGCTGAACCGCGCACCGACCCTCCATCGTCTCGGCATTCAGGCGTTTGAACCTGTGCTGGTTGAAGGCAAAGCGATCCAGCTGCATCCGCTCGTCTGTACCGCGTTCAACGCGGACTTCGACGGTGACCAGATGGCCGTGCACGTGCCGCTGAGCCTTGAGGCCCAGCTTGAAGCACGCGTGCTGATGATGTCCACCAACAACATCCTTAGCCCGGCAAACGGTAAGCCGATCATCGTGCCGTCTCAGGATATCGTTCTTGGCCTGTATTACCTCAGCCTTGAAACGCCTGAATTTGGCGCAACCCCTGACCGGAATGAGTATGACGACACCACGGGTGAACTCACCAAAAAGGGTGCTCCGTCCTTCTCGTCTATCGGTGAAGTGGAATACGCGCTTAACGCGGGTGTCCTGAAACTGCATGACAAAATCCGTGCCCGTTTCGAGACCATTGATGCGGACGGCAAGAAGCAGCATGAAACGATCGTCACGACGCCGGGACGTGTGCTGATTGCGCAGATCCTGCCGAAGAGCGACGCTATTCCGTTCTCGCTGATCAACAAGCAGCTGACCAAGAAAGCCGTGTCTGACGTTATTGATACGGTTTATCGTCACTGTGGTCAGAAAGAAGCGGTGATCTTCTGTGACCGTCTGATGGCCCTTGGTTTCCGTCACGCTGCAAAGGCCGGTATTTCCTTCGGTAAGGATGACATGATCATCCCGGCTGAAAAGAAAGTGCTGGTTGACCGCACTGCGGCTGAAGTCAAGGAATTTGAACAGCAGTATCAGGATGGTCTGATCACGGCAGGCGAACGCTACAACAAGGTGGTTGATGCCTGGTCACGCTGCACGGACGAAGTGCAGGCCGCTATGACCAAAGAGATTTCCCGTCAGGAAATCGGCAAGCCCATTAACTCCGTGTGGATGATGAGCCACTCCGGGGCTCGTGGGTCACCGGCTCAGATGAAGCAGCTTGCCGGTATGCGTGGTCTGATGGCCAAGCCGTCTGGTGAGATTATTGAACAGCCGATTATTGCGAACTTTAAAGAAGGTCTGTCGGTTCTCGATTACTTTACGTCTACCCACGGTGCACGTAAGGGTCTGGCCGATACCGCTCTGAAGACTGCAAACTCCGGGTATCTGACGCGTCGTCTGGTTGACGTGGCACAGGACTGCATCATCGTTGAAAACGATTGCGGCACCGAGCGCGGCCTGACCATTCGTGCCGTGATGGACGGCGGTGAAGTTGTTTCTTCTCTGTCCGAGCGGATCCTTGGTCGTACACTGGCGGCTGATGTGATCGATCCGGCTTCCGGTAAGGTTGTTGCCCCGCGCAACTGCCTGATTGATGAAGCCGATGCGGAACGCATTGAAAGCTCAGGCGTGGAAACGGTGCAGATCCGGTCTGTGCTGACCTGTGACAGCCGTGTTGGTGTGTGTGGTCACTGCTATGGCCGTGATCTGGCACGCGGCACGCCGGTCAACATTGGTGAAGCTGTTGGCGTTATTGCCGCACAGTCCATCGGTGAACCGGGTACACAGCTGACCATGCGTACCTTCCATATCGGTGGTGCGGCGCAGCGTGGTGCTGAGCAGTCAATGATCGAAGCGTCTCGTGATGGTAAAGTGGTTATCCGTAACCGCAACGTCGTGCAGAACAGTCAGGGCGTGCCGGTTGTCATGGCCCGTAACTGTGAAATTCTGCTGACCGACGAAGCCGGGGTTGAAAAAGCCCGTTATCGTGTGCCGTATGGTGCGCGACTGCTTACGACGGAAGGTGCGGAAGTCACACGGGCTCAGAAGCTGGCCGAGTGGGACCCCTACACCCTGCCGATCATTACCGAGAAAGCCGGTAAGGTTGAGTATCTGGACCTGATTGACTCCATCACGCTTGTTGAGCGTATGGATGAGGTGACAGGCCTGACAGCAAAAACCGTGGTGGACTACAAGCAGGCAGGGAAGGGCGTTGATCTGCGTCCGCGCCTGCAGCTGAAGGACGCCAAGGGTGAGGTGATCAAGCTGGATAACGGGAATGACGCCCGTTACTTCCTCCCGCCTGAATCCCTGCTGTCTGTCGAAAACGGTGCCGAAGTTCATGCGGGTGACGTGCTGGCACGTCTGCCGCGTGAAGGGTCCAAGACCCGTGATATTACCGGTGGTCTGCCGCGTGTTGCCGAGCTTTTTGAGGCTCGTCGCCCGAAGGACCATGCGATTATCGCGGAAATGGAAGGCCGTGTTGAATTTGGGAAAGATTACAAGTCCAAGCGTCGTGTCATCGTGAAGAATGATGAGACAGGCGAAGAGACGGAATATCTGATCCCCAAAGGCAAGCACGTGTCCGTTCAGGAAGGCGACTTCGTCGAAAAGGGCGATCCGCTGGTCGATGGTCCTCGCGTGCCGCATGATATTCTGAAGGTCATGGGGGTTGAGGCTCTGTCCGATTACCTCGTGAACGAAATTCAGGATGTCTATCGTCTTCAGGGTGTGAAGATTAACGATAAGCATATTGAGGTTATCGTGCGTCAGATGCTCCAGAAGGTCGAAATTCTGGAGCCGGGTGACACGACGTACCTCATTGGTGAAACCGTTGACCGGATTGAGTACGAGACCGAAAATACCAAGCGTATGAATGCTGGTGAGCGCCCTGCGGTGGCGATGCCGGTGTTGCAGGGTATTACCAAGGCCTCTCTGCAGACGCAGTCCTTCATCTCTGCCGCATCCTTCCAGGAGACCACGCGTGTCCTGACAGAGGCTGCTACCGCAGGGAAGGTGGATACTCTGAACGGTCTGAAAGAGAACGTCATTGTCGGCCGTCTGATCCCGGCAGGGACGGGCAGCGTCATGAACCGTCTGCGTGCAATCGCCGCGTCTCAGGACCGGCAGCGTGTCGGGCGCTCCGCTGCGGAGTAACGCAGCGCGCGTCGCTCAGGCATAAGAAGAAGAGGGATCAGAGTTATGCTCTGGTCCCTTTTTTTATGTGAGGGCTTCTTTTCATTTTCGTGGTTAAGAATCGCGTACCGCGCTTGACTTAAGGGGGGGGGAGAGGTAGTTAGCAGCCCTCAGCTTCTGCTCCCGTGCCGGAGCGGAGGTAAATTCGTAATTCTTGTGTAAGCATGCGGCTGGCTTCCGGTTGGAAGTAAAAGCCGGATGCCTAGATAGCCCCACACGGGTGTTGTTGCCTGGTGGGTTTTTCAAATGACAGTCGGCAGCCGATAAAAAGGCTAGCCGGCCGAACTGTGTAAGGATCGGGAAAGGCGCATGCCGACCATCAACCAGCTCATTGCCAAGGGGCGCAAGCCTGCAGTCAAGCGCAACAAAGTGCCCGCACTGCAGAGCTGCCCCCAGAAACGTGGTGTTTGCACCCGTGTTTATACGACGACGCCGAAAAAGCCGAACTCCGCACTGCGTAAAGTTGCAAAGGTGCGTCTGACGAACGGCTATGAGGTGGTGAGTTATATTCCGGGTGAAGGTCACAACCTTCAGGAACATAGCGTCGTGCTTATCCGTGGGGGTCGTGTAAAGGATCTTCCGGGTGTGCGTTATCACATCCTTCGCGGTGTCCTGGATACCCAGGGTATTGCTAAGCGTCGTCAGCGGCGTTCGCTCTACGGCGCGAAGCGTCCGAAGTAAGAGGAAGTTAAGGTATGAGCCGCCGTCACCGCGCTGTTAAGCGTGAGATTCTTCCTGATCCGAAGTTCGGAGATATTGTCATTACGCGTTTCATGAACGCTCTGATGTATGATGGCAAAAAATCCACTGCGGAGAGGATTGTTTATGGAGCTCTCGAGGCGATGGTTCGCCGGAGTGGAGCTTCTGCGGATCCGATCGCATTGTTCCACAATGCTCTGGATAACGTTAAGCCTGCAGTAGAAGTTCGCTCTCGCCGCGTTGGTGGTGCGACCTATCAGGTGCCTGTTGAAGTTCGCGCTGAACGCCGTCAGGCGCTGGCCATTCGCTGGGTGATCGACGCTTCCCGCAAGCGGGGCGAAAACACCATGCAGGACCGGTTGTCTAACGAGCTGATGGATGCCGTGAACAACCGTGGCGCTGCTGTTAAGAAGCGTGAAGATACCCACCGTATGGCCGAAGCCAACAAGGCATTCAGCCACTATCGCTGGTAATCTTTTGAGTATGGCATTCACTCCTTGTGGAGTGGGGGCGGACTTATTAAAAACTGCATCCCGATAAATTTTCGGGGTATGGAGTAGAGAAATGGCTAAGGCTAAATTTGAGCGGAATAAACCGCACTGCAACATCGGCACCATCGGCCACGTTGACCATGGTAAAACGTCTCTGACGGCCGCCATCACCAAGACGCTGGCGAAAGCCGGTGGCGCTGAGTTCAAGGCGTATGACCAGATTGACGCTGCTCCTGAAGAGCGCGCTCGTGGCATCACCATCTCCACGGCTCACGTGGAATATGAAACGGCCAACCGTCACTACGCACACGTCGACTGCCCCGGACATGCTGACTACGTGAAGAACATGATCACGGGTGCAGCGCAGATGGACGGCGCTATCCTCGTGGTTTCCGCAGCTGATGGCCCGATGCCGCAGACCCGTGAGCACATCCTGCTTGCTCGTCAGGTCGGTGTGCCGGCTCTGGTTGTCTTCCTGAATAAAGTTGACCAGGTTGATGATCCGGAACTGCTTGAGCTGGTTGAAATGGAAGTTCGTGAACTTCTGTCTTCCTACCAGTTCCCGGGCGACGAAATCCCCATCATCAAGGGTTCCGCTCTGGTTACTCTGGAAGATGGTGATCCGGAAATCGGCGAAAACCGCGTTCGTGACCTGATGGATGCAGTTGACTCCTACATCCCGCAGCCGGAGCGTCCGGTTGACCGTCCGTTCCTGATGCCGATCGAAGACGTGTTCTCCATCTCCGGTCGTGGCACCGTGGTGACGGGCCGTGTCGAACGTGGTGTTGTGAACGTGGGTGACGAAGTTGAAATCGTCGGCCTGAAGGACACCGTTAAGACGACCGTTACGGGCGTTGAAATGTTCCGTAAGTTGCTTGATCGCGGTGAAGCTGGTGACAACATCGGTGCGCTGGTGCGTGGCACGAAGCGTGAAGACGTTGAGCGTGGCCAGGTTCTGGCTAAGCCGGGTTCCATCACCCCGCACAAGAAGTTTAAAGCTGAAGCGTACATCCTGACGAAGGATGAAGGTGGCCGTCATACGCCGTTCTTCACCAACTATCGTCCGCAGTTCTATTTCCGCACGACCGACGTCACTGGCGTTGTTCACCTGCCGGAAGGCACGGAAATGATCATGCCGGGCGATAACTGCGCCATGGATGTTGAGCTGATCGCTCCGATCGCCATGGATGAAGGCCTGCGCTTCGCTATTCGTGAAGGTGGCCGCACCGTTGGTGCCGGCGTGGTTGCTTCTATCACCGACTAATCGGTTAGAAGCCTAGGACTGGATGGCCCCGGCCGAGTCTTCGGTCGGGGTCTTACTTGGCGGCCGGGTTACCCCGGACCAGTAAAGTGTTGGACTAAGAAACAATGGACAACCAGAACATCCGCATTCGCCTGAAGGCGTACGATCATCGTGTTCTCGATAACAGCACGAAAGAGATCGTCAATACGGCGAAGCGTACGGGTGCGCGGGTTCGGGGTCCTATCCCGCTGCCGACGCATATCGAGCGGTTTACAGTGAACCGTTCTCCCCACGTGGATAAGAAAAGTCGCGAGCAGTTCGAAATTCGGACTCATCGCCGCCTGCTCGACATCGTCGAGCCGACTCCGCAGACCGTGGACGCTCTCATGAAACTCGACCTCGCCGCTGGCGTGGATGTCGAGATCAAACTTTAAGGTCCAGACGATGCGCACCGGATTGATCGCAAAAAAGTTGGGTATGTCCCGACTGTTCAAGGAAGATGGCACACATGTGCCCGTTACCGTCCTGCATGTGGATTCCGTGCAGGTGGTGGACGTCCGTACTCAGGAGCGGGATGGCTATACGGCCCTTCAGCTTGGTATGGGCAAAGCCAAGGTAAAAAATGTCTCTAAACCTAACCGTGGCCATTTTGCCCGCACGCAGGTTGAGCCGAAGAAGAAGCTGGTTGAATTCCGCGTAGCTGATGATGCTACGCTGGATATCGGCGCTTCTCTTTCCGCAGCTCACTTTGTTGTGGGCCAGAAAGTCGACGTGACGGGTACCAGCAAAGGTAAAGGGTTCGCAGGCGCCATGAAGCGCTGGAACTTTGCCGGTCTGGAAGCCTCCCACGGCGTGTCCATCTCTCACCGTTCACATGGTTCTACCGGTAACCGTCAGGATCCGGGCAAGACCTTCAAGAACAAGAAGATGGCCGGTCACCTTGGCGATGAGCGTATTACCACGCTGAATCTTGAAATTGCTGCGATCGATCCGGAAAAGAACCTGATCATGATCCGTGGTTCCGTTCCCGGAGCTAAAAACGGTGTCGTTCTGGTCCGTGATGCAATTAAAAAAGCCCGCCATGTCGATGCGCCGTATCCGGCCGCTCTCGTGACGGCGGAGGGCTGAGGTCATGGAAATCGAAATCAAAACGCTTGATAACGGCACCGCAGGTTCTGCAACGCTTCCCGAAGCGCTGTTTGCTGTCGCGCCGCGCAATGACATCATGGCGCGCGTTGTTCACTGGCAGCTGGCCAAGCGCCGCGCTGGTACGCACAAGGTCAAAGGCATGGGCGAAGTGTCCGGCACGACCAAGAAGCCGTACCGCCAGAAAGGCACAGGTAGCGCCCGTCAGGGTTCTCTTCGTGCACCGCAGTATCGTACCGGTGGCGCAGTCCATGGTCCGGTTGTGCGTGACCACGGATATGACCTTCCCAAGAAGGTTCGCCGTCTGGGTCTGATCTCTGCGCTGTCCCAGAAAGCAAAAGAAGGCAAGCTGGTTGTCCTTCAGTCTGCTTCTGGTGTGGCCCGCACGAGCGAACTGGCTGCAAAGCTGAAAACGCTTGGCTGGAAATCTGCCCTGATTGTTGATGCCTCTGTTGACGAAGGCTTTCTGCGCGCTGCAAGCAACCTGCCGCGCATTGATATCCTGCCGACAATTGGCGCCAATGTTTATGACATTCTTAATCACGAGGTCCTGGCGATTACGCAGGCTGGCCTCGAGGGTCTGAAGGAGCGCCTGGCATGACGAACATTCTTGCTCTGCGCAAGAAAGCCGAGCGTCTTTCCCGGGAAGCGATGTACGACATTGTTCGTTCTCCGCTGATCACCGAGAAAGCAACCGCGCTTTCAGAGAAGAATCAGGTTGTTTTCAAGGTTGCGATCTCTGCAACCAAGCCTGAAATCAAAGTGGCTGTGGAAACACTGTTCGGCGTCAAGGTTGTTGGCGTTAACACGCTTGTCCAGAAGGGCAAGACCAAGCGCTTCAAGGGGCGTCTGGGGCAGCGTTCTGATATCAAGAAGGCGTTCGTCCAGCTTGCGGAAGGTCAGTCCATTGACCTTACCGCTAAACTGGCGTGACGTGGGGTAGGAACAAATGGCACTGAAGCACTTTAATCCCGTCACGCCGAGCCTTCGTGGTACGGTTCTGATTGATCGTTCCGACCTCTGGAAGGGCAAGCCGGTCAAGCAGCTGACGGAAGGTAAAAACAAGACGGGCGGTCGTAACAACAACGGTCGCACAACGTCTCGTTTCCGTGGCGGCGGGCACAAGCAGTCTTACCGTTATGTCGACTTCAAACGTCGCAAATTTGACGTGCTGGGCACGGTTGAGCGTCTGGAATATGACCCCAACCGTACCGCCTTCATTGCGCTGGTGAAGTACGAAGATGGTGAGCTGGCTTACATCCTGGCTCCGCAGCGTCTGAAAGTGGGTGACAATGTCATCGCTGGCGCTCGCGTTGACATCAAGCCGGGTAACGCCATGCCGCTGGCAGCGATTCCGGTTGGTACGATCGTGCATAACATCGAACTGAAGCAGGGTGCCGGTGGCAAGCTGGCCCGCTCTGCCGGGACGTATGCGCAGCTGGTCGGTAAAGATGCCGGCTATGCGCAGATCAAGCTGCAGTCTGGTGAACTGCGTGTTGTGCGTGGTGAGTGCATGGCAACGGTTGGGGCTGTCTCCAACCCGGACAACATGAACCAGCACATTGGTAAGGCTGGCCGTGCGCGCTGGCTGGGTCGTCGCCCGCATAACCGCGGCGTTGTGATGAACCCGGTCGACCATCCGCATGGTGGTGGTGAAGGCCGCACCTCTGGTGGCCGTCATCCGGTTACGCCGTGGGGCAAGCCGACCAAAGGTTACAAAACTCGGGTCAACAAGCGTACGGACAGTCTGATTATCCGTCGTCGAAAGACCGGCAAGTAAGGGGCAATAGAAGATGGCACGTTCCGTCTGGAAAGGCCCGTTCGTCGACGGGTATCTGCTGAGCAAAGCTGAAACGTCCCGCGCGTCGGGTCGTAACGAAGTGATCAAGATCTGGTCACGTCGTTCTACGATCCTTCCGCAGTTCGTTGGTCTGACGTTCGGTGTTTATAATGGTCAGAAGTTCCTGCCTGTACAGGTGACGGAGAATATGGTCGGACACAAGTTCGGTGAATTTTCTCCCACCCGTACGTTCCACGGGCATGGGGCCGATAAGAAGTCGAAGCGGGGCTAAGATGAGCAAGCCGAAGCATCCGCGCACGCTCGCGGAAACAGAAGCGCAGGCGATCACGCGCAACATCCGGGTTAGTCCCCGCAAGTTGAACCTTGTTGCCGGTCTGATCCGCAACAAGCCCGCGTCTCAGGCTGTTGCAACCCTGACGTTCTCCAAGCGTCGCATTGCCCAGGAAGTCAAAAAGACTCTGGAAAGCGCGATTGCAAATGCTGAGAACAATCACCAGCTGGACGTTGACCAGCTGGTTGTGAAGACGGCTGAGGTCGGGAAGTCCATTGTCATGCGTCGCTTCCATGCGCGTGGCCGTGGTCGTTCCGCCCGTGTGGAAAAATTCTTCAGCCATCTGAAGATTGTTGTTGCAGAACGGGCTCCGCAGCCCGAAGCAGCTTCTCCTGAGCAGAAGGCAGCCTGACGTATGGGACATAAAGTCAATCCAATCGGGCTGCGGCTCGGAATCAATCGCACCTGGGATAGCCGTTGGTACGCTGACTCCGACTATTCTCGTCTGCTGCACGCTGACCTGAAGCTGCGCGCTTTCCTGCGTCGCAAGCTGTCTGGTGCTGGTGTGTCCCGCGTTGTGATCGAACGTCCGGCCAAAAAGCCGCGCGTTACGATTTATGCAGCACGTCCGGGCGTTGTGATCGGTAAAAAAGGTCAGGACATTGACGCTCTGCGTAAAGAGCTGACCAAAATGGCCGGTACGGAAGTGGCTCTCAACATTGTTGAGATCCGCAAGCCGGAAATCGACGCCACGCTGGTTGCTGACAACATTGCGCAGCAGCTCGAACGCCGTGTGGCCTTCCGTCGCGCCATGAAGCGCGCCGTGCAGTCCGCTATGCGTCTTGGCGCACAGGGTATCCGGATCAACTGCTCCGGCCGTCTTGGCGGTGCAGAAATCGCCCGTATCGAATGGTATCGTGAAGGACGTGTGCCCCTGCATACGCTCCGTGCAGATATCGATTACGGGACGGCGACTGCACAGACCACGTATGGTGCTTGCGGTGTGAAGGTGTGGATCTTCAAAGGTGAGATCCTGGCCCATGACCCACTGGCTCAGGACCGCCGGGCGGCCGAGCAGGCCCCTCAGCGCTGAGGCGAAGGATAGAAGACAATGCTCTCTCCGAAGCGAACTAAATTCCGTAAGGCTCACAAAGGTCGTATTCACGGCCTGGCCAAAAGCGGCACGACGCTCAACTTCGGTACGTTTGGTCTGAAGGCTCTTCAGCCCGAACGTATCACCGCACGGCAGATTGAAGCCTCTCGTCGGGCTATCACCAGAGCGATGAAACGTGCAGGTCGCGTGTGGATTCGTATTTTTCCTGACCTTCCGGTCTCGACAAAGCCTGCAGAAGTGCGTATGGGCTCGGGCAAGGGATCTCCCGAATACTGGGTGGCCCGTGTGAAACCCGGTCGCATTTTGTTTGAAATCGAAGGCGTGCCGCCCGAGATCGCGCGTGAAGCGCTGGCTCTCGGTGCAGCAAAGCTGCCGATCAAGACAAAATTTGTGACCCGAATTGGAGATGCGTAAGATGGCGAAGGCAACAAAGCCCGCTGACCTGCGTGCCAAAACGGCCGACGAACTGAACGCACTTCTGCTTGAGCTGAAGCGTGAGCAGCTCAATCTCCGGTTCCAGCAGGCAACCGGGCAGAACGAAGGCCAGAGCCGCATTCGTGTGGTCCGTCGTGAAATTGCGCGCATCAAGACGATTGACGCGCAGAATACAAAGAAGACTGCGGCGGGTGCTAAAACATCTGCCGCCATTTCCTGAAGGGAGTTGGACGATGCCAAGGCGCGTCCTTACCGGGCGTGTGACCAGCGACAAAATGGATAAGACCGTAACGGTTCTTGTCGATCGTCGCGTCATGCACCCGCTGTATAAGAAGTTCATTCGTCGCTCTAAAAAATATGCGGCGCATGATGAAGAGAATGTCTGCAAAGTGGGCGATAGCGTGCGCATCATTGAATGCACGCCGATTTCCAAGCGCAAGACGTGGGCCGTGGTGGCACGCAATGGTGAGGTCGTTGATGCGTCCTCCGCTGGCGTGTCAGCGTAAGGTAAGGATATCTAGTTCATGATCCATCCCGAGACCAACCTCGACGTGGCCGACAATTCTGGTGCGCGTCAGGTGCAGTGCATCAAGGTACTGGGCGGCTCCAAGCGGAAGTCCGCCTCGGTCGGCGACGTGATCGTCGTGTCTGTCAAGGAAGCCATCCCCCGTGGGAAGGTGAAAAAAGGCGACGTGCACCAAGCTGTTATCGTGCGTACCTCTTATCCGGTTCGCCGCCCCGACGGGAGCGCGATCCGTTTTGATAAGAACGCTGCTGTTCTGATCAACAAGCAGCAGGAGCCGATCGGCACCCGTATCTTCGGCCCGGTTGTTCGTGAACTGCGTGCGCGCAAGTTCATGAAAATTATCTCTCTGGCGCCGGAGGTTCTATAAATGGCTGCTCGCATTAAAAAAGGCGATACGGTTGTTGTCATCACGGGTTCCTCCAAAGGAACTCAGGGTGAAGTTCTCTCTGTCCGCCCGGCTGAAAATCGCGCGATTGTTCGTGGTGTAGCGCTTGTTAAGCGTCACCAGAAAGCAACGCGTATGGGTGAAGAAGGCGGCATCATCACGCGTGAAGCCCCGATTCATCTGTCGAATCTGAAACTGGTCGATCCGGCCTCCAAGAAACCGACCCGCGTTGGGTTCCGTGTTCTGGAAGACGGGCGGAAAGTTCGTGTTGCAAAAGCAACCGGCGAAGTGATTGAAGGCTGAGGGGGCGAGAATGAGTGAGTCTAAGGGCGTTCGTTCCGTTCCTCGTATGCAGGAACGTTATGAAGCCGAACTGCGCGCTAAACTGCGTGAACAGTTTGGTTACAAAAACATCATGCAGGTTCCTCGGCTGGAAAAAATTGTCCTGAATATGGGCGTTGGTGAAGCTGCGGGCGACCAGAAGAAACTGGACGCTGCCGTTGCTGAAATGACGCTGATTGCAGGTCAGAAGCCGGTTAAAACTGTTGCAAAGAAAGCCATCGCGGGCTTCAAAATCCGTGAAGGTCTGCCGATCGGTTGTAAGGTTACGCTGCGCCGTGCGCAGATGTATGAATTCCTTGATCGTCTGGTCACGATCGCAATGCCCCGCATTCGCGATTTCCGTGGTCTGCCGGCTAACAAGGGGTTTGACGGACGTGGTAACTTCGCTCTTGGTCTGAAAGAACAGATCGTTTTCCCTGAAATCGACTACGATAAAGTAGACGAAGTTCGCGGGATGGACGTGGTGTTTGTGACCAGCGCAAAGACGGATGCTGAGGCTAAGGCGCTTCTTAAAGCGTTCGATCTCCCCTTTGCTGCCTGAGTGAAATAGGTTACCTGTCACCAGGTGTTGTTGTCTTGGAAAACCATCGAAGGTTTTCGAAGGGTTCCGGAGGATAAAATTATATGGCTAAGACTTCTGCCATCACGCGTAATGCCAAGCGGACACGCATGGCTGCGCGCGACAAGGAAAAGCGTGCGGCGCTGAAGAACATTGTGATGGACCGCTCGCTTCCTGTAGAAGATCGGTTTGATGCGTCTTTAAAGCTGGCTGAACTGCCGCGGAATGGTTCACGCGTACGTGTCCGTCTCCGTTGCAAACTTACGGGGCGCTCTCGCGGTAACTACCGCAAGTTTGAGCTGTGCCGTATTGCACTGCGTGATCTGGCTTCAAACGGGCAGATCCCGGGCCTGGTCAAAGCTAGCTGGTAAGGGCGCACAATGTCACTTTCTGATCCGCTGGGTGATATGCTCACCCGTATTCGTAACGCGCAGCGTGCACGCCATGTGTCCTGCGTGTCGCCGGCTTCCAAGCTGCGTTCGAATGTTCTTGATGCCCTGCAGCGTGAAGGCTACATCCGTGGCTACTCACACGAAGAAATTCGCAAAGGCATCACTCAGCTCCATATCGAGCTGAAATATTCCGAAGGCGAGCCGGTTATTAAGGAAATCCACCGCGTGTCCCGTCCGGGCCGTCGTGTGTATTCCAAAATTAAAGAGTTGCCGCGGGTGCGTGCTGGGCTCGGGGTTTCGATCCTGTCCACACCGCGTGGTGTTCTGTCTGATGTCGAGGCTCGCGCTGCCAATGTTGGCGGTGAAGTCCTCTGTCGCGTGTTCTGAGGAGGGATACATGTCACGTGTAGGCAAATATCCCGTTGATGTTCCCGCAGGGGTGACTGTCTCGATTGCAGACGGTGTTTTCAAGGCGAAGGGAAAGCTGGGCGAACTCGCTCTGCCGCTTTCCTCTCACATTGAAGCGGAAATTTCAGACGGGAAAGTTGCGGTGCGTCCGGTTGGGACTGCAGCGCAGGCTCGTATGATGTGGGGCACAACCCGCGCTCTGATTGCAACGGCGATCAAAGGTGTTTCTGAAGGGTTCTCAAAGGCTCTTGAGATCAACGGCACCGGTTATCGTGCTGCTGTGCAGGGTTCTAATCTTGTGATGAACCTGGGCTATTCTCACGACGTGGTTTATCCGATCCCGCAGGGTATCAAGATCTCCACGCCGCGTCCGACAGCTATCCTTGTCGAAGGTATCGACAAGCAGCGCGTTGGGCAGGTTGCTCTTGATATTCGCAATTTTCGTAAGCCTGAGCCCTATAAAGGCAAGGGTGTGCGTTATGAGACGGAAACCATTCGTCGCAAGGAAGGCAAGAAGAAATAATGAGCACTCAGCAGGAACTGCGGAACCGTCGGCGTGCTCGCCTGCGTTTTCAGCTCCGTCGCAAGGCTGGTGGTCGTCCGCGTCTGTCGGTCTTCCGGTCTGGCAAGAACATCTATGCGCAGGTCATTGATGACGTGCGCGGATGCACCCTTGCTGCCGCTTCCAGCCTGGATAAAGAACTGCGCTCGTCTCTGAAGACCGGTGCCAACAAGGACAGCGCTGGCGCTGTTGGTAAACTTGTTGCGCAGCGTGCTGTGGCTGCCGGCGTCTCCCAGGTTGTTTTCGACAGGGGGTCGTATCTTTATCATGGGCGCGTGAAAGCCCTGGCGGAGGCTGCCCGCGAGGGCGGTCTCTCCTTCTGAGGAAAGGATCACGTAATGGCTCGTGAACCAAGAGAAGGCGGTCGAGGCGGCCGTGATCGCGAACGCGAAGGCGATGAACTGGTTGATAAACTGGTCACCATCAACCGCGTTGCTAAGGTTGTTAAGGGTGGTCGGCGCTTTGCCTTCGCTGCTCTGGTTGTCGTTGGTGACCAGAAAGGCCGCGTTGGGTATGGTGCTGGTAAAGCCCGTGAAGTGCCGGAAGCTATCCGTAAGGCAACGGAACGTGCCAAGCGTGGCATGATCCGCGTGCCGATGAAGGAAGGCCGCACGCTGCATCACGATGTGGCTGGTCACTTCGGCGCTGGTAAGGTTGTTCTGCGCTCTGCTGAAGCAGGGACGGGGATCATTGCCGGCGGCCCGATGCGCGCTGTTTTTGAAAGCCTGGGCATCAATGACGTGGTTGCCAAGTCCCTCGGGACGCGTAACCCGCACAACATGGTGAAAGCGACGTTCGCGGCGCTTGAGCGTTGTGCAAGCCCTCGTTCTGTCGCAAACCGTCGCGGTAAGAAGGTTGCTGAAATCTTCGGTAAGCGCGATCAGGCTGCTTCAGGTGTGGAGGCTGCAGATGTCTGAAGCTAAAACCTTCAAAGTCATTCAGATTGCGTCCGGTAACGGCCGCAAGCCTGGCCAGAAAGAGACCCTTGTGGGTCTCGGTCTGAACAAGATCGGGCGTGAGCGGGTGTTGGAAGATACCCCTTCAACCCGTGGTATGGTCCGTAAGGTGGCCCACCTCGTGAAGGTGGAGGATTGATATGAATCTGAACGAACTGCGTGATAACGAAGGCTCTCGTTATCGCAAAAAGCGTCTCGGTCGTGGTATCGGTTCTGGTAAAGGCAAGACCTCCGGTAAAGGTGTGAAGGGGCAGAAAGCACGTGAAGGCGTGTCCCTGAACGGCTTTGAAGGTGGTCAGCTGCCGATTTATCGTCGTCTGCCGAAGCGTGGCTTCAAAAACATCTTCCGTAAGGCTTATGCTCCGGTTAACCTCGGTGCCATTGAAAAAGCCTTTGCTGATGGTAAGCTTGAAGCTGGCACGACAGTGACGGAAGAAACGCTGAAAACTGCCGGTCTGGTCGGCACGGGCAAATATGCTGGTGTGCGTATTCTGGCTGAAGGCGAACTGACCCGCGCTGTCACGTTCGAAGTGTCTGGTGCTTCTGCTTCTGCAGTTGCAGCTATTGAGAAAGCTGGCGGGTCCATCAAGGTCCTGGTGGCTCCTAAGGCTGCTGAAGCCAGCGCATCCTGATGTTTTGGTCAGAAGGGCAGTCCTGTACTGTTCTTCTGGCTGATACTTCTCCAGATGTGGTCTGGGTTAACTCTTAGACTATCATGACAGCGTCCCGCGTTATGTGGTGGCGCTGTTTGTGTGAAAGGACGGATGCATGGCTTCCGCGGCCGAACAGTTGGCTGCCAACTTCAATGTGGGCTCCTTTGCCAAGGCAACCGAACTCAAAAAGCGGATTTGGTTCACGCTTGGTGCGCTGATTATTTACCGTCTTGGCACATACATTCCGGTTCCGGGTGTGGATGCGACGGTGATGGGGCAGCTTCTGGCTCAGCATCAGGGTGGCATTCTGGGCATGTTCAACATGTTCACCGGTGGTGCGCTTGGGCGTATGACCGTTTTTGCCCTCAATATCATGCCTTACATTTCTGCCTCGATTATCGTGCAGTTGATGTCCACGGCAGTTCCTTCTCTGGAAGCCTTGAAAAAAGAAGGTGAGCAGGGGCGGAAAAAGCTCAATCAGTACACACGCTATTTGACTGTGTTTATTGCGTTATTTCAGGCTTACGGCATTGCCGTCGGGCTTGAGAGTATGCATAGCGCAGCGGGATCCGCTGTTGTGAACCCTGGCGTGTTCTTTCTGGTTTCCTGCGTGATCACCCTTGTGGGTGGCACCATGTTCCTGATGTGGCTGGGTGAGCAGATTACGTCCCGAGGTGTCGGGAACGGGATCTCCCTCATTATCTTTGCCGGTATTGTGGCGAACCTGCCGCATGCCATGGCAAGTCTGTTCCAGCTTGGATACACGGGTGCGCTTTCACCTTTCTTCGTGCTGGTCTTTCTTGTTCTGGCTGCGGTGACCATTACGTTCATCGTGTTTATGGAGCAGGCACAACGGCGAGTTGTGATCCAGTATCCCAAGCGACAGATGGGACAGAGGATGTTTGGGGGGGATACCACCCACATGCCTCTTAAAGTGAATACAGCGGGCGTCATTCCGCCGATTTTTGCTTCGTCTGTGCTTCTGATTCCGGTCACCATCTCCGGCTTCATGAACGGGAAGTCTATGCCGGGCTGGTTGTCGTTTCTGGGTGAAGAGCTGGGGCAGGGGCAGCCGCTCTATATGCTGTTCTACGCCGCCATGATCGTGTTCTTCTCGTATTTTTATGCGGCAGTCACGTTTAACCCGGCGGAAACTGCGGATAACCTGCGTAAGCAGGGGGGCTTTATTCCGGGTATTCGCCCCGGTGCGGCCACAGCAACCTACTTCGATAAAATTCTCACGCGCCTCACGACGATTGGCGCTGCCTATATGGTTCTTGTGTGTCTGTTACCGCAGATTCTGATCAGCCGTTACAACGTGCCTTTCTATTTTGGCGGCACAAGTCTGATCATTATCGTGTCGGTCACTATTGATACCGTGACGCAGGTGCAGTCGCATCTTGTTGCGCATCAGTATCAGGGGCTTATGCGGCGGTCTCGTGGTGGCAAGAAGCAGAGGGTTATCAGACGATGAACGTGATTTTTCTGGGGCCTCCCGGTGCCGGGAAGGGCACGCAGTCCAAGCGACTGGAAGAGCAGTACGGTCTGGTGCAGATTTCTACCGGTGACATGCTGCGTGCCGAGGTTGCGCGTGGGTCTGACATTGGTAAGCAGGCAAAATCTCTGATGGATGCCGGGAAACTGGTGCCGGATGAGCTGATTATCGCCATGCTACATTCCCGTATCGGGCAGCCTGACTGTGCAAAGGGATTCATCCTGGATGGATTCCCGCGCACTCTCGGGCAGGCAGATGCGCTGGATAAGATGCTTTCTGCCGAGAATAAAAAAATAGATGTGGTTCTGTTTCTGGATGTTGATGAAGACATTCTGGCAGACCGAATCTCTGGACGCTTTACGTGCAGCAAGTGTGGCGCGACGTATAACGAAGTCTCCAAGCCTCCTAAAAAGGAAGGCGAGTGTGATGTATGCGGCAGCCACGAATTCAAGCGGCGGGCGGATGACAAGCGCGAAACGGTTGTTGAGCGCCTGAAGGAATACCGGAATCTGACGGCTCCGATTCTTCCTTTTTATGAAAAAACCGGACGGCTTTATAAAATTAATGGAATGCTTCCGACCGCTCAGGTCACGGCAGACATTGAAGCTGTCATGGCGGGAAAGTGACAGCTCACGAAAAAGTGATCTGTTTTCGTTGACTTGTGCAGGTGGCCGGTATATTTCGCGGCCACTGATTGAAATCATGCATCCATGTGATGCCAGTAGTGTTCGACCAGCGAGTTGAACCGACAGGAGTGTAAAGCGTGGCACGTATTGCCGGCGTGAATGTCCCGACCAACAAACGGGTTGTTATCGGGCTTCAGTATATTTACGGAATTGGCGCAACCAAGGCAGCTCAGATCTGCGAGAAGGTTGGCATTGCCGATGCAAAGCGCGTGAACGAGCTGAGCGATGATGAAATCGCAAAGCTGCGTGAAGTGATCGACACCGACTATCGCGTTGAAGGTGACCTGCGTCGTGAAGTCGCAATGAACATCAAGCGTCTGATGGATCTGGGCTGCTACCGCGGTCTCCGTCACCGTCGCGGCCTGCCGGTGCATGGTCAGAGAACCCACACCAACGCCCGTACACGTAAGGGTAAGGCTGTGGCGATCGCTGGTAAGAAGAAAGCCACGCGTTAATCTGATTTGTTGAGGATTTCCGGACGGCTTTTGCGGGCTTCTGGGCAGGGACTGAGGTAGGAAAACAATGGCGAAAGCCGCTACACCGCGTATTCGTAAAAAAGAGCGCAAGAACATTATTTCTGGCGTGGCACATGTTCTGTCCACGTTTAACAACACCATGATCACCATCTCTGATGCGCAGGGAAATGCAATTTCCTGGTCTTCAGCCGGTGCTCAGGGCTTCAAAGGCTCCCGTAAGTCTACGCCGTATGCGGCGCAGGTTGCTGCTGAAGACGCAGGCCGCAAGGCCCGTGAACACGGCATGGAAACGCTGGAAATCGAAGTGTCCGGCCCTGGGTCAGGGCGTGAAAGCGCTCTGCGTGCTCTGCAGGCTGTCGGTTTTTCCATTACCTCTATCCGTGACATGACGCCGGTACCGCACAACGGTTGCCGCCCGCGCAAGCGTCGTCGCGTCTAAGCATTAAGGTTGTGCGGCTACCTGAGTGTAGCCGCCATCTTTTCGCTGTTCTGTTAATTTTCTGAGAAATCGCTGCGATCTGCAGTGTTTTTTCATATTGAAAGGCCGGTACCTTGGTCCTTCAGAAAAACTGGCAATCTCTGATCAAGCCCGAAAAGCTTGAAGTCGAATCCGGCGTGGAACCGACACGTATTGCGACAGTTGTGGCAGAACCGCTGGAACGCGGTTTTGGTATGACACTGGGCAACGCCCTGCGTCGTGTGCTGTTGTCTTCCCTGCAGGGGGCTGCGGTTACAGCCGTGCAGATTGACGGCGTCCTGCACGAGTTCTCTTCTGTTGCGGGTGTGCGCGAAGATGTGACGGACATTGTCCTGAACATCAAACAGCTCGCACTGCGTATGCACGGAGAAGGCCCGAAGCGCATGGTGCTGACGGCGACAGGCCCTGGTGAAGTGCGTGCCGGCCAGATCCAGACCGGACATGACATTGAAGTCATGAACCCTGATCTGGTTCTGTGCACACTGGATGACGGTGTGAAGCTGGGCATGGAATTTGTGGTGAACATGGGCAAGGGTTATGTCCCTGCTGCTGCAAACCGTCCGGAAGATGCGCCGATCGGTCTTATCCCGATTGATGCCATCTATTCTCCGGTCAAGCGCGTATCTTACAAGGTTGAGCCGACCCGTGTTGGTCAGGTAACAGACTTTGATAAGCTGCTGCTGACGGTGGAAACCAACGGCGCCATCACGCCGGAAGATGCAGTTGCTCTTGCAGCCCGAATCCTTCAGGATCAGTTGCAACTGTTCATCAACTTTGATGAACCGCGTCCGGTTCAGGCTGAAGAGCCGCAGGATGACCTGCCCTTCAACCGTAACCTGCTGCGTAAGGTTGACGAGCTTGAGCTGTCTGTTCGTAGCGCTAACTGCCTGAAGAACGACAACATCATCTATATCGGGGACCTGGTCCAGAAGAGCGAGCAGGAAATGCTGCGCACTCCGAACTTTGGGCGTAAGTCTCTGAACGAGATCAAGGAAGTCCTGACCTCCATGGGGCTTTCTCTGGGTATGAATGTGCCGGCCTGGCCGCCGGAAAATATTGAAGATCTGGCAAAGCGGCTTGATGAGCCGTTCTAAGTCCACATCTTATTGACTAGGAACTGAACTATGCGTCACCGGATGGCCGGCAGAAAGCTCGGCGTAACCTCTTCTCACCGCGCGGCAATGTTTCGCAACATGGCCGTTGCTCTCATCAAACACGAGCAGATCACGACCACTCTGCCCAAGGCGAAGGAACTGCGTCCCGTCGTCGAAAAGCTGATCACGCTGGGCAAACGTGGTGATCTGCACGCTCGTCGTCAGGCTTATGCCATGCTGCGTGACGAAGTGATCGTGAAGAAACTGTTCTCCGCGATTGCAGAACGCTACAAGGGCCGCACCGGTGGGTATTCCCGCGTGATGCGTGCTGGCGTCCGTTATGGTGACGCGGCTGATATGGCTGTGATCGAACTGATCGACCGCGATATCAGTGCAAAGGGCCAGGATAGCGGCCCCCGTCCGGAAGTGACGGAAGAGCACGATCTGGCAGCCTGAGGCTTCCAGAGTCTGATCAGGGAGGCCAGCGTCTTCATGCTGGCCTCATCTGCCTTTCTGGCAGAAGCGTCCACGCCAGTGTGGGCGTTGTTATCAGCCCGGATGTTGAGTTTTTCTCCGTCCTTATGGCTGTTTGGGTGAGATCTTACGATCTGTCTGTTCCGTCTCGCGCTTGACGGCTGCCCAGCAAAAAAATCGTTTTTTCGGGTCTTTGCGAGCACTCCCGTAAAGATCCGTATGGTGATGTGCCTGAAGCCCACGCAATGAGGCGAGGTGTCTTTATTTCGTGCCGTCACCGCATGAAGGAGAGCATGGTGATGCAGACAGCAACACAGCAGGAAAAACCACATCTTATAGACAGAATGGGCATCCCGCGTCCCTTACTCTGGGGCTTTGTCGGGCTTTTGCTGTTCATGATCGGGGACGGGGTTGAGGCCGGTTATCTGGCTCCGTATCTGGAAGGGCAGGGACATTCTTCCACACGGGTTGCGCTGCTGTTTACTGTTTACGGGGTTGCTGTCTCCATTTCCTCCTGGCTTTCAGGCCCGCTGTCGGACCTCTGGGGACCGAAGAAAGTCATGTGGACCGGCCTGTGGATCTGGGGTGTTTTTGAAGTTCTGTTTCTGCTGCTTGGCCTCCAGCCGAACAACTATCAGATGATGATGGTGGCCTATACGGCGCGTGGTCTTGGGTATCCGCTGTTTGCGTATGGCTTTCTGGTCTGGATTGCCGCGGCAACGCCTGCGCGCCAGCTCGGCTCGGCCGCCGGGTGGTTCTGGTTTGCATTTTCTGGTGGTCTGCCGACGCTGGGCTCTCTGTTCGCCAGCTTTGCCATTCCGCGCATTGGGGAAATGGGCACGTTCTGGTCTTCTCTGGGGCTGGTCATGGCTGGGGGGCTTGTTGCTCTTCTCTTCACCCATGAACCCCGTGGCACGCAGCGTCTCAGCCCGCCGGACGTAACGCTAAAGCAGGCCATGTTCGGCTCAATCAGCATCATCTGGCGTGAACCGAAGACGTTGATCGCAGGCATTGTGCGCACCATCAACACGTCCTCCGAATATGCCTTTCTGGTCATTATGCCGGGCGTGTTTACCAAACTGGTCGGGTTTTCTCTGGAACAGTGGCTGCAACTGCTGTCCATCGTGTTCCTCAGCAACATTATCTTCAACCTGCTGTCCGGCATGATGGCCGATAAGCTTGGTCCGCGGACGGTTGTGGCTGTGGGTGGCGGGCTTGGTGCGGCTATTTCTGTTCCGCTGTTCTATTATGTGCCGCTGTCCTTTACGCATAACTTCCCCATCGCGGCGGCTATGGGGGTGCTGTATGGCGCGTCTCTGGCGTCCTTCGTGCCGCTCTCTGGCCTGATGCCGCAGGTCTGCCCGCGTGAAAAAGCGGCTGCTCTGTCCATTCTGGGTCTGGGTGCCGGGGCCAGTACATGGGTTGGTCCGGCTATTGTCACCTGGTTTGAAGGCTGGCGCGGTGTTGAAGGCGTGATCTGGATTTTCAGCGGGCTGTATGTTGTCTCCGCGTTACTGACGGTTCTGATTACCGTCTCTCCGGAAGCCCGTGCGCAGATCCGCCGGGATGAACAGAGAGATAACCAGATGAATCGTGAAGCCGCGATGCATGCTGTCGGGAACCAGTAAGGTCTGCGAAAGCTGGTTTCAGGTTTGGCAGTGTCTGGTTTGTAAAAAGAGCGTAAGTCCTCCGGGCCGGAATAATCCGCAAGGATAACGCTCTGTTTTTGACAGCCTGACAGAGTGATCTACAGAAGCAGGGGCAGGGATGGAACGGGGGTTTCCGCGTTCCATCGGCCCCTGTTTTTATATGCGCCAACACATTTTCCCGAAGCTGTGACAAAACCGCATAATCTCCATTTCATGCGGTGCGTTGACAGGCGTTCGAATTTTATCACTATACTATTTCGGTATTAAACGCTTTTGCTCAGCGTGGTGATGAAATGAAACGGTTCTTTTCCCGATTGATGGTTGCGGGCGCGCTGGCTCTGTCCGTATTGGGTAGCCCTGCGCACGCCGGGACACCGGTGCGGATTGGCTATATTCCTGTTCTCGGTTCTTCCGCGCTGTTTGTGCTGGATGGAGAAGGCTGGGCGAAAGAGGCCGGGCTGGACCTGAATCTGGTGCGCTTTACGTCTGGCCCGCAGGCCATTCAGGCGCTCGTTTCCGGGCGGATTGATGCCTATGTGGCGGGCGTTCTCCCGCTGCTTCAGGCACGGGCGCATGGCGCGGATGTCAAGGTGGTCACGGCAGCCTCTGTTGAAGAGCTGGAAGTGGTGTCCCGCGGGGCGCTCAGCACATTGCTGCCTGCCGGGGCAGAAGGGGGCCTTTCTCCTGAGGCCCTGAAAAATGTTCTGGAAAAATTCAAGCAGGAGCAGTCTCGTCTGCCGCGTATTGCGGCTCAGCCCTCTGGCTCTGTGCCGGACAGTCTGCTGCGGTTCTGGCTGCAAAAGCGGGAGGGAATCAATCCCGTGACGTCTGCTGTGTCTATTGTCGGTGTGGATATTGATGCGGCACAGCAGGCGTTTCTGGCTGGAGCGGTGGACGCGGCCGTGCTGCGCGAGCCCGCCCTGACGGTGGTGCGCAGCCGGCTGAAGGATGTCAGAACGCTCGCCAGCGGGCATGACCTCTTGCCGGACCAGCCCGGTTCCGTACTGGCAATTGTTAATGCCAACGCCCCCGACCGTGAGGCCTGGGCGAAGGCTCTCGCTGGCCTGTTTGTGCGCGCCACAACACTTCTGGCCACGCATCCGGATGAGGCCGCTCCGTTTGTGACAAAGGCGCTCGGCGGCGGCATCCTGAGTGAAGATGTTCTGAAAAAGGCGCTCGAAGGCTCTGCGTCCCGTTTCGTGAACGATCCGACGCGCATTGTGGAGGGCGTAAAGCAGTTGCAGGACTTTGAAGTGGAACAGGGGCTACTGAGAAAAGCGCAGCCGGTGGAAGATTTGTTTGACCTTGATTTGTGGCGGCAGCTGAAACAGTGATAACCGCGCTTTCCCCACGGCAGCGCTTTGCACTGTCTGGCCTTGGTCTGATTGTGTTTTTTGGAGGATGGGAGGCGGCGGTCCGCACCGGCCTTCTGCCGTCTGGCATGGTGCCTGCGCCAAGCTCTTTGTGGCAGGCGTGGCTGGACGAGGTGCATGGTGGGTTCTGGCAACAGGCTATTCTGGATAGTCTGAGCCATTACGCGCTGGGGCTGCTGTTTGGTTCCGTGCTTGGGGCGCTGACGGGCCTGTTGTGCGGTATGGTGCCGATGCTGGATGCGTTTCTGGCCGGGATTGTGCATCTCCTGCGTCCGGTACCGGGGCTGGCATGGGTGCCGTTTGCCATTTTGTGGTTTGGACTGAACACTTCCGGCGCGACGTTCGTTATCGCGATTTCCGTTTTCTGGATCAATTTCTACGCGGCTTATGCGGCGGTGCGGAGTGTGGACCCGGAATTGTATGAACTGGCCTCGGCCTTTGGGCATGGCAGCTTTCTGGGGCGTTTGTTCAAGGTTGTGCTGCCCGCCTCTGCGCCGGGCGTTATGGCCGGGCTGAGAACCGGGCTGGGGCAGGGCTGGATGTCCGTTGTGGCAGCAGAACTGTTTGGGGTGCCGGGGATTGGCGCCCGTATGATGCAGGCGTCCAGCCTTCTGGCGACCGACGTGGTTGTGGTTTATATGCTGACCATGGCGCTTTTGTATGCACTGACAGATTTTCTTTTCGGTTTTGTTCGCGTGCGTGTGCTGCGATGGCAGGCATGAGCGATGCGGGGCGACTGGTCCGGCTTGAAGAGGTCGGGCTTTCGCATGATGGTGGAAAGACGTTCATTCTCCGGCATGTCAGCCTGAATTTGCACAAAGGCGAGTTTATCGCACTGCTTGGGCCGTCCGGCGTGGGAAAATCCACGCTGTTGCGAGTGCTGATGGGGCTGAGCAAACCTTCAGAAGGCACTGTCGTCGGGCCGACGCAGGACGGGGCTGGTGCATCGCATGGGGCATCAGAGGGTAGGCGTCGTGCGCAGGCGCTGGTTTTTCAGGATGCCCGGCTGATGCCCTGGCGTTCTGTCCTGCGGAATGTGGCTTTTGGTCTGGAAGGGCTGGGGCTGACCCGGCAGGCAAAACGGGAGCGTGCGCTGGCGGCATTGCGGCTGGTCGGGCTGGAAGATGCGGCGGACCGCTGGCCGAGGCGTCTGTCCGGCGGCCAGCGTCAGCGCGTTGGGGTTGCCCGTGCCCTGACGGTTGACCCGGACCTGCTGCTGATGGATGAACCGTTTGGGGCGCTCGATCCCATTACACGCAGTTCCTTGCAGGACGAATTACTGCGGATCTGGCAGCAGACCCATAAAACGGTGCTGTTTGTAACGCATGATATTGAAGAAGCGCTGAAGCTCGCGACCCGCATTGTCGTGCTCTCCGGTTCCCCCGCGGGCATTACCGGAGAACTGGAGATTGGAGCCGGGGAAAAAGAGCCGGATTCTCCTGCATTCCGCATGTATGCCGCCCGGCTGCGCGCCATGATTGCCGGGGAACCGGACCCCGGTGGGGCTCCATACTGGCAATCTGCCGAAATTTAACTTTTTTTGTGAGAAAATACGGCTGCAACGCATCCCTGTGCACAGGTGTGCGTTATGAGCAGTTATGAGAGGGGGAGGGCTTCTGATGAGTGACGAAAAAACAGTTGAGAACAAACTGGAAGATGGCATTGGCCGTGTTCAGGACGGTGCAGAAAACCTTTTCAACAAAGCGGCGGATCAGACTGATGGTCTGGCCTGCAACAAAGCCTGTGCCGCGCTGGATGCGGTAAGGGACTGCGTTGCGGATCAACCTGTTGTTGCTGTGTCGGTCGCAGGTCTTTTCGGTTTTATTCTGGGCGCCTTACTGGCTCGTAAATCCTGATCAACGCTGACACCCGTTTCACCACTAACGGCTGTGTTGGTTAAAAAGGCAAAGGAGACTTCAACATGCTGAAGATGGCGCTTTTCTTTCTGGTGATTTCCATCATTGCTGGTCTGTTCGGTTTCGGCGGCATTTCTTCCGCTGCTGCCGGAATGGCTAAAATTCTGTTCTTTATCGCGATTGTCCTGTTTGTGGTGTTTCTGGTGGTCGCCCTCTTGGCGGGCCGCTCGCTCACTCAATAAACAGGTCCATCCAGAGTTTGAAAAAGACCCCTGTCCGGAAGGATGGGGGCTTTTTTTATGATGGGTATTTGTTTTTCACGGACCTTGAGCCTTGAGCCTTGAGCCTTGAGCCTTGAGCCGGAGCCGGAGCCGGAGCCGGAGCCGGAGCCGGAGCGGAGGAGCCACAGCATTGCTGCGGGCTGTTACCGGTGTCTGAGGGGGTTGCTGAGGCGGTAGGCTTCACCAAACGGGGCAATAGAGGCACCTGTTACCGGGTCATGCCGGGTATCTTCGCCAAACTGCATGTGGATGCGGATACCTTTCCAGAGGGTGATATCTCCAGCGGCATGGCCGTCGTCATACTGTTTTAAAAAAGGCTTTTGCGGGGGCGCGAGAAAGGCCGCGTGGCGTTTGCCGTGCACGGTCAGATCTTCCGTAAGCCATGACTGCAAACCTGAGGACTCAGAGGTTTGCTGCGTCTGGAAAGACAGGGCGTCGGGGGGCAGAATGGTCTGGGTTCTGAGGTCTGGCGCGCCCGGAGCACCCGGAGCAGCCTGACACGGCGAGGCAACGCACAGGAATGCCACCTGAAAAGCGCAGGCCAGAACGGGAACTAAGAGCGGACGGCGTCTCAGCATATGGAAAGGCTCGTGCTTGAGAGAGGGCTGAGTACAGCAGGGTCAGAGCCCATAAAAAAAGTCCCTGCTGAAAACAGCAAGGACTTTGTTCCGTTGTCAAGATTATTCCGGAAAACTCAGTTTTTGTCCTTCTGAATGAAGGAGGGCAGGAAGGGATTATCCGTCTGCATGGAGTTTTTGCTCGGCAGTTCAGTCGCGTTCCAGCCACCCCCCAGATTTTCAATCAGGGTAACGGAGTCCAGCATCCGGCTCTGCTGGATCTGCAAGGCAGTTTCAGCATTGGAAAGGGCGGTGACTTCCGATGTGATAACCGTCGTATAGATTTCCGTGCCTGCCATATACTGGTTAAGGGCCACAGTGACCGCGCGGTTGGAGGCTTTGACGGCTACATCCTGCTGGTCAGCCTGCTGGGCCAGAACGCGCAGGTTGGCAAGCTGATCTTCCACGCCCTGCAGGGCGGTCAGCACCGTCTGACGATAGGTGGCGACGTAATAATCATAATTGGCGTTTGCTTCATGCACAGCAGCAGTACGGCTGCCACCGGAGAACAGGGTTTCAGACGCCGAGGCCCCCAGTGCCCAGATCCGGTTGGCGACCTGCACCAGCGTCCCCACCGGGTCCCCGCTGTAGGAATAAGACGCCGTGAGTTTTACATCCGGATAGAACGCGGCAATGGCCGCGCCAATCTGGGCGTTATATTCTTCCATCCGGCGTTCAGCCGCCGCTACGTCCGGCCGGCGTTGCAGCAGATCGGCCGGAACCGTGACCGGGATGGCGGGGATGGAGGTAGGGAGCGCACCGGGGGCGATGGAGACTTCCGCCGGTGGTTTGCCAATCAGGATGGCAATGGCGTGTTCATACTGGGCGCGGGCCGCCTGTGTGGCGGTGGACTGAGCGCGGGTCTGTTCCAGTTGTGTCTGCGCCTGCAGCAGGGTCGTCGGGGTCGCGGTCCCGGCGTCATACTGGTTTTTGGTAATCTGGTAGGAGCGTTCATAGAACTTCACGTTCCGCTCCAGCAGGTCATGCAGGCTGTCCTGATAGCGCATGTTGAAATACGCCGTGGCAAGCTGGGCCTGATAGGACAGGCGGGCATTCGCAAGGTCTGCCGCACTCGCCTGTGCCTCAGTGACCTGTGCCTGAATCTGACGGCGGATCTTGCCCCACAGATCCAGATCCCACGAGGCAGTCGGCCCCATGCCGTAAGTATTTTCCGTACTGTTGGAGGGCGTAGCCCCGCCGGAGGCAGAATCCCCGCCGTAATTGATGATGGTGCCGGACGAGCGTGACCCACGGCCCGAACTCTGCCGGTTGAAGGAGAGTGAACCGCTCAGCGTGGGGTAAAGCTGCGCGCGCACGGAATTGATGGTTGCGCGGGCGTTCCGGTAGCGCGCGTCATATTCCAGCACGGTCTGGTTGTTCAGCGCGACCTGTGCTTCCAGCGCGTTCAGGGTCGGGTCATTATAAATGGTCCACCATGTGCCTTTTGGCAGCTCTGCCAGAGCAGGTTTGGCGTAGGTCCAGCCGGGAGCCGGGCGCAGTTCCTTGAACTGAGGAGACACAATGGCCGAAGGGCGCTTATAGCTGGGGCCGACCATGCAGCCCGTTAAAATAAGCGGGGCCAGCAGGATACTCAGGCGGCGAGAAGACGGGCGGAGAGGGGAATGCTTCATCGGGCGTATCAGGTATCTTGCATGTTGTGAGAAAGGCGGAGGGAGCGGGGGCGCCGTCGGGCAAAGCGCAGGCGCAACCCATCCAGCATGAGGTAAATAACGGGCGTGGTATAGAGCGTGAGCGCCTGACTGACGATCAGACCCCCCACAATCGCAATTCCCAGCGGGCGGCGCAACTCGGCACCATAGCCGTTGGCAACAATCAGGGGGGCCGCTCCAAGGGCTGCAGCCACGGATGTCATCATAATCGGGCGGAACCGCAGCAGGCAGGCTGTACGAATGGCCTCAAGCGAGGACAGGTTCCGTTCGCGCTCAGCCTCAATGGCGAAATCCACCAGCATGATGGCGTTTTTCTTGACGATGCCGATCAGCAGAATCACGCCGATCATGGCGATGAGCGAAAATTCCTCGCCTGCCAGTTGCAGGGCCAACAATGCGCCGACCCCGGCGGAGGGCAGGGTGGAGAGAATGGTCAGCGGATGCACATAGCTTTCATACAGCACACCGAGCGTAATATAGACGGCGGCGAGTGCCGCCAGAATGAGCAGCGGTTCATCATTCACCGTCTGCTGGAACTGCGCGGCGTTGCCCGCAAAGCTGCCGTGGATGGTGGGCGGCATATGCAGCGCGACCTGCGTAGCCTTAAGCACCTGCGTTGCCGTGCTCAGAGAGACGTTTTTCGCCAGATTAAAGGAAATGGTGGTGGCGACGGACTGGCCCTGATGGTTGATGGAGAGCGGTGTTTTGGCAGGCACCAGTCTGGACACCAGCGTAAGCGGCACCATCGTCTCGGACGACGTGCTGACTGCAGAGCCGTTTGACGCACTCGCCCCGCCCGCCAGAGCGTTGGCAATCTGGTTTTTGAAGGACTGGCTGCTCAGGGAGGCGGAACTGCTGTTACCTGCCGAATCCCGGCCCGACGCATCCCGCCGGACCCGCACCGTATTGGACTTTGTGCCGCCCCCGGCAGACCCGCCTGATACACTGATCCAGACCTGATTCAGTGCGTTGGGGCTGGACCAGTGCTGCGGGTCCGCTTCCATCACCACATGATACTGGTTGAGCGCGTTATAAATGACGGAGGCTGAGCGCTGGCCAAACGCATCATACAGGGTGTTGGACAAAAGCTGCGGGGTGATCTGCACGCGCGATGAGGTGTCACGGTCAATCCGCACATCAATCGCGGAGCCACCCTGCTGCACGTCGGAGGACAGATCAGTGAATTCCGGGTGGTGTTGCAGGGCGGCCTGGAGTTTGCTGGTCCATGTATAGAGTTCGGACGCGGATTCTCCTTCCAGCGTGTACTGGTAGGCCGCGTTGCTCTGCCGGGCACCGGCCCGCACAGCCCCCGGCTGCATCATGAAGAACTGCGCGCCCACCAGATGGCTCAGCCTGCGTGTGGCGCGGGCAATCAGGTCTGTCGGCGTGTCGGACCGGTCTGCCTTGTCTTTAAGTTGCAGGAACAGATTGGCCTGATTGGAGCCACGCCCGCCAATAAAGCTGGAGACGCTCTGCACATCCTTATCCTTCAGGATGCTTTTCTGAACCTGCATCAGCTTTTGTGAGAGCGCCGTGAAGGAAATGGACTGATCACCCTGCAAATGGCCCATCATCATGCCGGTATCTTCCGTGGGGAAGAAGCCTTTGGGCATGCGGACAAACAGCGCGACAATCAGGGCCAGAGTCAGCGGCAGGCTGAGCAGCACCAGTTTACGGTGCGCCAGTGCCACGTCCAGCGTGCGCGTGTAACCTGCCTGCAAACCATTCAGGACGCGGGTGATAAAAACCGTGATGCGCCGCAGGATTTCCGGCGTCTGGCCGGGCTTGCGGGGGGTGAGAAGCTGGGCTGCCATCATCGGCGTAAGAGTGAGGGACAGCACCATGGACACCAGAATGGTGACGGAGACGGTCATCGCGAATTCATGGAACAGCCGCCCGGCCAGCCCGCCCAGCAGCAGGATGGGCAGGAAGACCGCAATGAGGGAAATAGAGATGGAAATGACGGTAAACGCCACTTCCCCCGTGCCGCGAATGGCGGCGTCCCGCGCGGAATAGCCCTGCTCAATATAACGGGCGATATTTTCCATCACCACAATGGCGTCATCCACCACAAAGCCGGTGGAGACCGTCAGCGCCATGAGGGACATATTGTCCAGCGAATAGCCGAGGGTCGCCATGACGCCAAAGGTCGCCACAATGGATGTTGGCACCACAACGGCCGGGATCAGCGTCATGCGGCCGGAATGCAGGAAGGCCAGCACGACCAGCACGACCAGCACGATGGAGACAATCAGCGTATATTGCGTATCCGCCAGAGAGGCCCGGATGGTCAGAGACCGGTCAAGCCCCACATGCAGCTCCACCCCGCCGGGCAGGGCGGCCTGAAGCAGCGGCATTTTGGCGTTAATCTGGTCCACCGTCTTGATGGTGTTGGCCCCGGCCTGCGGGAAAACAACGGCAATCACGGAGCGCGCGCCGTTATAATAGCCTGCGTTGCGGAGGTCTTCCACGCTGTCCCGCACGTAGGCCACGTCTGAAAGCCGCACCGGGCGGTTGTTGCGCCATGCGATAATCAGATCCCGGTAGTCCTGCGCGCTGCGGGCCTGATCGTTCGTGTCGAGCGTAAAGCGCATGCCGTTCTGGTCCACCACCCCTTTGGGGGTGTTGGCGTTGGCAGAGGCCAGTGCCGCCCGGACGTCTTCAAAGCTGATGCCGTATTTGTAGAGCGGGTGCGGGTTGATTTCCACGCGCACGGCGGGCAGGGCGCTCCCGCTGATTTCCACTTCCCCCACCCCTTCAATCTGCGAGAGGTGCTGCTCCAGAACATTGGTGGCGTAGTCATAGAGCTGTGGCTGGGTGTGGGTGTCGGAGGTCAGCGCCAGAATCAGGATAGGCGCGCCGTTGGGGTTGGCTTTGGAATAGGACGGGTTTTGGCGCAGGGAAGAGGGCAGGTCCGCATGGGCGGCCTGAAGGGCTGCCTCCACATCCCGCGCGGCCCCGTTAATATCGCGTGAGAGCGCAAATTGCAGCGTGATGCGCGTCAGGTTCTGGGAGGACTGGGACGTCATTTCCGTGAGGTCCGCAATCTGCCCCAGATGCCGCTCCAGCGGGGCGGCGACGGAACTGGCGATTTCTTCAGGTGAGCCGCCAGCCTGCCGGGCCTGCACCTGAATAACCGGAAAATCCACGTTCGGCAGGTCTGACACCGGGAGACTTCTGTACCCCAGCACGCCGGCAAGCAGCAGTGCTACGGTCAGAAGAATGGTGGCAACGGGCCGGTCAATGAAGATCCGGCTGAAATTCACGAGTGAACCTGTCCGGCTGAGGGCGGCTGAGCCGGAGGCAGGTCATTACGGTGGCGCCATGCGTTCCAGCGATGGGCCCATGTGTCCAGCGTCAGATAGATCACCGGCGTAGTGAACAGCGTGAGAAGCTGGGAGAGGGCAAGGCCGCCGATAATGGTCAGCCCCAGCGGGTAACGCAGTTCAGACCCCGTGCCGTTGGAAATGACCATCGGCACAGCGCCCAGCATGGCGGCAAGGGTTGTCATCAGAATAGGACGAAACCGCAGGGTGGCTGCCTGACGGATGGACTGGAGGGAGTCCATGCCATGCTCACGCTCGGCATCCAGTGCGAAGTCGATCATCATGATCGCGTTTTTCTTCACAATGCCGATCAGCAGCACGATGCCGATAATGCCCATCACATCCAGATCCACCCCGGCCACAATCAGCGTCAGCAACGCCCCAATGGCGGCGGAGGGGAGGGTGGAGAGAATGGTAATGGGGTGGATAAAGCTCTCGTACAGAATACCCAGCACGATATAGACCGCAACCAGCGCCGCCGCGACGAGGAAGAGTTCGTTGCTCAGAGACCCTTCAAACGCCGCTGCCGTGCCCTGAAAGGACGTCTGGAAAGAAGAGGGCAGTTTGATCTCTTCTTCCACCTTGCGGATGGCGGCTGTTGCATCGCCCAGCGCATAGCCGGGTGCGAGGTTGAAGGAGACGGTCGTCGCCGGGAACTGCCCGAAATGCGTTATCAGCAGCGGGGCCTTGCCTTTTGTGACTTTTGTGACCGCCGCCAGAGGCACCAGCCCTGAGGTGGGGGAGCGGGTAGGGCCAGAGGAACTTTCCCCGGAGTTGCCGCCAATACCCGGCAGATAGACCTGATTGAGCGAGGCCAGATTGGTCTGGAATGCCGGGTCAGCTTCCAGAATGACACGATACTGGTTGGACTGCGTGTAGATGGTGGAAATCTGCCGCTGGCCGAAAGAGTCATACAGAACGTTATCAATGGTCTGCGGCGTGATGGAATAGCGCGCGCCGGTGGTGCGATCCAGCGTGACATGCGCCACCAGCCCTTCGGCCTGAAGGTCAGACGTCACATCGGCCAGAGCAGGTTCCTGCCGCAGGCGGTCCAGCAGTTTGGGGATCCACGTGTTAAAGGCGGTGGCGTCCGGGTTTTCCAGCAGGAACTGATACTGCGTGGCGGTGACGGTTGTATCCAGAGACAGGTCCTGAACAGGCTGCATATACAACTTGATCCCGGCGACCTCGGAGGTTTCCTGCTCCAGACGGCGCGCAATGGCCAGAGCGCTGTCTGAACGGTCATCATGCGGGCGCAGGTTGATCAGGAAGCGACCCTGATTAAGCGTGGCGTTCTGCCCGTCCACCCCGACAAAGGAGGAGAGGGAGACCACATCAGGGTCTTTCAGCAGCACGCGGGCCAGTGCCTGCTGATGCTCCTTCATGCTCTCAAACGAGATGGCCTGAGACGCAACGGAAATCCCCTGAATGACGCCGGTATCCTGCGCGGGGAAGAACCCTTTGGGGATGATAACAGCCAGAACGCCGGTCAGCACCAGCGTGCCCAGTGCGACAAACAGGGTGAGAACGCGGTGCGCCAGAACAACATCCAGAGCGCGGTCATACCCGGCAATCAGCTTTTCCGTCGCCACTTCCATACGGGCGGACCAGCGCTGGAAGGCAGTGGTGGCGCTGGCGGCATCATGCGGGCGCTCACTGAGGATCCGCGCGCACATCATCGGCACGAGCGTCAGGGAGACCACGGCAGACAGAACGATGGTGATGGACAGGGTCAGCGCAAATTCATGGAACAGGCGGCCCACCACATCCCCCATGAACAGCAGCGGGATCAGCACCGCAATGAGCGAGATGGTCAGGGAGATAATGGTAAAGCCGATTTCCCCGGCACCTTTGACGGCGGCGGACATCCGGTCTTCCCCGGCTTCCACGTAGCGCGAGATGTTCTCGATCATCACAATGGCATCATCCACCACAAAGCCGGTGGCGATGGTCAGGGCCATGAGAGAGAGGTTATCCAGCGAGAAGCCGAGCAGATACATAATGGCCAGCGTGCCAATAATGGAGAGCGGCACGGACAGGCTGGGGATAATGGTGGCCGGGACGTTGCGCAGGAACACAAAAATCACGCCCACAACCAGCACCAGAGCCAGAAACAGCTCGAACTCCACGTCCGAGACGGAGGCGCGGATGGTGGTGGTGCGGTCTGTCAGCGGAACAATATCAATGCCCGGCGGCAGGGCCTTGCGCAGCACGGGCAGAGCCGCCTGAATATTGTCCACCACGGAGATCACGTTGGCACCCGGCTGGCGCTGCACATTCATGATCAGCGCCGGGGTGAGGTTGGACCATGCGGCAAGCTGGGTGTTTTCCGGGCCGATCACAACAGAGGCGACGTCCCGGATCCGGACAGGCCCGCTGTTCTGATAGGCAATGACCTGATTGAGCAGCATGTCCACATTGGTAATCTGCCCATCAACCCGCAGCGTGGCCGCACGGGTTGCACCATCAAACGTGCCGGTGGGGGAGTTGACGTTGACGTTGCCAATGGTGGTGCGCAGCGTATCCAGATCAATCCCGTAGGAGGTCAGCTTGGGGATGTTGACGCGAACGCGAATGGCCTTGCGGTTGCCGCCTGAAAGCGTCACCAGCCCAACGCCGGAAATCTGGCTGATTTTCTGGGCCAGACGGGTGTCCACATAGTCTTCCACTTCCGGCAGGGGGATGGTGGAGGACGTAATGCCCAGCGTCAGCACAGGTGTATCCGCCGGGTTGACCTTGGCGTAGACCGGCGGGGCCGGAAGGTCAGTCGGCAGGAGAGAATTGGCCTGATTGATGGCGGCCTGCACTTCCTGCTCTGCCACATCCATGGACATGGTGAGGTTGAAGCGCAGCGTAATGACAGACGCGCCCCCGGAGGAGCGCGATGTCATCTGGTCCAGCCCCGGCATCTCGCCAAACTGGGTTTCCAGAGGGGCCGTCACGGAGGTTGCCATCACATCCGGCCCGGCGCCGGGGTAGAAGGTCTCAACCGTAATGGTGGGGTAATCCACCTGCGGCAGAGCCGAAACCGGGAGGAAGTGGTAGCCCAGAAGCCCGCTCATCAGAATGGCGAGCATCAGGAGCGTCGTGGCGACGGGCCTGCGGATAAAGAGGCTGGAGGGGTTCACTGGGCAGGCGTACCGGCAGGTGGGGTAGTGGGGGCTGTCACGGGGGAGGTATCAGCCGTTTTTGCGTCCGGAATGGTCACCTTGCTGCCAGCGCGCAGGTGGTCCACGCCGTCTGTCACCACGCGGTCCCCGGCCTGCAGGCCGGTTTTGACCACGGTGTTCGTGCCATCGGAAATCCCGATGCTTACCTGACGGACTTCTACGGTGCTGTCGGCCCTGACCACATACACAAACTGGCCGGAGGGGCCGGTTTGCAGAGAGGTTGAGGGCACCAGAATGACGTTCTCCAGATCCTTCACCAGCAGGCGGGCATTGACGAACTGGTTGGGGAACAGATGTTCATCCGTGTTGGGATAGAGCGCACGCAGGCGGACGGTGCCGGTGGCGGTATCAATCTGGCTGTCCAGCGTGCTGACGGTGCCATCCGCAATTTTGGTGCTGTTTGAACTGTCCCACGCCTCGACCTTCAGGGAGCCTTTGGCGCGGAGCTGCTCGGCAACCTGCGGAAGCTGATCCTGCGGGAGCGTGAAGATAACGGAGATGGGCTGCATCTGGGTCAGCACAGCCAGCCCGCCGGACTGACCGGCGCTGACATAGTTGCCTTTATCCACCGCGCGGATACCAATGCGGCCATCCACCGGGGCGGTGATGTGGCAGTAGATCAGCTGAAGTTTCTGGTTGTCCACCAGAGCCTGATCGGACTTGACGGTGCCTTCATACTGCTGGACCAGAAATTCCTGATCCCGCGCGGTCTTGGCGTCGATACTGTCCTGCTTGATCAGGCGCTGATACCGGGCGTTGTCCACGCGCGCCTGTGCAAGCTGGGCTTTGTCCCGCTCAAGCTGGCCTTCATACTGCGCAAGCTGCACTTCATACGGGCGGGGGTCGATCACCGCCAGCAGATCCCCCGCATGCACGTGCTGCCCTTCGGTAAAGAGCACCTGCATCAGGTAGCCCTCTACACGGGTCTGCACCGTGACGTTGGTAACCGGCACAACTGTCCCGAGTTCTGTCAGAATCACTGGCATGGTGCCGGTTTTGACCGTCTGCACCGCAACGGGCTGCGTGGTTGCGCTGTCAGCCGCGGCATGGCGGCTGCCATGTTTGCCCGGTGTTGCCGAATGGTGCGGCCGCAGGAAGGCAAAGGCCAGCACGCAGACACCGGCTACGGCAACGCCGCTCCAGATAAGACGCTTTTTCCGGCCAGAGGTGCGGGGGGGCGTGGGTGAATCGGATCGTGTGTCCGTGGTGTAATCATCCATAGGGCGCGCGGCTCGTTTCACCTGACTGCTAGAGTGGACCGCAGGGGCTGCAATGCAGATCTGCGGTAAACCGGAGAAGGGACAGTAGCAGCTTTTCCTTTCCGTTCAATTTCAATCCTGACAAGAAAAAATGCCCGGCGGAAAGCGTGCTGGTGTTGTAACAAAAAACAGGCTGGAGTTTACACGGACTGAAAGTTTCATCCAAGATTTATTACGAAAAGAGAACACTATAAAAGCGAGTTTAAAATAACCTTTAATCTCGGATGTGGTCGTCAGGATTTGTTGCCGCTCATGCTGGCCCCGGCCTGTGGAGACAGGCAGGCTGCCGCAGGCACCGCCAGCATGGAGATACTGCCGACGACAAGAAAGGCGATTGAGAAATCATGCAGGGTGGGGGTGGCGTGCCGGAACAGAATATGGGTGAGGGTGAGTGTGCCCGCGGCCGTGCAGATCCCCACAGACAGCATAAGCTGTTGCAGGGTTGAATAAAGGCTGGTGGCCGCACTCATCCGCTGCTTGGAAATATCCGCGTAGGCAATGGTGTTATAGGCGGAAAACTGCGTACTTTGTGCCATGCCTGCGGCAAACAGAATGAGGGACAGTGTCCATAACGGCTGGCCTTTCTGAAAGGCGGCAATCAGCGCGAACAGAATGGCTGCGGAAAACCCGTTGGCCATCAGCACGCGTCGGAACCCCCAGCGCGCCAGTGTGGCGGGCACAAAGGGCCGCATGACAATCGCGCCAAGTGGCGCAATGAACGTGATGGCACCGCTCTGGGCTGCTGTCAGGCCCGAGCCAATCTGCAGGAACGTCGGGAACAGAAATGGCAGTGAACCGACGGCCACGCGCGAGGCCGCGCCTCCTGCGACGGAAATGGCGAAGGTGGGCACCCGGAACAGGCTGAAATCAAGCAGGGGTGCCGCCGTGCGCACGGCGTGCAGGCTGTAAAGCCCCATCAGACTGCTGCCCCCCACCAACATGCCCAGAACCAGCATGCCGCCGCCCTCACCGTGGCTGAAGAGTTCCGCCGCGATGGACAGAACGGCCAGCCCGCCGCCCACCAGCGCCATGCCCCGCAGGTCAAACGGTGCCGGATCAGGCGTGCGGGTGTTGGGGATAAAGCGGCGCGTGAGCAGCAGGCCGACAATGCCAACCGGAATATTGAGGTAGAAGTTCCAGCGCCAGGACAGATAGGTGGTGATGAAGCCGCCGACGACCGGCCCCATCAGCGGGCCGAGGGTAGCGGGCAGCATCATCCACGTCATGGTGCGCACCAGATCCTCCCGCGCCGTGCCCCGCAGCACGACCAGCCGCCCTACCGGCACCATCAGCGCGCCGCCAACGCCCTGCAATGCGCGCATACAAGCCAGAAATATAAGGCTGGTGGCTGACGCGCACAGCACCGAGCAGGTGACAAAGATGATGATGGCCCCCGTCAGCACGGTGCGGCTGCCCAGCCTGTCCGCCAGAGCACCGGAAGCGGGAATAAATATGGCCAGACCTATGATGTAGGAGGTCAGCGCCACGGAGGTCGCGACCGTATCAACATGCAGGCTGTGGGCAATGGAGGGCAGGGCGGTGGCCAGAATGGTGCCATCCAGTTGCTCCATGAAAAACATGGAGGCGACGATAAGGGCGATCAGATGAGGGCGGCTGATAAACGGCATGCTAGCCAGAGACGTGTTTTTGCGGTCTGATGCAACAGAAGACCGTGCTCAAACGCTATATTTGTGGCGACCGCACTCTGGGTACGGAACGGTCTTAAATAAGGAGAAAAACGATGGCTGACGATAAACTCAAAAACCTCGGCACAAAACTTGAAGGCGTGGCTGATGAAGCCAAGGGCCGCGTGAAAGATGCCGCTGGTGGTCTGACGGGTGATCTGGGGCTACAGGCCGAAGGAAAGATCGATCAGCTTTCCGGAATGGCGCAGCAGGAATTTGCTGACCTGTATGAGGAAGGTGAGGGAGTGGTGGAAAAAGCCGTGACCTTTGTGCGGGATAAGCCCTTGCTTTCACTGGGTATTGTGACGTTTGTCGGGGTGCTGATCGGCTGGCTGGTGTTCCCGCGTTCCAAGCGCTCCTGATAAATCATTTTCACCGGGACTCTTGCGCGTTCCGGTGAAAAGTGATTCTCCTCTTTCTACGGAGTCGCAATTGGTGCGACTCGGTTATTTTAACCGAGTCCTGCCAAATGAGTGGAAAGAGGGGTCATGCCGGATTTTACACGGGAGCAGCAACACGGCGGGCGCGTCGCCGGTGTTGATGAAGTCGGGCGTGGCCCGCTGGCTGGTCCCGTGGTGGCTGCCGCTGTCGTCTTTGGTGCGGGTGTGCCGGATGACCTTGCAGCCGTTATTGATGATTCCAAAAAACTGAAGCCTGCTGTGCGTGAGGCCATTGCGGCCCGCCTGCCGGATGTGCCCGGAATTGAAATTGGTCTGGGTGCTGCGTCTGCTTCCGAAATTGATACGCTCAACATCCATCACGCTGCCCATCTGGCCATGCAGCGCGCTGTGGCGCGCCTGCCGCGCCTGCCGGATTATGTGCTGGTGGATGGCAATAAGCTGCCGTCCTTCGGGTGCCGGGCGGAAGCTCTTGTGGGCGGGGACGCGCTCAGCCTTTCCATTGCAGCAGCATCAATCATGGCCAAAGTCGTGCGGGACCGCATTATGGCGCGTCTGGACGTGCGCTGGCCCGCTTATGGCTGGGACCGAAATTCCGGTTACGGCACCGTAGTGCATCGCGCGGCTTTGAGCAGCGCGGGTGTCACCCCGCATCATCGTAAAACATTCGGCACAGTGCGCCGGCAAATTGAACATCTTGCTATGGAGGGCCGGGCATGAGCGGCGCAAAATCAATCAGTATGGAACTTCCTCTTGATCAGATTCTGCGTGGCGAATGCGTGGAAACCATGCGCGGCCTGCCGTCTGGCTCTGTGGACTGTGTGTTTGCAGACCCGCCATACAACCTCCAGTTGCGCGGTGAACTGCGTCGCCCGGATGATTCCCTCGTGGACGGCGTGGATGATGACTGGGACAAGTTTTCCGATCTGGCCGAATATGACCGCTTTACCCGCGCATGGCTGACGGAAGCGCGCCGCGTCCTGCATAAGGATGGCACGATCTGGGTGATCGGCTCCTATCACAATATTTTCCGCATCGGTGCGATTTTGCAGGATCTGGGATTCTGGATTCTCAATGATATTGTCTGGCGGAAATCCAACCCGATGCCTAATTTCCGGGGGCGCCGCTTTACCAACGCGCATGAAACCATGATCTGGGCCGCCCGGAGCGAGGATAGCCGTTACCGCTTCAACTATCAGGCTATGAAGGCTCTGAATGATGATGTGCAGATGCGCTCCGACTGGTATCTGCCACTCTGCACGGGCAATGAGCGCCTGCGCAATGAACATGGCCTGAAGCTGCATCCGACCCAGAAGCCGGAAAGCCTGCTGCACCGCGTTCTGCTGGCCTCCACATCTGTTGATGATGTTGTGCTCGACCCCTTTACCGGCACGGGCACGACGCCTGCGATGGCCAAGCGCCTGCGCCGCCGCTTTATCGGCATTGAGCGCCACCCGGATTATGTGGAGGCGGCTCTGGGTCGCGTGGCGCGGGAAGAGCCTCTGCCGGATGATGCCGTTATGACCACGCTGGACAAGCGCGAGGCACCGCGTGTGCCGTTTGGTAGTCTGGTAGAGCAGGGACTACTCTCCGCGGGTGTTGTGCTGGCAGACAAGAAGCAGCGCGTGCAGGCAACCGTTTCTCCTGATGGCACACTGGTCAGCGGGGATAAGCGCGGCTCCATTCACAAAATGGGCGCGATGCTGACTAATGCTCCGTCCTGCAATGGCTGGACTTTCTGGCATTTTGAGCGTGATGGCGTCTGGCTGCCGCTGGATGTGCTGCGGCAGGAAAGTCTGGTGCAGTCTGGCCGTGGCGCCAGTAACGTCATTTCTGTCTGAACTCTGAACGCACTGGGGCCGGGCCGGTTACGGCTCTGCCTTGGTCTTGTTGCAAGAGAATGAGGTTATAAAAAAAGCCGCCCGGAAGAGGCGGCTTTTTTGTTGGCTGATAAAGGAAACTCAGCTTCCGCCAAACCCGAGGAAGCCGATATCGGGCCGGGGAGAGCCACCCGTCGCGTCATACCGGCTTCTGCCGGAAACGGACGTGGCGTTATGGCGTCCGGCCGTGCCGCCGATTGTCAGATGGCCTGCGCCGTCTTCCGTATCCATCCCGCGGGTTTTTGTGGTGATGTCGGTGCGCGGGCGGTCATCGCTGCCACGCATGGACAGCAGCAGGAAGATGATGGGGTTCCGGTTGAGGTCAATGGCCATATCCAGCGGGGTCTGGCCCAGAATGTTGTGATGGTTCAGGTCCGCGCCACGGTTGACCGCTTCTTTGGCGGAAAGCAGGTTGCCGCGGTTAATGGCGTCAAACAGGGCAGCGGTCGGCTCCATATCCGTGTTGGAATGGTCATTTTCATCGTCATCAGGAGCTTCTGCGCCGGGAATGGACGCCGGAGGCGCAGCGCGTTTGGCCGCTTTCGCCGCTTCGGCTTTCTGGGCAGCTTCTTCCGCAGCAGCCTGAGCTTCGGCCTCACGGGCGGATTGCGCCCAGACGGGCGTGGCACAGGCGAGAAAAAGGCTGCCACCAACCATGAGAGCAGCCGGAGTAAAGCGGAAGAAACGGGTCATGATCTGTCCATAGGTGGAACCTGATTTGTTATTTATCACACCCGTGTGCGGGCGGAAAGGAAAACGGTTATCCGCGCCGTCCTTCCCGCCACCAGCCTGCAAACAGCAGGCAGAGGGTGAGGCCGAGCATCAGCCAGGCCGGTAAAAGGGGCGTGGCACTTTTCCCGGTCACAACATGCGCGTTGCGGTGCGGGAAGCCCATCCAGTCTGCCCCGTGCGGGGTGCTGCCGTCTGCCAGCCGCAGGCCCGGCACGGTGGGGGAGGCACTGTTTTCCCCTGTCCAGAAAACACCGCCCCCCGTCGCACTGACGACTGCGTTCAGATGGCTGGCGGTGGCGCGGAGGTCCGCAAATTCCTGCGGGTCTGGCTGCACCGGGGCCGCGAAGGCTTTGTGCGTGCCATCATCCACCTGCCAGATGCCCGGCTTATCAGCCTGCATGCGGCCTGTGCTGAGGCCGGTTGCGTCGCCCTTAGCGTCTGCGCCTTCTGTGACGGAATGAAGGTTCAGGCTGACCGCTGCACTACCGGGCGGCGTGACGGTGACGGATTTGAGCGGTGCGCCAGCCGTGCTGCGGCGCGTGACTGTCAGTTCGCCCCCGGCAATGGCGGCGGTCAGTTGTTCTTCCTCCAGTTCCGGCTCTTTCATCAGCCAGTGGGAAATCCGGCGCAGCAGTTCAGCCTGCGGACCACCGCCGCCTTCCCCGCGAGACCAGAGCCAGATCTGGTCAGACAGCAGGAGCGCCACGCGGCCCTGATCCACATGGTCAAGCACCAGCAGCGGGGCGTTGTCTGGCCCGCTCATCAGGGTCTGGCCGTGCGTGGTATCCGGCCTGAGGGCACGGTACCACGGCCCCCATTCGCCGGGGATGCTCTGCGCCGTATCGGCCGCGCCCGATGGCGGCGGCGCGCCGGGCAGGGCGGCGGTCACCGGGTGGCGGCGCCCCTCCGCAGTCAGTTTCGGGCGAAAGCGTTGTTCAACCAGACCGCTTTCAGACGGGACATGCGCGGGCAGGATATCCCCCACCGGGGTATCCTGAAGCGTGCCGGGGCCGACAAATTCCGGACCGCCCGTCAGCAGCAGGCCGCCCCCTTTGCGCACAAAATTGGCGATGTTGTTCAGATAGGCGTGCGGCAGGATGTTTCGGTTTTCAAACCCGTCCAGAATGATCAGGTCAAACTGGTTGATCTTGTCCTGAAACAGCTCTCGCACGGGGAAGGCAATCAGAGCGAGATCAGACAGCGGGGTGCCGTCATCCTTATCTGGCGGACGCAGAATGGTGAAGTGAATCAGATCCACCGACGGATCGGCCTTCAGCAAACGCCGCCAGACGCGCTCACCCTGATTAGGGGTGCCGGAAATCAGCAGGACGCGCAGCCGGTCCCGGATGCCGGTAATCCGCGTGACAGACTGGTTGTTAAGCTGAGAAACCTCGCCCTCCAGCGGGGCGACGGACAGGCTGACCAGTAACTGGCCCGGATGCGGCACCGGCAGGGAAATATCCTGTGGCGTCCCCGTACGGACGGGGATGATCACCGGATCATCCCCATTGACGCGGAGCGTGATATCCGCCTGCGCGCCCGGTGTGGTGCCCGGTCCGGCATCATCGACCTGAATACGGAGTTTGGCGGGCTGGCCAACAATGGCATAGGGCGGTGCCTGCAGAATACGGAGCTGGCGGTCCGTTTCTTCGCCTTTTGCGGGCAGCAGAATATGCAGGGGCAGGGTTATCCGCTGGCCGTCCGGGGTGGTCGGGCGCAGCCGGTCGGGCACGGAGGCCGCGCTAGCGCCAGCCGGGATATCGGCAACCTGACCATCCGTAATCATGACAGCCCCGGCCAGCTGGTCGGGCGGCACGTCTGCCGCGGCCTGTTCCAGCGCGTCAAACAGGCGGGTGCCGTTATGGCCGGAACTGCGGACCGTAACGGTGCGGAGTGTCAGCCCTTCCGTATGGGCCTGTGCCAGTGTGCTGGCGGCCTGCCGCGCAATGGCGGCGCGCTGGCCAACAGACATGGAGGGAGACTGATCAACCAGCAGCAGGGCCGTTTCCGGCAGCACATGCCAGCTTTCATGCAGGCGCTGTGGCCCGGCCAGCCACACCAGCACCGAGAGCATGGCCGCCAGTCGGAAGAATGCGCCTTTTGTGCGCCGGAGCAGCGCAAACACACACAACCCCGCCGCCAGCACGGCCAGAGTGACCAGCAGCCAGACCGGCACAAGCGGGGCAAAACCAACGGAGCGGGCAACGGACGGAACAAGAGAGTGGGGCATGGTGCTTATTCCCCCAGCCGCTTGAGCAACATGGGCACATGCACCTGATCGGCCTTGTAGTTGCCGGTCAGCGCATAAATGATGGTGTTGACGCCAAAACGATAGGCCAGTTGCCGCTGGTCCGCGCCATCCGGCAGCACCGCGAACGGCGTATTGCCGTTTTCATCCACGGCCCATGCGTGCGCCCAGTCCGCGGAGCCGATAATGACCGGGCTGACATCATCATTCTCGGCCTCTCCCTCCCGCGCAACCCAGACGGGTTGTTCCGCATACCGGCCCGGAAAGTCATGCAGCATATAAAATGTGTGTGCCAGCAGATGGTGGTCCGTCATGGTCATCAGCGGCGGGATGGGCAGGCCAGCGGTCAGGCGCCGTAAGGCGGACCGTGTGCCGGGGGCGTCTCCGGCGTAGGGGCCGGAGCTATCGCTCTGATTGCCGGAATCCTGCCCCTGTGTGTCAATCAGCACAATGCCGCCATGTGCCATAAACGCGGTGAGAGCTGCCGTCATGGCCGGTGTGGGAGCGGCGTCCGGCGTGATAGGCCAGTAGAGGAGCGGGTAATAGCTCAGATCATCTTGCCCCGGCCTGACACCGTCCGGGTGTCCGAGCATGGCGGAAGTGCGGGCGTTGGTATAGTCGGACAGACCCTGAAGCCCCTGCCGGGAGACGGTATCAATCTCGTCATGCCCGGTAATGACATAGGCCAGCCGCGTCTCCAGTGCTGCTCCGGGCACCGGCGTCGGGCTGGCGGCGGAGGGCGATGGCGTTGCAGGGGTTCCGGAAACCGGCCCGGCAGGCTGTGCCGTTGGTCCGGCGGCATCGGGGGATTGCACTGGTGCCTGTGCCTGTGTGGCCGTTGCCGTCTGCGCGGAGGCGAGGGCCGGAAGTGTGAGCGCGCAGGCTACAAGCAGGGATAAACCCTGTTTGCCAGAAGGCCGCAGGGAGGATTTGCGGGAGGGATTCCCCGGAGACTGTCTGGTCATGCCGGGTAGGGAGAACCCGGCCCGCATGGCGAGAACCAGCAGACCATCGAGCAGAAGCAAGGCCGCTGCCAGACAGAGCAGAACGGGGGCCAGTGCGGTATCTGGCCTGCGTCCGGCGGGGCTGGTCAGCGTACCCACAGGGGCTGCGGCTGTGAGGGTAGTCATCTGGCTGCTGGCATTGAGCGCACGGCGCGCAGCGCGCGGCCCATACAGGCCCGGAGGGTGTGCGGGGGAAACGGGCGTGTGTGCAAAATCGCTTGCTTTCAGGCCTCGTGCCGCAGGCGGCGGCGGGCCGAGCACGCCGTCTCCGTCCAGTGTCAGCACCGGGGCGAGAAGTGTGTCATCCGCCGGGATGGTGACGCCATTGGCGTGGTCTGTCAGCCGTTGCAGCATGGAGACAAACAGACCGGACAGCGGCAGGTTGGACCAGTCCGCTGTACTGCTGACGTGAAAGAGAATGATATCCCCCTTACCCAGCGCCGCGTGCGTGACAAGCGGGGTTCCGTCCGTCAGCCGTGCCCAGTTATGGGCCGCAAGATCCGCCACAGGGCTGGCCAGAACCTGCCGGGAGATCGTGACATCCGCCGGGATCTCCAGCCCATGGAACGGGGATGTGGCGTCAAAAGCGGCCAGCTTCTGGGGGGCACCCCACGTCATGGTGCCACCAAGCTGGCGGGAGCCGTCCAGCAGGGCGACGGGCAGCAGGTCAGAAGTGGGGTCAGCAGACGGGTCGCTCGCCGGGTGGTTGTCTGACGTGTCGATGTCCTCACCCGCCGGAGCGTTAGGCGTGCTGCCATCCGGCTCCGTGCCGTGCTGCGCGCCAGCCAGAGCCGGGCCTGCAAAGCGGATCAGGGTGCCGCCGTTTTTCACCCAGTCTTTCACTTTCTGGCGGATAGCCGGGTTGGCCAGCGTACCATCCGGCGCGATGATAACGGAAAGCGGCTGGGCCAGCAGGGTGGCCGGAGTGCCTTCATGCAGGTCCGCCGTGGGGGCAAGAGCGCGGCGCAGGTAGAACAGCGGGCCGATCAGCGGGGTATCAGCCGCGCCGGAAGTCATTAGTCCGACGGGGCGCAGACGGTCCCCTTCATCAAACAGGAGCGTCGTGGCAGCGCTGCTTTGTCCGGTCAGAGAAATCTGGTCAATCCGGTTGCGGACGGCCGTTGGCAGCGTGACGGGCACATCCATCTGCGCGGCTCCGGCAGGCAGAACCAGCGGCAGGACAGCCAGCGTCCCGCCATCCTGCGCGTGCACCCGCACGGAAAGGGAGCGCGGAGCCGGGAGCGGCAGAGCCAGCAGGCGCGCCATCTGCGTGCCGGTGCGTTCCGCCGCAGGCGCAAGGGTCAGCACGGAGGCGTCCGGAAAACGGATTTCCTGAACGGGGCCGAATGCGCGGAGGGCACGGGCAAAGTCCTCACCACCAGACGCGACACCATCTGCCAGATACAGCACAGAGCCATTGGTGTGGGGCAGAGTGGCCAGTGCGTGAGCCGCTGCGGCTCTATCCGTGCGCCAGGGAGCGGGGCGCATGCTGTCCAGTTCCTGCCGGATGGCGGCAGCGGACCGGGGTGCGGGAGGCTGCGCCGGGTGCCCGTCGGCTGCGGGTGCCGTGCGGAAGAACAGAATAGTGCGTCCGGCATGGTCAGCATCGTCCACCAGCCCTTGCGCGGTGGCAATGCGGCGGCCCCAGTCTGACGCGGCAAAAAGACCATCGTCCATCACCAGCAGGAGCGGCCCGTGCCCGGCGCTGGGCAGACGGTCCCCCGGCAGAACCGGCTGCGCCAGCCCCAGCACCAGACAGGCAACGGCAGCCAGCCGGACCAGTAGCAGCCATAACGGGGAACGAACGGCGTCAGTCTGGTGCGGGCGCAAGGCGCGCAGCAGCGCGACCGCCGGAAAGCGCTGCACGCGGGGAGTAGGCGGCGTGGCGCGGAGCAGCCACCAGACGAGCGGGAGGGTGAGCAGGCCGAAAAGGGCCAGCGGGGCAAGAAAGATCATGATTGCCTCCCACCCTTACCGGACGGACCCGTGTGCCCAGACAGAAGCGTATGGAGCGCCAGCAGCGCAGGCATGGGCGACTGATCCGTGCTGTGCAGAACAAGGTCATGCCCATAACGGGTGGCGAGGGCTGTAAGCTGCGCCGTCCGGGCTTCAATCAGACGCCTGTAATCCTGTTGCAGGGTTTGCACGTTTGGCAGGTCAATCTCCGCTTCGCCTTCCAGCCCTTCAAAACGCACACGACCCTGATACGGGAGTGTGCGTTCCGCCGGGTCCGTCACCTGCACCAGATGGCTGCGGACCGGGCGACCGGCCAGATGATGCAGGCAGGTCTGGAACGCCTCCTCGGCGCATAGAAAATCGCTCACAATCAGAAGATGTGCGTAACGCGGCAGAACGGAGGAGGGAGGAAGGGCGTGGCGTGCGGATGCCGGAGACGCGGCAAGCTGGGCCAGCCCGAGCGCCAGACGCTCCAGCCCGCTGCCTCCGGGGGGCAGAACAGCCGGGCCGGAGGGCGTTAAAAGCTGCACCCGCTCCCCATTGCGCAGCAGGAGGGAGGCCGTTGCGAGCGCGATCAGAATCGCGCTGTCCTGCTTTTCCGGCAGTGAGGCGCTGGAGCGCCATGCCATGGAGGGGGAGAGGTCACACCAGATAAAAATAGTCTGGGCGGATTCTGCTTCCGTTTCCCGCACATAGGCATGGGTGCTTCGCGCGGACTGTCGCCAGTCGATATGGTTTGCGGGTTCACCGGGCAAGGCCTGCCGGTATTGCCAGAAGGTTTCCCCGCTGCCGGACCGGCGCTGGCCATGCTGCCCGGCAAACAGCGTGGCGGCAATATGGTCAGCCTGAAGCACCAGCCCCGGCAGGCGCGCCGCCAGAGCCGAGGCCACGTTGCTGGCGGAGGAGGAGACTGGTTGCGGCATGCCGTGCCGCACACGCCCAAACAGACCGCCAGACGCGGATGTGCCAGAGGTGTTCCCCGGCAGGCCAGAGCCGTCAGCCGTCTGCGCTGTGGTCTGCGCTTGCGGCCGCAGGCGGCGCAGGAATGCGGGCAGTGAAAAAGCAGGCCGGACCAAAGGGTTAGCCCAGCCGGTTGACGAGCCGCGTCAGCACATCATCCAGCAGCACGCCGTCTGCCCGGGCCGCAAAGGTGAGGGCCATGCGGTGCGCCAGCACAGGGCGGGCGAGGGCAATCACGTCGTCCAGACTGGGGGAGAGCCGTCCGTCCAGCAGGGCGCGGGCGCGCGTCGCCAGCATCAGGGCCTGTGCGGCGCGCGGGCCGGGGCCCCACGCAATCTGTATGCGGAGGGTGCTGTCAGGCGATGTTTCAGGCCGGGCGGAGCGGACCAGTTCCAGAATGGCATCCACAATTTTCTCACCCACGGGCAGACGGCGGACCAGCGCCTGTGCCTCTGTCAGGCCTGCGGTGTCCATCACCGGCTGGGCCTGCGCTTCCTGCGTGCCGGTGGTGGCGAGCAGCATGGTGCGTTCCGCCTGCTCGTCCGGGAAGGTCAGCGGAATTTGCAGCATGAAGCGGTCAAGCTGGGCTTCCGGCAGGGGGTAGGTGCCTTCCTGCTCCAGCGGATTCTGGGTGGCCAGAACATGGAACGGGCGGGGGAGCGGATGCTCCGCCCCGGCAACCGCCACGCGGCGTTCCTGCATGGCCTGCAACAGGGCGGACTGGGTGCGCGGGCTGGCGCGGTTGATTTCATCAGCCATCAGCAACTGGCAGAAGACCGGGCCGGGCACAAAGCGAAAGCTGCGGCGGCCTGAGGCGTCTTCATCCAGAATTTCACTGCCGGTAATGTCGGAGGGCATCAGGTCCGGCGTAAACTGCACACGGCGTGCATCCAGCCCCAGAACGGTGCCCAGCGTTGTAACCAGCAGCGTTTTGCCCAGACCCGGCGCGCCCACCAGCAGCGCATGGCCCCCGGCCAGAATGGCGGTCAGCGTCTGGCTGATCACTTTGTCCTGACCAAAGATGATGCGGGAGGTTTCCTGCCGGGCGTGCTGGAGGCGTTCACAGATCATATCCGCTTCACGCACATCAGGCATGGTGGCAGGCTGGGCGGCGAGGGGCGATGTGTCTGATGAGGTCATGGGTCCAGTCTGACAGATACAGGGCTTACATCAAGCATGGTATCATCCCTATATCATGCTCATTGCAGTGAAACAGTCACGAACAGGATGCTCCACCGGTGAATGCTGAAGGCCAGACCCAGAAGAATGCGGTGCCCCGCGCCACTGCCTGTACGGAAAAAGCAGGGCAGCACGAGGGGCAGAGGACGCTGCCGTTTCTTATTCGTCGTGATGGTGTCTGGCTTTATCGAGGCTCACCCATCAAGCGGAAGGAAATGCTCTGCCTGTTTGGCTCCATGCTGACGCGGGATGAGGCGGGCGCGTATCTGCTGCGCTCCCCGTTTGAAACCGGCACGATTGAGGTCGAGGATGTGCCCTTTCTGGCGGTGGAACTGGACTGGAAAGGCTGCGGCCGCATGCAGAAGCTGTGCTTCCGTACCAATGTGGACGAGCCTGTTGTCGCCAGCCGTGAGCATCCGATTCGGGCGGTCTGGAATGTGCCGAATGAAGCCTGTGGGGACGGCGGGTGCCCGCCTTATCTGCTCGTAAGGGCCGGGGACGGGCGCTTTCCTATAGAAGCCCGGCTCTCCCGCCCGGTCTGGTATGAACTGGCTGCACTGGCGGAGCCGGGCCAGTGTGAGGGGGTGCCCTGCATGGGGGTGTGGAGTTGTGACTGCTTCTTCCCGCTGGCGCGTCTGCCTGCGGAACCTTGCGGCACATGACATCCGGCCCGCAGGCTGCGCAGACGCATTTATCCGCACAGCAGAGGCATGCGCTCGGGCTGCTCTGGCAGGTTCTGCCGGAGGCCCGGCTGGTGGGCGGCGTGGTGCGGGACCTGATGATGGGTCGTTCCGTCGCGGATGTTGACCTCGCGACGCCAGAGCCGCCGGAACAGGTATTGGCTACGCTGAAGCAGGCCGGGATTAAAGCCATTCCCACAGGGCTGGCCCATGGCACCGTGACAGCGGTGATTGAGTCCGCCCCGTATGAAATCACCACCCTGCGCCGGGATGTGGAGACGGATGGCCGCCATGCCGTCGTGGTCTGGACAGCAGACTGGCGGGAGGATGCTGCCCGGCGTGATTTTACCATGAACGCCATGTCCCGCGGGCGGGACGGGGTGCTGCATGATTATTTTGGCGGGCAGCAGGATCTTGCGCAGGGGCTGGTGCGGTTTGTGGGCAATGCCGCAACCCGCATTGCGGAAGATGCGCTGCGGATTCTCCGCTTTTTCCGCTTTCAGGCCCGATATGGCAGGGGGCAGCCGGATGCCGAGGCAATAGAGGCTGTTACGGCGCAGGCCGGTTTGCTGCGTGGCCTTTCTGTTGAGCGGATCTGGTCCGAACTCAAACGTCTTCTGACCGGCCCTGCTGTGCCGGAGACGCTGAGCCTGATGGAGCAGACCGGCGTTCTGGCGGTCCTGTTCCCCAGTGGGGTGACAGGGGCGCGCCTCACCCGGATGGTCGTGGAGGGTGCGCCGGCGGATGCCGTTTTGCGGCTGGCGGGGCTGGCGCCTGAAGACAAGGGAGACCTCGCCCGTCGTCTGAAACTCTCAAAAGCAGAGGCGGCTTTTCTGAAAGGGGTTTCCAGCCCGCCAGTCCCTCAGCCGCACATGACGGATGCTGATCTGCGGCGTCTGCTGGCACAGGAGCCGCCGGAGATGTTGCTTGGCCGCACATGGCTTGAGCAGGCCGACCGGGCTGAGGGGGAGTGGACCGCCGGGACGAAAGACGCAGAGAAAAACGCCTCCAGCGCTGACTGGCTGGCGCTCAGAACCCGGCTGTCCGCCATGACGCCGCCGGTTTTTCCGCTGGCGGGGCGGGATGTTCTGGCCGCGGGCCATCCGCCGGGGCCACAGGTTGGTGCGGTGCTGGAGCAGGTACGGGCGTGGTGGCTGGCCGAGGGCTGTACAGCCTCGGCCGAGGCCTGTCTGGCCTTCCTGAAAAAGGTTTTAAAATCCCAAAGCTAGGCTGCCCCTTTGCATAGCAGCGTGTGAGGCTGGTAGAGGTCTGGCATGACTTCTGCAAAGCCTGATGGTGCGGCTGCCGCCAGCCGCCGTTCCCTGCTGCCCGACGACTCTCGTGTTCTGCTAAATCGCCTCTGGCGGGAGCAGGTGCGCCTGCACCCCGCACGGATTACCGCCGTAATTGTGCTGACGGTGCTGACAGCCGCCCTGACGGCTCTGTATCCGCTGGTGATCCAGCGTGCGCTGGACATGTTTGCCACGCATGATTCCCGTATTCTGTATCAGGTGCCGCTGCTGGTGGTGCTGATTACCATTTCCAAGGCGGCCTCCCAGTATGCGCAGACGCTGGCGGCGCAGGGGCTGGTGCTGGTGGTGATTCGCGGCTTGCAGGGTGAGATGTTTGACCATCTGGTCCAGACGGATGTGACCCGTATTGAGCGCGAGCCGCCCGCCAAACTGGCCGCGCGTTTTACGACCGATGCCGTTTCTATCCGTGAGGCGATGATTCGCGCCGTCAACTCTCTGGGCGATGTGGTGACGGTGGTCGGGCTGATTGCCTCCATGTTCTATATGGACTGGGAACTGAGCCTGATTGCGGGCCTGCTGTACCCGGTGGCGGCCGTGCCGATCCAGAAACTGGGCAAGCGCGTGCGCCGGGCGTCCGGCGGGATGCAGGAAAGAATCGGGGAGACCGCGGCGTTCCTGACTGAAAGTTTTTCTCAGGCGCGCACCGTGCGGGTGTACGGCATGGAGCAGAAGGAAAGTGCGCGGGCGGCTCTTTCTTTTGATCATCTTTATAACGCGATGCTGCGTATTACCCGTGGCCGGGCGCGTGTTGACCCTCTGCTGGAAGCTCTGGGTGGTTCTGCCGTAGCGGCGGTGCTTGGCTTTGCGGGCTGGCGTGCGGCCATGGGCGGCGCAACGCTCGGGGATTTTTCCGGTTTTGTGGCGGCCCTTCTGCTGGCGGCGCGTCCGCTGCGGGCGCTGGGCGCGCTGAATGCCGCCTTGCAGGAAGGTCTGGCGGGCCTTGTGCGCGTGTTTGACGTGATTGATGAAAAACCGGCCGTTCTGGAACGGCCCGGCGCTATTGCCCTGCCACCGGGGCATGGCCATCTGACGTTTGAAAATGTCGGGTTTGTCTACCCGGACGGGCGCGTGGGGCTGGAAAGCCTGAGTCTGGAGGCTGCTCCGGGCTTTACGGTGGCGCTTGTCGGGGCCTCTGGCGCGGGTAAATCCACAGCCCTTTCACTCGTGCCGCGCCTGCATGATGTCACGTCCGGCCGGATTTTGCTGGATGGGGTAGACCTGCGGGATCTCACGCTGTCCAGCCTGCGGCATGCGATTGCTTACGTCAGTCAGGACCCGTTGCTGTTTGATCTGTCCATCCGGGACAACATTCTGATCGGGCTGGAGAATGCGTCTGACGAGGCAGTGCGTGACGCAGCCCGAGCTGCGGCTGCGGAACCGTTCATTCTCGCCTTGCCCGACGGGTATGACACAGTGGTTGGCCCCGGTGGGCAGCGTCTGTCCGGCGGGCAGCGGCAGCGTGTGGCTCTGGCCCGCGCCCTGCTGCGCAACCCGCGCCTGCTGCTGCTGGACGAGGCGACGAGCGCACTGGATAGCGAGAACGAAGCCGCTGTTCAGGAAGCCCTCAGCACCCTGCGCCACGCCCGTACAACCATTGTGGTGGCGCACCGGCTCTCCACCATCCGCTCGGCGGATCTGGTGGTGGTCATGCGGGAAGGGCGGGCCGTGGAATATGGCACGCATGATGAACTGATTGCGCAGGATGGTCTCTACGCCCGGCTGGTCCGGACGCAGGGACTGGAGCACTAAAGCGAGTCTTTTTTTGGTCGTTCCGACAAGGCTTTAGGGCCGGATACGCCCTTGCGGGCCGTCTGCCCGCTTGAAGCCTTTTTGGGATCATGCCACATACTGACCGAACCGATCGGTCAGCGCGGCGGAAGCAGAAGCATCCGTGACTGACTTTATGTGTTGAAGTGTGTCTCAGGGACGGGAAACAGAATGGCCGACGACTATAACGAACAGTCTGATGCAACGTCTGATAACGGGGGCGCCCCGCCAGAGAAAAATCCGCCGGAAAAAAAGAAAAGCGGGCGCGCCAAGATTATTCTGACATGCGTTGTGATTGTGCTGGCGGTAGCGGCCGGGGTGTACTGGTTCCTGACGCGTAATGAAGTGGAAACGGATGATGCGTTTACCGCAGGCCGTGCCGTCTCCATTGCGCCGCATGTGGGCGGGTATGTGACGGAACTGCTGGTGAATGATAACCAGTTTGTCCGCAAAGGGCAGATTCTGGCCCGCATCGACCCCAGAGACTGGCAGGCCGCGCGTGATAAGGCCGCAGGTCTTTTAGAAAAATCTCAGGCGGCCATGCAGGCCAGTGATATGATGCATATCGTGGCGATGCAGAGCTATCCCGGCCAGCTTGTCCGGGCGCAGGGGAACCTGGCGTCTGCCAAGGCGCAGCTCTTCAAAGCGGAAACGGATTATAAGCGTCAGCATTCCGTGGAACGCGCTGCAACGTCTCAGCAGGATATTGATTATGCGCGGGCCGCGCTGGATGCCGCCAAAGCGCAGGTTCTGGAAGCACAGGGTGCGGTGCAGATTGCAACGCCGGTGCAGCCGAATATCAAAAATGCCCAGATTACGGTCAGCCAGCAGGAAGGTCAGGCCAAAGCGGATCAGGCCGAACTGGATAACGCCAACCTCAATCTGGAATGGACGGTGATCCGCGCTCCGTGTGATGGCTGGATTTCACAGCGTAATCTGGAGCAGGGCAATTACGTCCGCGCCGGGCAGGTTGTGTTCTCCATTGTTGAGCCGGAAGTCTGGGTTGTGGCCAACTATAAGGAAACGCAGATTACCCATATCCGCCCCGGTCAGACGGTGGATATCAAGGTGGATGCCTATCCGTCCCTCAAGCTGCACGGCCATGTGGACTCCCTCCAGAAGGGAACGGGTGCGACCTTCAGCGCCTTCCCGCCTGAAAACGCGACCGGCAACTACGTGAAGATTGTCCAGCGTGTGCCGGTGAAAATTCTGATTGATGATGGTCTGGACCCGAACCAGCAGCTTGCTCTCGGGATGTCCGTCGTGCCCGTGGTGCATGTGGATACACAGGGCCGTGCGGATGCCGCGCCGCACGATGTGCAGCAGGCCGTGGCGCAGCGCCAGAGAGCGGCGTCCACAGCAGGCCATGAGACCGCCGCACAATGAGCACGCAGGACGAGGTTGCCGCCGGAGGGTGGAAGCCCAAACATAATCCGTGGTCCGTCGCCTTTATCGTCACGATGGCGGCGTTCATGGAAATTCTGGATACGACAATCGTCAACGTGTCCCTGCCGCACATCGCCGGGAGCCTCTCCAGCACCTACGATGATGCGACATGGACGCTGACGGCCTACCTCGTCGCAAACGGTATCGTTCTCACTATCTCCGGATGGCTGGGGAAGGTCTTTGGCCGAAAACGATACTTTATGGTCTGTATTGTCATGTTTACGGTTTCCTCCTTTCTGTGTGGTATGGCCACCAGTCTGGCGGAGCTGATTATCTTCCGCATGATGCAGGGCTTTTTTGGGGGCGGTCTGCAACCCAACCAGCAATCCATTATTCTGGATAGCTTCCCGCCGGAAAAGCGCGCGGCAGCTTTCGGGCTTACGGCAATTGCCGCAGTTGTCGGGCCAGTGATTGGCCCTACGCTGGGGGGCTGGATTACCGACAATTTCTCATGGCGCTGGATTTTCTTCATCAACGTGCCGTTCGGTTTCCTGACCACCCTTGGCGTTGCCGCACTGGTGGAAGACCCGCCATGGGCCAGAAAGCGTAAAGCGCCGATTGATGTCATTGGTATCAGCCTGATCACCATCGGGTTTAGCTGCCTTGAGGTCATGGTGGACCGTGGTGAGGACGCCGACTGGTTTGGCTCCACCTTTATCCGCGTGATGTGCGTTCTGGCGGTGCTTGGGCTGGGCGGTGCCGTGCTGTGGCTGCTGCATACGGACAAGCCTGCGGTGGATCTGCGGGTTTTCAAGGACCGTAACTTTGCGGTCGGCACAGCCATGATGGGGGCCATGGGGGCGCTGCTTTACGCCTCTGCTATTATCGTGCCGCAGTTTGCCCAGCAGGTTATGGGGTATACGGCGACGCTGTCCGGGCTGATCCTCTCACCGGGCGGGATTGCGGTGATTGTGCTGATCCCCTTTGTGGGCAAGCTGATGAGTATTACCAGCGTGCGCAGCGTGATTGCTCTGGGGTTCGGGCTGATGGGCGTTTCCCTGTTCTTCTCTGCCCAGCTCGCACCGCTGCTTGATTTCAAGCATCTGGTGCTGTTCCGGATGAGTCAGACGGCGTGTCTTGCCTTCCTGTTCGTGCCGCTGTCTACCATTGCCTATTCCACCGTTCCGGAACGCCTGAATGCGGATGCGTCCGCCCTGTTCAGCATGTCCCGTAACGTGCTGGGGTCTCTGGCTATTTCCGGGGCTACGGCGTTGCTGATGGAGCGGAAACAGGCGCATCAGGCGCATATGGTCCACTGGATGACGCCGTATCACGAACCGTATAACGAGTATCTGACACAGGCGCAGAATGCGGGCATCAACCGTGGACTGACGCCTGAGGCCGCGCAGAGTGTTGCGCAGCATGTGCAGTTTCAGGAGTTCTCCCGTCAGGTCGCGATGCTGACTTATAACGAGGTCTTCATGATCCTCGGTATTGGGGCGTTCCTGTGTGTGCCGTTCTGCTTCCTGCTCTCCAACATCAAGAGCGGCGGCAAGCCGACGGCTGCGCATTAAATACAGCGCAGACATCTGTTTTAAAAAGGGCGGGAAGAGAGATCCTCTTCCCGCCCTTTTTTATGCTCGTCACATTTGGAGAAAATCAGGTGGAGGAGGGGTGTGCCGGGGCCGCGAACGGGGCGAAAGCCTGCACCAGCCGCTCATAAATCGGTTTTTTGAAGCCAACATTGCCAGAGGGCAGATCAGCCAGTTCAATCCACTGGATGGCGTCAAATTCCGGCGGGGTCTGGGCATCAAGCCGGATATCGGCATCAGTGCCGGTAAAGGCCAGCGCAAACCATTTTTGTGTCTGCCCGCGGAAACGGCCCCCCAGAGCCTTGCCAATCAGATACTCGGGCAGGTCATACGTAATCCAGTCCGGGTGCTCCTGCAGGATGTGGAGCATGCCGAAGGGGAGGCCTAGCTCTTCATGCACTTCCCGGAATACGGCTGCTTCCGGCTCTTCCCCGTCATCAATGCCGCCTTGCGGGCACTGCCAGATCCCTTCTGAAAGCGGGCCACCCGCGCCGGGCTGGTCTGTACGCCGGGCAATGAGAATACGGCCATCCGCCCGAAAAATCATGGCGGCGACATTCGGGCGGTACGGCAGGCTTTCGGCGTGCGGGCTGGTGCTCATTTTGCGTGTCCAAAGGGGGCGGGGGTGGTCTGGTTCCCAGCGGGCGGTGTGCTGATCTGCACATGCACAGCGCCTTCCGGAGCCGTTGGTTGCGTTGGCGGTTTGGGTGGCGGCGGG
>NZ_JAERKU010000030.1:0-1171 GCF_018256955.1 Acetobacter persici
ATACCAATTTGTTTTGGCTGTGACTCAGGGGGGGGGGTACACATAGGCGTTGAATTGTGATTCACAGGATACCGTCATTGAAGGAAGGTATCCCTGATGAGCAAGGCGGTCGCACTCCGAGAAGATTATGATGCAGCGAGCATGCGAGGTCTGGCGCGACGAAGCAGACATGCGGCCCAGTCGCGGCGCCTTCTGGCGCTTGCCGCGATTTATGACGGGGCAACGCGTGGCGAGGCGGCCCGTCTTGCGGGAACGGATCGACAGATCGTTCGGGACTGGGTTTTGCGCTTTAACGCGCAAGGGCCTGCGGGGCTGATTGATCGTCATGGTGGGGGTGCTGCCCGCCGCATCACACCTTCCGTCATGGAGGCTCTGGCGCAGCGGATTGAAGACGGTCCCATTCCTTCGGCTCATGGCGTGGTGCGCTGGCGATTGCGTGATCTGTGCGCCTGGCTTCATGAAGAGCACGGGGTCAGCCTGTCTGTTTCCTGGTTGAGCAGGATTGTCCGCAGTGAGAATTTTCGTCTGCTGACGCCACGCCCCCGGCATTATGCCCAGAACCCGGATGCCCAGGACATTTTTAAAAAGATTTTCCTGATGCCCTTGCCGCAATCAGCGCCTGTCACCCCGGAGAAAATATCGAACTGTGGTGGGCGGATGAAGCAAGGATCGGCCAGAAAACGAAGCTGACACGGCGCTGGGCGAAGCGGGGAACCCGCCCCCGGGCGACAGCCGACCTAAGGACCCGATCCGCCTGGATTTTCGGGGCAATCTGCCCCGCTCAGGGAAAAGGGGCTGCTCTTGTTCTCCCCGTGTGCAACATTCATGCGATGAATTTCCATCTCAAGGAAATCGCCCAGGTCGTTGCACCGCAAAGTCACGCCGTCCTCATCCTGGATCAGGCAGCATGGCATACCAGTCTGAAACTGACGGTTCCCCCCAACATCACCATCATGCCGCTCCCGCCACGCTCTCCCGAACTCAATCCTGTGGAAAACGTCTGGCAGTTTATGCGCAATACATGGCTCTCAAACAGAATCTTCAGAACCTATGACGATATCGTCGATATCGCCTGCCATGCGTGGAACCAGCTCACCGAGCAGCCATGGCGCATTATGTCCCTCGGATTGCGCGACTGGGCTCATGGGTCATAGCAAAAACAAATTGGTAT
>NZ_JAERKU010000031.1:0-848 GCF_018256955.1 Acetobacter persici
TAGGGCCTGTTAGGCCTTGATATAGTCTGCTGTAGCGGCGATGAGGATGACGGAAAGAAAGGATGCGGCTGTCTTTTCGTATCGGGTCGCGACAGCCCGCCACTCCTTGAGCCTTGCCCACAGGTTTTCAACCAGATGTCGGTGTCTGTAAGCCCATTTTGGACAGGCGACTTCTGCATCATTCCTCCTTGGCGGGATGACAGGACGAGATCCCCAGTTCCAGAGATATTCGCGGAATTTATGCGAGGCATATCCACGGTCACAGACGACATAGGTCGGTGGGTATGGCAGATCGTCGAGCAAGGAATAAGCGGATGGCAGTTCGTGTGCCTGCCCGGGCGACAGTGTGAAGGACAGCGCCCTGCCGTGTCCATCTGCGGCTACGCAGACCTTGGTGCCAAAGCCTCCACGTGAGCGGCCAAGTGCCTCACGATCCCTGAGGCATCCTCTGCATCCCCCTTTTTGGCGGCCCCAGCTGCCTTGTGATGGGCACGGATCGTCGTGCCATCGAGAAAAACCATGCCGAGGGCCTGATCTTTGCCTTTGACTTTTTCAAAGAGGCGCTGCCACACCCCAAGCTTCGACCAGCGAATGAACAACTGTGCGGCAATCCACCAAGGACCAAATTCAGATGGCAGAGCGCGCCATTTTGCACCGTTCTGATGGCGCCAGAAGATCGCAGATATCGTCCGTCGAAGGTTCTTCGGTGGGGTCTTGCCCTTCGGACGGACTTCCTCGATCAAAGGCTCCCAGACGGACCATGCGGTATCAGAAAAGACAGACTGCATCATACTCATCATAAACAGCTATGCAGTCCGTTCTGGCATTCAAGGTCTAACAGGCCCTAG